>NZ_JBFBAE010000015.1:0-135109 GCF_040689465.1 Amycolatopsis sp. NPDC051373 | reverse complement strand
TCCCCCGCGGCCCCCGGCCGAGACGGGGGGGCGGGCCCACGAGCGCGCGCGCCGCGGCGTCCACCTCGTCGACGACGGTGGCGGCGCGGCGCACGACCAGCCGTCCGGCGGGTGTGAGACGCACGCCGTCGTGGCGGCGTTCGACGAGCGGGGTGCCCGCGGCGCGCTCCAGTGACGCGATCTGGCGGGAGACGGCGGACTGCGTGTAGCCGAGAGCGGCGGCCGCGGCGGTGAACGAGCCCCGCTCGGCCACCTCACGGAACACCCGCAGCGCGGTGAGCGACGCGTCGGTGAAAGCCATGATGGTTACGCATACCAGACTTGACGAACTTTCGCTGGCAGCATGCCCTGTGGCTGTTTAGCGTGAAAGTATGACCTTGATCCAGACTCCCTTCGGATTCGCCAGCACAGCGGCGGAGGTGGCCGAAGGCATCGACCTCAGCGGGCGACGTGCGGTGGTGACCGGGGCGTCGTCCGGGATCGGCGTGGAGACCGCCCGCGCCTTGGCCTCGACCGGCGCCGAGGTGACCCTGGCCGTCCGCGACGTCGCCGCCGGCGAACGCACGGCGAAGGACATCGCCGCGAGCATCGGCAGCACTGCGGTGCGCGTCGCGAAGTTGGACCTCACCGACCCCGCCTCGATCGCCGCCTTCACGTCCACTTGGGACGGTCCGCTGCACGTCCTCGTCGCCAACGCCGGCGTGATGGCGAGCCCCGAGCAGTACACCGAGCAGGGGTGGGAGTGGCAGTTCGCGACCAACCACATCGGGCACTTCCTGCTCGCCACCGGACTGCACCCCGCGCTGGCCGCAGGCGGCTCGGCGCGTGTCGTCGTGGTGAGCTCAAGCGGGCACCAGCTCTCGCCGGTGGTGTTCGACGACGTGAACTTCGCCTTCCGCCGCTACGATCCGTGGCTCGCTTATGGACAGTCCAAAACGGCCAACGTGCTGTTCGCCGTCGAGGCCACTCGTCGCTGGGCTCGGGACGGCATCACGGCGAACGCCGTCATGCCGGGCGGGATCTTCACCAACCTGCAGCGCCACACGAGCGGCCGCGGCAGCGGAACTGTCCCTCCCGAACTGATGAAGACCCCGGAGCAGGGTGCGGCGACGTCGGTCCTGGTCGCCACGTCACCGCTGCTGGAGGGCATCGGCGGCCGGTACTTTGTGGACTGCACGGAGACGCCGACCATCGACCGGCGCGGGGACGCACCGCAGTTGCACGGAGTCGCGCGCTATGCCCTCGACCCCGATGGCGCCGCGCGGCTGTGGGAGCTCACGGAAGCCCTGGTGCGAGCGTGACCGTCGCACTGGTCACCGGAGCCACACAAGGGCTGGGCCTAGCGCTCGTCGAGGGGCTCGCGCAGCGTCTGTCCACTCAGGACACTATTTACCTCACGGGACGGCATCTCGGCCGGGTCGGTGAGGCCGTGGAGTCGCTGCCGGCGGGCGGGGCGACAGTCAGAGGTGAACTGCTCGACGTGGCCGATCTCGCGTCCGTCACCCGGCTCGCCAAGGTGCTGAGCGATCGCCACGGTGGGGTCGACGTCGTGTTCGGCAACGCCGTGATGCGCGTCGGTCCCGACGACGACCCGCGGGAGATCGTGGGCCCCTACACGGACGTCAACAACTTCGGTACGACGAGGTTGCTGCGGGCGTTCGCCCCGCTGCTGCGGGACGGCGGCAAGCTGCTCGTCGTCGCCAGCTCGCTCGGCACGCTGCACTACCTGGCGCCCGCCCTGCACGATCGCTTCGACGGCCTGGCCTCGCTGGACGACGTCGACAAGGCCGTCGCGAACTGGCGCGACGCGGTCGCGGACGGCAGCGCCCGCGCCGGTGCGTGGCCCGGGTTCGTGAACATCCCGTCGAAGATCGGGCAGGTGGCGGCCGTGCGTGCGCTCGCCGCGCTGCGCCGCGTGAGCGACGCGGAACGCGGGATCCTGCTCGCGGCGGTTTGTCCGGGGATGATGAACACGCCGACGTCGGCGCTCTGGTGGGACGTCAGCACGGCCCCCACTCCGGCCGCGGCGGCGGTGCCGCTCCTCGACCTCGCCCTTTCCCCCACGGACCCCGATCACTACGGCCAGCTGATCCGCTACGGAGCCGTGCTGCCGTGGGCGCCGGGCTAGCGTGGTCGTAAAGCGACAGCGGGCGCTGTCACAGGATCGTGACGTTCCGGTCGAGGTGTGCGCACACAGGGTGAGGAGTCTGAGCGGGTGCTGTGATCCACAGGTGAGAGGGAGCCCGTTGAAACTTCGAAGTGTGCTGGCCGTCGTGGCGGCAGCGTTGTCCGTGACCGCGTTGGGTGTTGCTCCGGCATCAGCGATTGTTGGCGGAGTCCCATCGCCGCGTGCGTATCCGTTCACCGAGTCGCTGAACCGGCCGGCCGACTCGCCGCGGCCCGACGGGCACGTGTGCGGGGTGACGCTGGTCGCGCCGCAATGGGTGGTGACCGCGTCGCACTGCGCGCGCAACGATCTCGAGACCCAGGTCGGTTACCCGCACGACTGGTCGGTGCGGCTGGGCTCGGTGAGCGCGACGTCCGGAGGTGAGGTGATCGCGGTCCAGAAGTTCGTGCGACGTTCGAACGGCACCCTCCCGCACATCTTCGGCAAGGACATCGCGCTGCTGAAGCTGGCGCACCCGGCGAAGGCCGCGCCGATCAAGATCAGCGCGAAGGCTCCCTCGCCGGGCACCGGCGCGCGCATCATGGGCTGGGGGATGACCTGCAACCAGTCCGCCCCGCAGTGCTACCCCGACCACCTGCTCGAGGCCGACACTGTTGTCCAGCCAACATCGACCTGTCAGGTTTCGCTCAGCGACCTGTGCATCGGCGCACTCGACGGCAAGGTGGGCCCCACCAACATGGACTCCGGTGGCCCGGCGCTCGTCAAGGAAGGCGGCGCTTGGACGTTGGCGGGTGTCGTCAGCGGCGGCGACAACGGACCGGGGATCTACACGAACGTGCGCGCGTACGCCGACTGGGTCCGCGAAACCATCGCGGAACGCCACCCGACGCTCGAGGGCGCCGTCAACCTGGGCTCGTGCGCGGGATCGCTGGTCCGCAAGGCCGGGGCCAGTCCGGATGACCCCGGCCTGCTGCTGACCAACGGCCATTGCATCGCCGGCGACCACCCCGCCGTGGGCTCAGCGGTGACGGAGCGCACGGAGGCCCGCGATGCCGCGGTGCTGTCCGCGTCGGGTGCGATCAAGGCGACCCTGCGCACCACGAAGCTGTTGTACGCCACCATGACCGGCACCGACATCGCCCTGTACCAAGTGGACAAGACCTACGCGCAGCTCGCCGCCGCCGGCGCGAAGGTCTTCGAACTCGGCACTCGCGAACCCCAGCAGGCCGACCAGCTCGACGTGCTTTCGGGCACACACCGGAAGGCCTGGGCGTGTTCGGCCGCGAACATCGTCCCGGAACTCCGCGAGGGCGGATACACGCAGCACAACGCGATCCAGTACAGCGAAGACTGCACCCCCGGCAGCGGCGACTCCGGCTCGCCCGTGCTCGACCCGCGCACCGGCCAGGTCGTGGGCATCCACAACACGTCCAACGCCTTGGGCAAGGTGTGCGATGTGGACAACCCCTGCGAGGTGGACGACAACGGTGTGGTCACTGTCCACATGGGCCGGTCCTACGGACAGCAGACCGTCGGGATTCCGGCTTGCCTCGGGGCTGGGTCGACAGTGGATCTTTCGTTGGCGGGATGCGGCTTGACGAAGCCGAAGGCATGAGTTGACGGGGTGACCCCGGGCCTTTCATGGGCGCGGGGTCATCCCCATTTTGCGGTGAGATCCCCGCATTCGACGGTCACGGAACCGTGCCGCAACGCGATTTCGGGAGAACACCCGGTGTCGGTCGGCAGGATCTCGTCGAGGAGGACCGCACCGAGGAGGTCCGGGGTGGATTTGGTGGAGAACGACAGGCCGGTGACGTTCTCCGTACTCGATCGTCAGCCCGAGTCGTGCTTGCACCGGTTGGGCTCGAACCTGATCTTCAGTGACCCGTTGGCTCCTGGATCGGCGAGCGCCGCAGAGATCGTCAGGTCCTTCACGCAGGTCGTGCCGTAGAAGTCGTAATGCCGGCGTCCAGCGCGAACGCCCGAGCTCCGGCGGGGAGCCGGCCGGCCAGGGCCGGAAGCTCCGCCAGGTAGCGCTGAGCGTCGAACTCCGTTGCCCGGTGGCGTTCGTCCCAACGCAGCGAAACAAACCTCATCAACACAGCCTTCTGCCTGGCCGAGGCGTTTCCTCGGGAGCGCGGACCACCCTACAGCGCCCCTAAAGGGACAATTGGGATGATTACGAGTGGATATCCGAGACCGGGATCTCCCCGAAGATCGGGCAGGATTCGGGACATGCGTTTGCCCAGAAGACTCATCGCCGTCGCCTTCGTGGTGGCGGCCGCCGCGGGGTGTTCGGCTACCGCGGCAAATCGACCTGCCGTGACGTCGAGCCCGGTGACTACCAGCCCGGTTACCACGACGAAGACCAGCGCGCCGCCGTCGACGGTGTCGACGTTCGTGGCGGCGGCGTCGCCGGCGCGGTTGAGTGCGGCGTGTCCGCTCTTGGACTCAGCGGAGTACAAGCGGGCGTTCTCCGGCGATCGCGAGTTGATCACCGACGAAGACCCGCCGGACAAAGACCGCAACGCCATTTCGTACACCTGCGAATACCTGCGCACCAGCAGCCACGAGTCGGCCGGCACCCTGGTCGTCTTCGCGTCGCCCGGGGAACGGTCGGAGAAGACCTCGCTGAAGACGGCAGCCACGATCTGCAGCGGCGCGCCGAAGTTCCTCCCCGGCAACGCGTTCTACTGCGACTACCAACACGACCAGTACGAATACACCTACCTCGCGGTCGCCAAGTTCAGCCATGGCGAGATGCGCATCGCGATGGTGACCGGCGACCTGGCTCCCGACCCGACGCGCGCGGATCAGTACACCAGCGTGGCCAAAAGCCTCACCGAGCGGTTGTGATCGGGCGATGAGCACAAGGCCGGGTCTGGTGGAAAAAGGCATGCGGTGGCCCACCAGGCTGGTCGCCGTCGCGTTTGCAGGAGTCGCCGCCGCGGGGTGTGCCGCCGACGGTGCGGCGACCACAGTGGAGGGATCGACGACGACGTCGTTCGTGGCGGCGGCGTCGCCGGAGCGGCTCAGTGCGGCGTGTCCGTTTCTGGACTCGGGTGAAGTCCAGCATGAGCTCGCCGACGGCAACAGCTTCGAAAGCACCGAGCAAGAACCCGAAACGCAGGGCGGTGTCACCCTGTACGCCTGCTCGTATCACCGCGCCCTCGATTCGCATGCCAGCTTGGTGGAGCTGGGGGTCGGCGATGCGCCGGGATTCGACTCGCCGGAGGCCGCTTTCCAGGGTTCGGCGCGAGGCTGCGCCGACGAGCCCAAGCCGTTCACCGACGACGCCGTCTACTGCACCACCCCCCTAGGCAGTACCACCGTCACCATCGCCAAACGGAGTCACGGCCGGATCCGGATCGCCCAGCTGGCATTCCGCCGCGCTCCCAGCGACGCGTTCCTCGACGCCTACGCCGCGCTGGCGAAGACCGTCGCCGGGAGGTTGTGATCACCGCAGCGCCGGGGCCAGCGACACGAGGTGGTCGATGCCCGGGCCGAATTCGGTGCCCACTGGGGAAAGCAGGGTGACGTGGTCGGCGCCGGCGTCGAGGTGGGCTTGGACGGCGGCGGCGACGTGGTCCGGGCCGTCGAACGCGACGAGGGTCCGGACCAGATCGTCGGTGGGCTCGGTCGGGTAGCCGAGATCCGCGAGTGTTGCGCGGAAAGCGGTGCGGCCGAGCCAGTTCGAGACGGTTTGGCGGGCCGTCTCGAACGAGTCCGCGATCGATTGCGCGACGACGAGGAGTTTATCCGGGCCCAGGACCCGCCGGGCGAGAGCCGTGTGCTGCGGAGGCAGGCCGGCGGGGAGCGCGCCGTCGGCGAGGTCGGCGGCGAGGGTGAGCATCTTGGGGCCGTTGGCGCCCAGGATGAGCGGGTACGGGGCGGGTGGCGAGGTTTCCGCGGCCAGACCCTCCACATAGGACCGCATGGTGGCCAGCGGAGTCCCGAACGGACGGTCCACACTCGACGCCTGCTGCGGGTAGCCGACGCCGAGGCCGAGCGTGAACCGGCCCGGGAAAGCCTGCGCCAGGAAGGAAGCGGCTGCGTGCGCGGTCTGGGGCGGCCGGGCCCAGATGTTGGCGACGCAGGTGCCGAACGCCAGTGACTCGGTGGCGCCGAGGAGCACCGCCAGCTGGGCGAGGGCGTCTTTGCCGATGACCTCGTTGGCCCACGCCGCGTGGTAGCCGGCGCGTTCCAGGCGGCGCACGGCGGTGCGCTGGTCGTCGGCCGAAGGAGTGCTGGTGAAGGTGACCGGCAGGCACACGCCGACCGGGCCGGCTCCGAACGTCGCCATCAGCGGGAGAAGTAGTGGCCGGCGTCCAAATCGGACAGCAATCCGGGATGAGTGGGGCGCCAGTCGAACAAGTCCTGCGTGCGCGCGCTCGACGCCGGCATGTCCGCGGCGAAGATCGGGCCCAGCCAGCCCAAGTGCTCGGCCGCCTGCTCGACCGGGACGGACTCGACCGGCAGGCCGAGGTGCTTGCCGATGCGCTCGGCGATCTCGCGCACGGGGATGCCCTCATCGCCGACGGCGTGTAGGCGCGTGCCCGCCGGGGCATGCTCGAGGGCCAGGCGGTAGAGGCGCGCGGCATCCAGGCAGTGGACGGCGGGCCAGCGGTTGGCGCCGTCGCCGGGGTAGGCCGAAACCCCGTGCGTGCGGGCGGTTTCGATGAGCAGGGGGACGAAGCCGTGGCGGTCCTCGTCGCTGTGGACCGACCGCGGCAGCCGCACGACGGAGCCGCGAACTCCCCGCGTGGCCAACGAAACCACGATCTCTTCCGACGCGAAACGGCCGGCCGCGAGGCTGCCGCCTTCGGGGATGGTGTCCTCGGTCGCCACGCCGCCGGGCGTGGCCGGGGTGCCGGAGCTGATCACGAACGGACGGCCGGTGCCGGCCAGGGCTTCCCCGATCGTCTCGATCGCGAGGCGGTCGGTGCCGACGGAGCGCTCGAAGTCGCTGAAGTCGTGGACGAACGCGGTGTGGACCACGCCGTCGGCCGCGGCGGCGCCCGTGCGCAGGCTGTCGAGGTCTTCGAGGCTGCCGCGGTGGGCCTCGGCGCCGGCCGCGGTCAGCTTGGCGGCCGACGCGTCGGAGCGGGCCAGGCCGAGCACCTGGTGGCCGGCGCCGAGCAGCTCGCGCACGACCGCGGTGCCGATGAACCCGGTCGCGCCGGTGACAAACACACGCATGGTGTTGCTCCTCAAACAAGGGATGTTCTGGTCCTTCCAGCCTGCCGTCAGTTTCCGCACATCGGCCAATGAAACCTTCGCATCGCGCAATACGCTTCGCGTATCACCGCCGGTAGAATTGCCACATGCCCGAACATTCGGTCGACCTCGACCTCCGGCTGGTGCACTGCTTCACGGTCGTCGCGGAGCACAAGCACTTCGGTCGCGCGGCCGAGGCCTTGCACGTGACGCAGCCTTCGCTGAGCCGTCAGATCCGCCGTCTCGAGCAGCAGCTCGGCGCGCGGCTGCTGGACCGCACGCCGCAGGGCAGCCGGCTCACGGAGGCGGGTGAGGTGTTCCTGCCGCAGGCGAAGTCGTTGCTGCGCACCGCGGCCCAAACCATCGCGCGCACGCGGGCCGCCGCGCAGCCCAGCCGGTTGGCCGTCGGGTACGCGGGCGGGCTCATCGTCACGCCCGCTGTGCGGGAGATGCGCCACCGGCATCCGGACGCCGACGTGCAGACGCTGCACGTCGCGTTCGACGACGTGCCGACTTCGCTGCTGGAGCACCGCGTCGACGTCGTCGTGAGCCGGCTGCCGTTCGCGACCGAGGGGCTGCACGTCACGGTGCTTTACGACCAGCCGCGTGTGGTTATTCTCCCATTGGATCATCGGCTGGCCGGCAAGGAATCGGTGAGCATCAACGACATCGCCGACGAACCGCTGCCCCGCATGCGCGATACCGATCCGGCGTGGAGTGCGTACTGGCGCGTCGAACCACGGCCCGACGGCCGCCCGGCGCCCGACGGGCCCGTGATCGAAGCGCTGGAGGACAAGTTCGAGCTCGTCGCGGCCGGTCAGGCCGTGGCCATCTCCGCAGGCCACGACGTGCGCTTCCTGCGTCCCGACCTGACGTCGGTGGTGCTGGAGGACGTCGAACCGGCGCACGTCGTGCTCGCCACCCGCGCCGACGACCGCAGCCGCCTCGTCGCCGCTTTCCGGAAGTACGCGCAAACACACCTCACGGGCCGCTAAAGTGAACGGGAGTTGAACGAAAGGGTTGCCATCGTGCGCTGACTCCCCGCTCTCGCGGCCGGACCGCCGCTGCCGCGACACGACCCCGTTCCTGCGCACCCCGAGGGACCCCCGATGAGCACCGAGAACAACACCGTGCGGCAGTGGCGAGCGCCGAAAACGGTGGCAGAACTGGCGGCCGGCCCGGCCTGGACCGTCGAGCGCAGCGCCACGACCGGCCAGTGGAGCACCGCGGAGTGGCGCCACGGCTCCTGGCAGATCGGCCTGACGCCGGTGCGCCACGGCGTGGTCGCGGCCATGCTGTGGTCGCAGGACAAACTGGTGGAACACACGCGCGGCGGCGAGGCCACGATCTGCGCGAAGGTGACCGGGTGGCTGGAGGAGATCGCGCGCACAGCGTGACTCGGGAGTCCGCGCGGTTGTTCCGCCACTGCACGCCGGATGCGGCTCGAGGATGTCGGGCCGGGCAAGGGCGTGAACGGCAGGCGTCAGCCAGGCAGTCGCGCTTTTTGTTCACGATGTCCCGCACAGGTTCGCTCGCGGCTGGTGGAACCCATCAAGCAGCGGGGTGAAGTCGGAACTTCCGCGAGGCAGTTGCGCCGTGTCCAGCGGCGCCCACTCAGGTTCGCTCCTGGCCGGCCGCACCCGACCGCACGGCGGCGTGCACGGCGGAACCTCGGCGAGGAAGGCGCGCCGGCTCCCCTGCGCCACGGGCCAGTTCGCTCGCGGGTTCACGGAATCCGATCAAACGGCGCAGTGAATGGCGGAGCTTCCGCGAGTCAGTTGAGCCGTCTCCAGCTGCGCCCCCGGGCCGGTTGGCGCCGGCCCGCGGACCCCGACCGAACGGCTCGGTGAACCTCACAACTTCAGCGAGTCAGTTGCGCCATGTCCAGCGGCGCCCCACCCAAGTTCGCTCCTAGCCAGCCGAACCCGACCGAGGCGCTCGGTGAACCTCGGGAGCTTCAGCGAGGCAGCTGCGCCATGTCCAGCGGCACCCCACCCAAGTTCGCTCCTAGCCAGCCGAACCCGACCACAGGCGGCGTGCATGGCGGAACCTCTGCGAGGAAGGCGCGCCGGCTCCCCTGCGCCACGGGCCAGTTCGCTCGCGGCACGCGGAATCCGATCAAACGGCGCGGTGCACCCCGGAACCTCGGCGAGGCGGTTGCGCCGTCTTCAGCGGCGCCCCACTCAGCCTCCCTGCGGAACCCGACCGAGAGGTGGCGGGAACGTCGGGACCACGACGAAGCTGTCACGCGGTCTCCCTTGCACCACACCTCCGGCCGAGGCCCTGCCCGCCGCGCTGTGCGGACCGCGTCAGCCGGGCAGGGTGGTGTGGGAAATCCCGCACCACCCTGACCTCAGCGGTTGCCGGCGGTTCTCAGTAGTCCTCGGGGTCGTCGACCACGTGGACGGCGGCTTCCTCTGCGGAGGCGGCACCGCCGTCGATGCCGACGTCGGAGGCGTACAGCTCCTCGTCGGAGTCTTCGCCGGAGCCCTCGTCGGCGGCGACGAGGCGGCCCGCGCGGAAGTCGCCGAGTTCGCCGTCGATGAGTTCGCCGTCGGTGTCCTCGCTGTCGCCGAGGTCGTCGCCTTCCTCGGGCTGCACGTCGGGCACCTCGCGGGCGAGGCGGCCCTCCCAGCTTTCGCCTTCGCGCTCTTCCTCGGGCGTGGTGCCGAACTCGTCGACCTCGTACGGCTTCTCCGGCGGCGAGTAGCCCTCGTCGTACGGATCGCCGTCCTCGAGGGTGTCTTCAGGGTCGAGCACGCCGGTGTCGGCATTGTCCTCGATGTCGTCGTCCACGAACGGCTCCTCTCTCCGGGCGCACCCAGTCTCGCGCCCGAGTCGGGAAGTTACCAGGCGAGCCCGCGGGCTCTTGTTCAGCGCGGCTGGAGGATGCCGGACGAGATCGTCGACGCGGTGAGGTGCTTGTAGCCCACGCTGGGGAAGTAAACGAGCAACTCGTGTTCGTCCTGGGACAACAGTTGTCCGTCTCCCCACAGGCGGTGGTGCACGGGGGCACCGCCGGAGACGTCGGCGCGCTGGTGTTCGGTGGTGTGCGCCGAACGGTCGTTGTCGCAGTTTTCACACGGCGGTGTGTAGTTCTCACCGAAGTATGCGAGAAGTTCCGCACGGCGGCACCGCGTGCTTTCGGCGTATCCGCGCGCGGCCTCGATCCGGCTGGTGAGCACGGCCTGCCGGCGCAGGTCGAGGTCGACGAGCTGGTCGGCAAGCTCGGCCGGTGGTGCGAGTTCTTGTTCGCATTCCACCACGCGGTGGTGGCCCGACCCCGTGACGCCGACGAAACCCAGCTCCGCCAGCTCGTTGACCACCCGCTCGACGGCGTGAGCGGGCACCCCGGCGCTGGCGGTCAGGTCGGTGAGCGTCGCTTGCCGAGGCGAGTTCTCGACCGCGTCGACCACCAGGTGCACGGTCTCCTCACCCAGGTGCGTGCGGGCGGCGAGCAGGCGCGGGATGCGGATGGTGCGCGGGTCGTGCACGAGGACGGCCACGGCGGGCTCCCCGTCGCGGCCGGCGCGGCCGATCTCCTGGTAGTAGTCGTCGATGCTCGCGGGCACACCGGCGTGCACGACCGTGCGGATGTCGGGCTTGTCGATCCCCATCCCGAACGCGCTCGTGGCGACGACGACGTCCAGCTTCCCCGCGAAGAAGTCGTCCTGCACCTGCGCGCGGGTGGCCGCCGTCATGCCGCCGTGGTAGGGCGCGGAGCGGAAGGCGTCGAGGCGCAGGCGGTCGGCGAGGGACTCGCAGCGGGCGTGGGTGAGGGCGTAGACGAGCGCCGGGGTGTCGTGCTGGAGGAGGACGTCGACGCACCGGTCGTCGACGGCCCGCGCCTCCGGTTTGCTGGGCTGCGTCGGGCGCATCGAGAGCGAGATGTTCGGCCGGTCGAAATCGGCGATCACCACCTGCGGGTCGCGCATCCCCAGCCGGCGCGTGATGTCCGCCTGCACGGGCGGCGACGCCGTGGCCGTCAACGCGAGGATCGGCGGCCGGCCGAACTCGGCGATCGCGTCGGTCAGCCGCAGGTACTCGGGGCGGAACTCCTGTCCCCATTCGCTCACCAGATGTGCTTCATCCACCACGAACAACGTGACATTGGTGATCGCCGCACGCGTCTCGGCGTTGATGAGCTGCTCAGGGCCCAGAAAGACGAAGTCCAGCGCGCCCTTCTCCAGCCGCGCCAGCGTCTCGCGGCGCTCGTGGACCTTCTGAGTTGAGTTGAGGAGCTCGGCGTGGATGGTCCGGTCGCCGTACGGGCGTCCGGCGATGGACCGCAACTGGTCGCGCTGCAACGCGATGAGCGGCGAGATGACCACCGTCAACCCACCGCGGGCGAGGCCGGCGACCTGGTAGATGGCACTTTTCCCGCTGCCCGTGGGCAGCACCGCCAACGTGTCCCGCCCCGCCGCGGCCGCGTCGGCCGCCTGCACCTGTGAGGGCCGAAGTGCGAAATCGAACAACGCACCCGCGACGTCGGTGGGATTCGGACGTGAGCTGGTCATGGTGTCGAAGGTACTGCCGGCCAGTTGATTCCCGTACGGCACGCTCAGGAGGCCGTGCGCGGTGCGGCGAAATCTCGGCGCCCTACTACACGCGCGATGGCGACGAGTGGGACCGGCCGGCCGAGATCGACGGAGCGTGCTTGGCCGAGCGGACGGTCATGGGCTGGGCGACTTCGTACGCGGAGTTCAACGCAGGCTCTGGTGAACCGGACGGACACACGAGGCTTTGGTTTCGGCCTGGACGCCGAGCGCGCCGCAATCGGGTTCTTCTGGAGCGGATCTCCGCGAACGCCTTCGACGAGTCGTGCGGACTGCTGATCAGCGCACTCGTCCCGTACCTCGGTGGCAACGACGCCGGACCCGGGTTCTACCCGCTCACCCGGGAAGAAGCTCTCCGTTCTACGACCGGCAGGTCTCTGGGCCGAGCATCTCGGCAAGCTCCACCGGCAGCACGAGCAGCCGCGCCGACGATCAAAGGCACTGCTCGGCCCGGGCTGCCCGGCCGTCACCACGACCGGGCAGCCCCGAACCGAGTCAGTGAAGCTGCTCGGCCCAGTTCGCCGGCAGGCGGTCGGCCGGGCCGGGTGCGGCCTGCGTGAGCGGGTGGTGCGTTGGGGCGGCCAGTTCGGGGCCGCGTTCGTACATCACTTCCTCGGCGTAGTCCCAGAACCACTCCTCGCCCGGCTCGAAGCTGCGGACGATGCGGTGGCCGGACGAGGCGGCGTGCGCACTGGCGTGCTGGCCGGGCGACGAGTCGCAGCAGCCGATGTGGCCGCACTGCGCGCAGCGGCGCAGGTGGAACCACCAGCCCTGCGGACTGGCCGCATCACAGTCGGCGCAGCCGTTGCCGCTCGGCGCCACCGTGGGGTCGACACCCTCCACGTGTTTCTCCTTTGCGCGAAAAGTCCTGTGGCACCAGCTTAATCACAACCGTGGCGCCTGCTCGGCCAGTTGCCAGAGGTACAGGCACGCCAGCGTGCGGTACGGCCGCCACGGCTCGGCCACGCGCGTGAGCTCCGCGGGCGTCGGCCGGGCGGGCAGCCCGTAGGCCCGCTCGACGCTGCGGCGCAGCTCGAGGTCACCGGTCGGTAGCACGTCAGGGCGGTGCAGGTGGAACATCAGGAACATCTGCGCGGTCCACACGCCGATGCCCTTGACCACGTCGAGCTGCGCGACGACCTCGTCGTCGGGCAGCTCGTTCAGCGCGTCGAGGTCGAGGCGCCCCGCCAGGATGCAGTCGGCGAGCGAGCGCAGCGACACCGTTTTCGCGCGCGAAAGACCGGCGGCCCGGCGCAGCTGCTCGGGATCGTCGGCCAGCAGCTCTTCCGGCGTCGGCAGCCGGCCGCCGAAGCGGTCCTTCAGCTTGCGGAAGATGGCGCGCGACGCGTGGATCGAGATGTTCTGGCTGACGATCGCGCGCACGAGCACGCCGTAGTTGTCCTTCGGGATGTCCGGGTCGCCGGCCAGCGCGGGGTCGGGCGGCAGCCGGGGCGGCGGCCCGACGATCTCGTCCATGACCCGGCCGAGGACCGGGTCGGCGTGGCGCAGGTGCTCCTCGGGTGTCATCAGCGGGATGTTACCCCAGGTCAGACGGGGTTCAGATCGTCTGCGTCAGGCCGCCGTCGAGGATGATGTCGGCGCCCGTGAGGTTGCCGACGCGGCCACTGGCCAGGAACGTCACCAGGTCCGCGACCTCCTCGGGCCGGGTGAACCGGCCGGTCACGGAGCCGGCGGCCGCCTTCGCCGCGACGTTGCCGGGCTCCGCGCCCACGGCGCCCCCGACCGTCTCGGCGACGCCGCCCTTGCCCAGCCACAGGTCCGTGGCGACCGGGCCCGGGCTGACCGTGTTCACGCGGACGCCTCGCGCGCCGACTTCCTTCGACAGGGACTTGAAAAAGCTGAGGCATGCCGCTTTCGCCGCGCTGTAGTCGATCACCAGCGGGTCGGGCAAGGTCGCGTTGACCGAGCACACCGTGACGATCGCGCCGGTCCGCTCCAGCAGCGAGGGCAGCGCCGCCCGCGTGGTGCGCACGGCCGACATGAAGTCGAGGTTCAACGTCGCCAGCCAGTCTTCGTCCGTGACGGAGACGAAGCCGTCAGGCCGGGGCCGCACGGCGCCGACGTTGTTGACCAGAATGTCGATTCCGCCCACGCGCGCCACGGCCTCCTCGACCACCCGCGCCGCGCCGT
Source organism: Amycolatopsis sp. NPDC051373 (assembly GCF_040689465.1). Lineage (NCBI taxonomy): Bacteria > Bacillati > Actinomycetota > Actinomycetes > Pseudonocardiales > Pseudonocardiaceae > Amycolatopsis > Amycolatopsis sp. NPDC051373. The sequence goes on along the minus strand of NZ_JBFBAE010000015.1, from coordinate 121,057 downwards.
CAGGCGTGCCGAGGTCGACCGCCACGGTCTCGACAGGCAGTTCCTTGAGATCCCCGTCGACGTTGCGCGCCGCCGCGACGACCTGAACACCCTCCTCGACCAACGCCCGCGTCACCGCCAGCCCGATCCCCCGGCTCGCACCGGTGACGAGCGCCGTTTTGCCGCGCAGCAGCAGGTCCATCGGAGACTCCTTCAAGCGTCGGTCGTGCTTCTCGGGAGAAGCTTAGGCGGGGTGCCAAGCCAGGAGCCACTGCTGCTCACTACCCGGCTGCAATCGTTCACAATGGGAAGGGCACGGCAATTAGGGTCAGTTCGCGCGCAACGGCGCCGTGGAACGCCGGTTGACCAGCTCGACCGGCAGCACGATCGACCGCGGCCCCTGCTCGGGGTTTTCCAGGTTGTCGACGAGAAGTTTCGCGGCTTCGCGACCCAAGTCGTACTGCGGAATGCGGATGGTCGTCATCGGCGGGGAAACGTGGTCCATGAACGGGGTGTCGTTGAAGCCGATGATGCTCACGTCGTGCGGGCACGTCATTCCGTGTTCGCGCAACGCGTCGTAACAGCCGAGGGCGATCAGGTCGTTTCCCGCGACGATCGCGGTGAAGTCGATCTTCTCGTCGCGCAGGAGTCCACTGAGGACACGATGTCCCTCGCGTTGCGACCACGCGTCGCACTGCGCCACGCGTTCGGGCTCGCGGTCGAGGCCGTGGTCGGCGAGGCCCTGCACGAAGGCGCGCTTGCGATGCACGCCGGTCGACAGATCTTGCGGGCCCGCCAGGTGGATGATCTTGCGGTGACCCAGCTCCACGAAGTGGCTGAGCGCGAGGCGGACGCCGTGGTCGTCGTCGGCCGTGACCGACGGGATGTCGCGGCGGTCGACGGTGCGGTTGACCAGCACGAGCGGGTGGCCCTGGCCGGCCATCTGCTCGGCGGCGTCGTCGTGGAGGCGCGACCCGGCGGAGATGAACCCGTCGACGCCACGCGAGAGGAACGCTTCGATCGACGCGGCCGTGATCTTCGGGTCGTCGTCGGTGTTGGCGATCCACGTGCTGTAGCCACGCTCGCGCAGGATGTCCTCGGCGCCGCGCACGATCGGCGGGAAGATCGGGTTGGTCAGGTCCGGCAGCAGGATGCCGATCGCCATCGACCGGGCGGTGCGGAGCGTGCGGGCGCTGAGGTTGCCGGAGTAGCCGAGCTCGGTGGCGGCGCGGAGCACACGGTCGAGCGTCGCACTGTTCACCAGGTGGCGACTGGTCTCGTTGAGGGCCCTCGACGCGGTCGCGACGTGGACCCCGGCGCGCGCGGCCACGTCCTTCAAGGTCGCTCTTCGCACGACGGCAGTATACGCAGAGGTGCCGAGCGACCCGCCCATTTCGGGTGCGATTTCCGCGCCGGTCTCGACGTAACGGGCGCAGGTGCCGCACATTGTCTTGCAAACGATTTCAGTCAGCGCGGGGTGCTCGCCCAGCGCGCCGACTCGTTGATGAGCCGCGCGCTGATGAGGCCGGCCGCGTTGGTCACCGACGCGCGGGCCGACGCCACGACGGCCGTGGTGAACATCGTCGCGGGGCCGGCCAGCGAGACGCCGCCGACCGCGTGGCCCGACGCGTCGAAAATCGCCGCCGCGACGGACATCCGGTCCTTCTGGAACGACCTCGACGCCAGGAACCCGTCTTGCCGCGCGCGGACCAGCTCGGCTTCGAGCTCGTCGAGGTCGGGCGGCGGCGTCGAGCTCTCCGCACAGCACTTCTCCACGTGGGCCACGACCTTGTCGAACGGCAGCCACGACAGCGCCGCCTTGCCGCACCCGGTGAGGTGCGCGGGGGCGCGCTGGCCGACGCGGTTGTGCATCGGGACCTTGCAGGTGCTGGCGTTGCGATCGAGGTAGACGACCCAGCCCTGCGTGAGCTGGCCCAAGTGCGCCTCCTGCTCGGGCGCGCGGACCAGGCGGTCGAGGATGCCTTCGGTCGCGCGGACGAGGCCGGTGCGTTCGATGATCTGGCCGGCGAGCTCCAACAGCAGCGGGCCGAGCTGGTAACCGTTGCCGGAATCCTCCAGCATGCCCTCGGCGACGAGGGTGCGGCACAGCTCGTGGGCGGTGCTGCGCGGGATGTCCGCGCGGGCCGAGACCTGCCGGACCGACAGGACACCCACCGTGGGCGAGAAGGCGCGCAGCACCTTGCAGGCCCTCACCACCGACGCGACGCCACCACGCGTTTCATCCATCTGCCCACGATAGGTCGGGTGCCGGCGTTCTGGCCGGGAAGTGTCCGGCTCTGCCGGACGGCATCGGAGTGATCGCCGATCACCATCGAGCGCGCAGGTTGTTCGTTCTCGAACGCCAGATGTCCTTCATCGCACTATTCTTGGTGGAGACACCGCAAGGAGCCGCACCGCTGTCACAGATCGCGGCCACGTCTTGTCTCAGCTCTCGGAAGGACAACCGACACCAGGTCCGTGAAGGAAGCTCATGAGCGTGGAACATTCGCACCACCTGCCGAACCCCAAGTCGAGCGCGCCGCCGCCGAAGATCGAGCTGGTGGCGACCGCGGAGGGGGCGCCGGCGGCGCCCGAGGGGGCCGTGCCGATGACCATCCTGGTCACGTTGCCGCCCGGGAGTGACGGGGCGCCGCCGCACCGGCATTCCGGGCCGGCGTTCGGATACGTACTCAAGGGCGAGATCATCTTCGAGCTCGAGGGCGACCCGGAGCGGGTGATGAAGGCCGGGGAAGCGTTCTGGGAGCCCGGGTTCGACGTGATCCACTACCAGGACGGCAACAACCTCGACGACGCCGAGTCCCAGTTCGTCGTCACGATGTTCTGCGCGCCGGGACAGCCGATGCTCATCCCGGTAAGTGACAAGGAGCTCGAGCAGCGCAAGCACCTGCGAGCGCCCCGCCCGTGACCCGGAACGGGGGCCGGCCATGAAAGCCGGCCCCCTCGGCAAGGAGCGCCATGAACCTGATCACCCTCGCCGAGACCCACGCCGGGCTCGCGGCGCAGGCGTCCTCCGGGCGCAGCGCGGTGACCGTCCACGGTGGACACGAGCACGCTCTGCGCCAGACCGTGATGGCGCTGAGCGAAGGCGAACACCTGCACGAACACGAACACCACGGCGGCGAGGCCACCGTGCTCGTCCTGCTCGGACACATCCGCCTCGTCACCGATACCGAAAGCCAAGGCGCGGCACCCGGCGACTTCCTCGTGCTCCCCGAGCGACGGCATCGCATCGAAGCCGAAAGCGACGCGGCAATCCTCTTCACGAATGTCGTGCAACCCCAATAAACAGGGGGCTCTCCCGACCAGGGAGAGCCCCCTCATCTCACTCGACCAGTTTCCCTTCCGAGGAAACCTCCCGCATCAACGCCGCGATCTCCGCAGGCACCGGCGGCAACTCTTCCCGCTCGATCCGCCCGGGCCCGGACCACACGAGGTTCACCCGCATCGACTCGTCCAGCTCCGGGTAGTCCGAGCGGTTGTGACAACCGCGCGTCTCGCGCCGTTCCACCGCGGCCTCCAGCGTCGCCCGGCAGGCCAGCGCCGAGGACTTCAAGTCGAACGCGTGCGCCAGGTCCTGGAACCCGGCCAGGTCCGGGTGGACCCCGACGTTCTTCACCCGATCCTCGAGCGCGTCCAGTTCGGACAGTCCCGCGAGCAGACCCTCCTCGTCACGTACGACACCCGCGTGCTCGGTCATCGTGTTGCGCAAGGAACGCTGCAGGGCCCGCACGTTCTCCGGACCGTCGGCCGCCAGGAGCTCGTCGACCTCACCGCGAGCCTCCGCCAGCGCGCCGGCGGAACGGCGTTGCACAGCCAGCGAAGCCGAGTACTCTGCCGCCGCCTCGCCGACGATCCGGCCGTACACCAGCAGCTCGATCAGCGAGTTTCCGCCGAGCCGGTTGGCACCGTGCAGACCGCTCGCCGCCTCACCGATCGCGTACAGGCCTTCGACACCCGTGCCGTGGTCGGACGAGCGCACCCAGACGCCGCCCATCGAGTAGTGCGCCGTGGGCGCGATTTCGATCGGGCTCTTCGTGATGTCGAGCATCTGCAGTTCCAGCAATGTCTGGTACACCCGCGGCAGCCGCTGCATGATCGTCTCGCGCGGCAGGTGCGACACGTCGAGCCAAACGCCGCCGTTCGGCGTGCCACGGCCCGCCTTGATCTCGGTGTAGGCGGCCAAAGCCACCCGGTCGCGTGTGGACAGTTCCCTCCGCTCCGGGTCATAGCGCTCCATGAACCGCTCGCCCAACGCGTTGCGCAGCTGCCCGCCCTCGCCGCGAGCGGCTTCCGACACGAGAGTGCCCGCCGCGTTTTCCGGCTCCAGCAACCCGGACGGGTGGAACTGCACCAGCTCCGGGTCGCGGATCCGGCCGCCGGCCAGCACGGCGAGACGGAACGAGTCGCCGGTGTTCTCGTCGCGCCGCGAAGACGTGCGGCGCCAGATGCGCGTGTGCCCGCCGGCGGCCAGGATCACCGAGTCGGCGTGGATCACGTAGCGGGTGCCGTCGTCGAGGCCGAAGCCGTACGCACCGAAGACCACGTTGTCCTGCACCAGGATTCGCGTGATGTAGACGTTTTCGAGCATACGCACGTCGAGCTGTGCCGCCCGGTTCACGAGCGTGCGCTGGATCTCCAGCCCGGTGTAGTCACCGGCGAACGCGGTGCGCCGGTAGGTGTGCGCGCCGAAGAACCGCTGGGAGATGCGGCCGTCGGCCTCGCGGGCGAAGGGCATGCCCCAGCGTTCGAGGTCTTCGATACCGCGCGCGGCGTTCTGCGTGACGACCTGCACCGTGTCGGGGTGCGCCAGGAGGTAGCTCTCCTTGATGGTGTCGGCGGCGTGCTGCTGCCAGCTGTCGTCGGTGTCCATCGTCGCCAGCGCCGCGTTGATGCCGCCGGCGGCCAGCGTGGTGTGGGCGTCGCCTTTGGACCGCTTGCCGACCACGAGCACGTCGACGCCCCGCTCGGCCAGCTCGATCGCGGCGCGCAACCCGGACCCGCCCGTGCCGATCACCAGTACCGACGTCGCGACCTGCTGTTCTGTCATCGCGTTCCCTCCTAACGGGATGCGCGGGTGGCACCGGAACGGGACCACCCGCGCGAGGAATCACTTCCTGGGCGGGTTGGCCGGGAGCCAGTCCGCGAACTTGATCTGCCCGAGCTGGGCCCCCTCGTCGGGCAGCAGGCCCTTCGGACCCGGCTTTTCGCCGAAGTAGCGGGCCTCGGGGTCGACGGTGACCTCACGCGGGTCGTTGCGGAAGGTCAGGGCCTCGCGCACCCAGCTCTCCATGGTGAAGACCTCGGGCCCGCCGATCTCGGTCATGCCGCCCAGCGGCGAGCCGGCGGCGACCTTCGCGACGGCACCGGAAACCTCGGACGCCGCGATCGGCTGGATGCCCGCGTCGGGGAGCTTGACGACGTTGCCCTCCGTGCCGCCGTCGGCGATCGCGCCGACGAACTCGAAGAACTGCGTGGCCCGCACGATGGAGTACGGCAGGCCGGAGCCCTTGATCAGCTCCTCCTGGGCGACCTTCGCGCGCAGGTAGCCGGATTCGGGCAACCGGTCGCTGCCGATCACCGACAGCGCGACGAAGTGGCCCACTCCCGCGCCCTTGGCGGCCTCGGTCAGGTTCGTGGTGGCCGCGCGGAAGAAGGCCATCACGTCGTCGTCGGCGAACGACGGCGAGTTCGATACGTCCACCACCACGTCGGCGCCCTCCAGTACTTCCTTGACGCCTTCGCCCGTCACCGTGTTCACGCCGGAGCTGGGCGACGCCGGAACCGCCTCGTGGCCGTGCTCCGTCAGCAGGCTCACGACCCGCGAGCCGATCAGGCCGGTACCGCCGATGACGACAATCCTCATGATGCGCCTTTCGCTGGGTGTCCCCGGCCGGCCCGGGGACTTCGCACCAGCCTCGACAAGGCGGACCGCGGATCTGTGACAGCGCCGCCGCGGATCACCTGATCGGGTCACCTCCGGACACGAACGCGTCGCGCGGGTGCTCGACCGACGCGAGCGACACGATGTCGCGGCCGAAGAACGCCGCCGTGAGCCAGATCGCGAGCACGCGGACCTTGCGTTCCCAGCTCGGCACGGCCAGCACGTGGTAACCGCGGTGCATGAGCCACGCGAGCAGGCCCGTGATCACGATCCGGCGGTACTGGAAGATGCCCTTGCCGATGCCGAGCGTCGCGACGGAACCCAGCCCGTGGTGCACGTACGGCTTGGGTGTGCGCCCGCGAACATGCGCGGTGAGGTTTCGAGCAAGCAGCTTGCCCTGGCGCAACGCGTGTTGTGCGTTCGGCACCGTCCGCGCCCCCGCCACCGGCGACGCGAGGTCCGGCACGGCGGCGTCGTCACCGGCGCCCCACGCTCCGGGCACCGGGTCCGTCTCGGTGCCCACCCGCAGGTCGGCGCGCACGACCAGCAGGCCACGCTCGTCGATCGGCAGGTCGGTGTGGTTGTGCACCACGGGGTTGGCGGCGTTGCCCGCCGTCCACACGATGAGTGCGGAATCGAACTCCTCGCCCGTCGAGAGCACCACGTGCCCGTCGACGGCCGAGCGCAGCTGCGTGTTGAGGTGCACGTGGGCGCCGCGCTGTTCGAGCGAGCGGACCACCCACCGCCCCGGCTTGTCGGTGACCTCGGGCAGGATCCGGCCCTGGGCCTCCACCAGGTGGAAGCTCAGCTCGTCGCGGCTGATCTCGGGGTACGACTTCAGCAGCGCCGTCGCCAACGACAGCAGCTCCGCGAAGCCCTCGACGCCCGAGAAGCCACCGCCGACGAACGTCACGGTGAGCAGCTTCCGCCGCGCCGGCCCCGACTCGAGCGCCGACGCGCGGTCGAACGACGTCAGCAGCCGGTCACGGATCGCGACGGCCTCCTCCACGTGCTTCATCCCGATCGCCTCCTCGGTGACGCCGGGGATCGGGAACTTGCGCGTGACGGCGCCGGCCGTCACCACGATCTCGTCGTACTCCAGCTCGAACTCCGGTCCCTCGGCCGGTCGCACGACCACGCGGCGGTTCGCGTGGTCGATCTCCGTGACCGCTCCCGCCACGATCCGGGTGCGCTTGAGGTGCCGCCGCAGCGACACCGCCGCGTGGCGCGCCTCGATCGACCCGGCCGTGACCTCGGGCAGGAACGGTTGGTACGTCATGTACGGCCGCGGGTCGACGACAGTGAGCTCGGCCTCCGACGGCCGCAACCGCTTCTCGAGTCCCCAGGCCGCGTAGAAACCCGCGTACCCGCCGCCGACCACCAGGATCCTGCGCATTTCGCTCCTCGCTCTCTCGCCCTGCACAGGAGAGACAAGACAGCGATGCCGGATGTGACAGGTTTGCCCCGTTCGAGTGGGCACCGTCACGAGGTGGACGCCCAACGGCCTCAGACCGAGGCAGGAGCCTCCGCGGCGAGGCCGGCCAGGGCACTGTCCGCGATCGACTGCAGGGTGACGCGGCCCGGGGTGGTCTTGGCGAGCACGTTCATGCCCTGCACCACAGCCACGAGCAGGGGCGCGGATTCGGGGCCGGCACCCGGGCGGAGTTCGCCGGCGGCGCGAGCGCGAGTGAGGGCACCGGCGAAGGCGGTGCGGAGGTTGGCGAGGTGTTGTTCGAACATCGCGGCCAAACCGGGGTCGCGGTCGGTGAGTTCGACGAGCGAGTTGGTGACGAGACAGCCCCAGCGGCGCCGGCCGTCGACCATGGCGTCGACGAGGTGGGCGAAGTAGTCGCGCAGGCCGGCCATGCCGCTGGGAGCGACGTTGAGCCGCTCGACGGCCTCGGCGGACACGGTGGCCGCGTAGGAGCGGAGTGCGGCGACGAACAGGTCGTGTTTGTTTCCGAACGCGGCGTAGACACTGCCGGGTTGGATGTCCATGGCCTGGCACAGCGCCTGGATCGACGTGGCGTCGTAACCGCGCTGCCAGAAGGTGTCCAGGGCGACGCCGAGGGCTTCGTCGACGTCGAAGGTGCGTGTGCGTCCCACGCCGCAATAGTAGAGTAAGCGTTCAAGAATATCGACACCGCTATTCCAGCGTGGTAGAAACACCAGGGCACACAACTTGGACGAGCGATCAACTAAGGGGATCACATGCGGGTCGTGGTGATGGGCACCGGCGGAGTGGGCGGCTACTTCGGGGCGCGGCTGGCCCAAGGCGGCCACGACGTGAGCTTCATCGCCCGCGGCAAGCACCTCGAAGCGTTGCGCGCCAACGGATTGAAGGTCGAGAGCCCGTTCGGCGACCTGCACCTGCCGAAGATCGACGTGACCGACGATCCGACCCGGCTGGCGCCCGCCGACCTCGTGTTGTTCGGGGTGAAGCTGTGGGACACCGAGACGTCTGCGGAGCTCATCAAGCCGTTGCTCACCGAGCAGACGGCCGTGGTGTCGTTCCAGAACGGCGTGGTCAAGGACGACATCCTGCGCCGCGTCCTCGGACCCGAGCACGTGATCGGCGGCGTCTGCTACATCGCCGCCACGATTGCCGAGCCGGGCGTGATCCGGCACACGGGCACACTGCAGAAGCTGGTGTTCGGCGAGTACGACGGCACCACCTCGGCGCGTGTTCAGAAATTCCACGACGCGTGCGCGGAAAGCAACATCGACGTGGAGATCAGTACCAGCATCGAACAGACGATCTGGGAGAAGTTCGTGTTCCTGGTCGGCCTTTCCGGCACCACGAGCACCGCGCGCACCACGATCGGCCCGATCCGCGCCAACCCGCGCTCGAGGGCGTTCCTGCACGACGTGATGGCCGAGGTCGTCGAGGTCGCGCGCGCCCAGGGCGTGGCGCTGCCCGCCGACTACGCCGACGACCGGCTCGCCTTCACCGACGGCGTGCCCGAAGGCATGACGTCCTCGATGCACCACGACCTCGAACGCGGCAACCGGCTCGAGGTCACGTGGCTCAGCGGCGACGTCGTCGAGCGCGGCAAGGCGCTGGGCGTGCCGACGCCGTGCAACCGCGCCATCACCGACATCCTCGCCGTGCACAGCGAAGGCCACCACTGATGTCCCTCACGATCCGGTCGGTCGAAGCCACGCTCGTGCTGGTGCCGATGCGCCGGCCGCTCGGGACCAGCGCCGCGCGCGTCACGGCGGCGCCGTTGCTGCTGCTCGACCTGCACACCGAGGAAGGCGTGACCGGGCGGGCGTATTCGTTCTGCTACCTCGAAAACGCCGGCCACGCCGCCGCGGCACTGGTCCGCGGCGTGCACGAGGCGTTGGCCGGCACCGCGGCCGATCCCGCGGCCGTGCGGACAACACTCGAAGCGAGGTTCAAACTGCTCGGCGTGCAAGGGCTCGTCGCCGCGGTGCTGTCGCTCGTGGACACCGCGTGCTGGGACGCGCTGGCCATCGCCGCGGGCCTGCCCTTGGCGCGGCTGCTCGGCGCGCCACTGAATCCGATCCCCGCGTACAACAGCAACGGCCTCGGCCTGATCGAACCGTCGGCCGCGGCCGACGAAGCCCAGGAACTCGTGGCCGAAGGTTTCCGCGCGGTCAAGATGCGGCTCGGTCGCCCCGCCGCCGACGATCTGGCCGCCGTGCGCGCCGTCCGTGCGGCGGTCGGCCCCGACATCGAAGTCATGGCCGACTACAACCAGGCCCTCGACCTGCCCGACGCCCTCGTCCGCTGCGGCGCGCTCGACGACGAAGGCCTGTCGTGGTTCGAAGAACCCGTGCGCCACGACGACTACGCGGCCAACGCCCGGCTCACCGCCACCGTGAGCACCCCCGTGCAGATCGGCGAGAACTTCGCGGGCCCGCGCGCGATGGCCGTCGCTCTCGAGCACGACGCGAGTGACCTGGTCATGCCCGACCTGGATCGCATCGGCGGCGTCACGGGCTGGCGCGACGCCGCCGCCCTGGCCGGCACGCGGGGCATCCCGCTGTCTTCGCACCTGTTCCCCGAGGTCAGCGTGCACCTGCTGGCCGCGACACCGACCGCGCACTGGCTGGAGTACGTCGACTGGGCCGCCCCGATCCTGCGTGAACCGCTGCGGATCGCCGACGGCCACGCGACGCCGCCCGACCGCCTTGGCAACGGCCTGGAGTGGGACTCCGAAGCGGTCGCGCGGTACCGCGTGGGCTGAGCTTTATAGAGTCCGGCCATGAACATCTGCGTCTTCCTCTCCGCCGCCGACCTCGACGAGCGCTACACCGAGCCCGCGCGCGAGTTCGCCGACCTCGTCGGCAAAGGCGGCCACACGCTGGTGTGGGGCGGGTCCGACAGCGGCCTGATGAAGGTCGTCGCCGACGGCGTACGGGCTTCGGGCGGGCGCCTCGTCGGGATCTCGGTCGAGCTGATGCGCGCCGCGGCCCGCGAGGACGCCGACGAAATGGTGATCACCGCGGACCTGGCCGAGCGCAAGGCGCTGCTGCTCTCGCGTTCCGAGGCCGTGGTCGTGCTGGCCGGCGGCCTCGGCACGCTCGACGAGGTCACCGAGGTCCTGGAACTCAAGAAGCACGGGCTGCACCACAAGCCGATCGTGCTGCTCAACACCGACGGCTTCTACGACGGCCTGATCCTGCAGCTGCGCCGGATGGAAGACGACGGTTTCCTGCCGCTGCGGCTCGACGACCTCGTGCACTTCGCCGCCGAACCCGCCGACGTGCTGGCCTACCTCGAGTCCTGACTCAGATGTCGGCGGCGGTACGGAAACCCGTGTTGCCGCTGGAAGAATCGGGTGTGTTGCCCGTCCGGGCGGCGACGCGGTAGCGGTTGCAGTAGGACTCGTGGCACAGGTACGACCCACCGCGCATGGACCGGTTTTCGGGGTCGAACCGATCGGCGCACCACTCCCAGACGTTGCCGGACACGTTGTACAGGCCGAAACCGTTGGGCCAGAACGCATTCACGGGCGCGGTGCCGACGTGACCGTCTTCTTCCGTGTTGTGCACGGGGAACCGGCCCTGCCAGATGTTGCACCGGTGCTCGCCGCCGGGGGTGAGTTCGTCACCCCACGGAAACCGCGCCTGGTCGAGCCCACCGCGCGCCGCGTACTCCCACTCGGCCTCGGTCGGGAGCCGACGCCCGGCCCACGCGCAGTAGGCCAGGGCGTCGTTCCAGGACACGTGGACAACGGGGTGGTCCCACCGGTCCTCGACGCTGCTGTGCGGTCCTTCCGGCGCCTGCCAATACGCGCCCGCGACGCCGCACCACCACGGGGTCTGCTCCGGCCGCGGCGAGATCTTGCGCAGCGCACCGGGCACGAACTTCGCGAACACGTACGTCCAACCGAAATCCTCGGCCTCCGTCCGGTGCCCGGTGGCCTCGACGAACTCGGCGAAGCGTGCGTTGGTCACCGCGTAGGCGTCGATGGCGAACGGCGCCACCGTGACTTCCCGCACCGGGCCTTCCCGATCGTCGGGGAACCCGTCGGCGTCGTCGGTCCCCATCCGGAAGCTGCCGCCGGGCAAGGTGAGCAAACCGTCCGCGTTGGTCGCGGGCCCGGCCGGAACCTCAGCGGCCAGGGAATGGTGCGAAGAGCGCGAAGGCGGACAACATTCGGACACGGGATGGGAACCTCCTCACCCGCACAGTAACTTCCCGAACATCTTCCGACACTTCCCGCACAAGCAACGGCAGTTTCGGCACATCCGCCGACCCGTCAGGCGCGGTACCCGATCTCCTGCACCACCCACGTGTTCCCATCCGGGTCCGCGAAGTCGAAGGCGCTCGCGTAGTCGCGGCGGTCGGCGTCGAGGCCGGGCGCCCAGTCGCCCTGCCAGTCGGCGAGGCCTGCCTTGTGGCGGAAGTCGCCGACGGGGACGCCGCGCCCGGCGAGCTCGCCGCGGGCGGCTTCGAGGTCGGTGACGACGAGGTAGGTGGTGCGCGCCGAGCCCGGGGCGGCGTCGGTGAGGCCGGTGCCGAGCTGGATGGAGCAGGCGGAGCCGGGCGGGGTGAGCTGGACGACGCGGTAGCCGTCCTGCGGGTGGTAGTCGACGTCGAGGGAGAACCCGACCTGGTCGGTGTAGAACTTCAGCGATTTGTCGACGTCACTGACAGCCAGGGTGAGGACCTCGAGAGCCCAGTTCATCGTGGTGTTCCTTTCGAGCACGGGGTTACATGTCCAGGACGAGATCGGTGTGCGGGGTGGAGCAGCACACCAGCGCCTGGCCCGGATCCGGCGGCTCCAGTGGCGAAGGCGAGTAGTCGACGGAACCGGAGAGCACGGGCGTCACGCACGTGTGGCAGACGCCGCTGCGGCAGCTCCAGCGCGCAGGCACGTCACACGCCTCGGCGAGTTCCAGCAGGCTGCCACCGGGGGACCGGGCCGAGATGCCGCTGCGCGCGAACGTGACGGTCGGCCCGGTTCCGGGCGGCCCCTCCGGCGCGTGCGGCGGGCGCGGGGCCTGGCCGACAAGGCCGGGGTTGATGGCGTCCAGCGCGCCGAACAGCTCGCTGTGGATGTGGGACGCGGCCAGACCCGCCGAGGTGAGGGCAGCGGTCATGTCCGTCATGAACGCCGCCGGGCCGCACAGGTACGCCGACGCGTCGGCGGGCACACCCAGCTCCACCAGCGCGTCCTTGGTGAGCCGCCCGGAATGGGCTCCGGCCGAGGTACGTTCCTCCGCCGTCGCGGCGCTGTAGAAGATGTCCGCGCGGCCGCCGGGCAACGCGGCGAGCAACTCCCGGGCCTCGGCGGCCAGCGGGTGCTCCGCCGGCCCGCGCGCACCGTGGATCCACCACACCGCGCGGGTGCTGCCCTGCGCGGCCAGCTGGTGGAGCATCGCCAGCACCGGTGTCACCCCGATCCCGGCGGACACGAGCAGCACCGGCGAAGAACCGTCGCCGAGCACGAAGTCGCCTCGCGGCGCGGCCACGTCCAGCACCGCGCCTGCCGCCAACTGCGTGGTCAGGAAGGTGCTGGCCGCCCCCTCGCGCTTCACGCTGATGCGGTAGCCGTCGGAGCCCGGCGCGGAGGAAATCGAGTAGCTGCGCACCGGGGCCGGCGTGGCGGCGCCCGGGACTCGCAGCGTCAAGTACTGCCCGGGCCGGGCGGCGGGCAGCGCGCTGCCGTCCTCGGCCTCGAAATACACCGACGTCACCGAGGTGCTCTCGGGCCGCACCGCCGTGACGCGCAGCGGGCGGAAGCCCTCCCACGCGGGTCCCTGAGCGACGGTCCCGATGCCCAGCAGCTCCTCGAACGACTGCCGCCACCCCGGGCTCAGCGCGGGGATCCCCGCGGCGACGCGCAGTTTCTCGCCGTTCTTCTCAGGCAGGTACAGCAACGCATCGGTGTCGGCCACGCTCAGCGCGCCCGGCCCGGTGCGCGTCTTCACGATCGGGTCGCCGGCCGCGACGTGGCCCTCGCGGATGACGCGGAAGTAGAACCCCGGCCGGTGGTGGGCCACGAGCAGCGCGGGCAGCTCCGGCTCGCCGAGCCGCATGCCGACGCGGTAACACGTGACCCGCGGCTGTGTGACCTCGAACTCGGCCTCGCCGATGCGGTAGCGATCGCCGATGCACACCTCATCGTCGGGCAGGCCGTCGACGGTGAGGTTCTCGCCGAACGAGCCGTACTCCAGGCCGTCGCGGCCGAAGTGCTGCTCCCAGTGGCGGTACGAGCCGATCTGGTAGACGAACACGGCTCGCTGCTCGCCGCCGTGACCGCCTTTGTCTCCCTGGCCGTCGCCGTCGATGTTGAGGCGGCGAACCATGGCCGGGCCGTCGACGGAGTGCTTCCACACTCCCGTGTAGACGGTCTTGCCCTGCCAGGACACGTTTTTCGGCAGGCCCACGTTCACCGACAGCACTTTTGCGGTCATGCCAGCACCTCCTGCGCCGCGACGACGTACCACTGTGACACGGTTACCACCGGTTTCCCCGGCTCGTTCGGATTCGGTAAGGCCGGCACCTCAAGCGGTGCGCTTCTCGATCTCGTCGGTGTCGAGGCCGCGGTCGACACCGTGCGCGATCACGGTCTGGCCGGGCTCCAGCGACTGCCGCGCGCCGTCGAGGTAGACCTCGATCTTGTCCGGTTCGAAGGACACCAGGCCGGAGACGCGCTCGACCTCGGTCCAGGCCTGCTCGTACGACCAGGCGGCGCCGGCGTGCGAGCCGATGTCGTAGTAGCTCGCGAGTCCCTTGTACGGGCAGAACGTCTGTCCCTCGATCGGGGTCAGCGCGCCATCCACGATGTCCTCGCGCGGCACGTACCAGCGCGGCGCGAAGCCGGACTCGTACAGCACCACCGGGTTGTGCGTGTCGGCGATGACGCGGTCACCGTCGCGGACCACGAGGTGCCGTGACGTGCTGCGGATGTCGTTGCGGTGGTAGAGGTCCGCGGCGTGGCCGACGATCCGGTCGTCTTCCTCGTAGAAGGCCTCCATGGCGCGCCACGCGAAGGCGACGCGGTCCTTCAGCACGTCGGCGTACTCCGGCAACCCGGTGTACTCCCACGCCGCACGCTCGGCGCGGCCTTCGCCGGCGGCGACCGTGTACCACGTGGTGTCACCCAGCTCGCGGTGCTTCGTCACGCGGCCGCTCGACTCCAGCACGCCGTCGGAGACGGCGGTCTTCGGGAAGAACGCCACCGGGTAGTGGCCCGGTTCGTGCAGGAGCAGCACGTCTTCACTGTCGACGATCCACGCACCACCGAACCGGACCCGCATCCGCCTGCGCAGTGGCTCCACGAAGAGCAACCGCTCGGGCAACGGCTCCGGGGTGAGGAACCTCCCGACCGACCTGGTCGAAAGCGGTCCCTGCTGCCATGCCAGTCCCATGACTTTCGCCTTCCTTTTCGCTAACGGATTTGCGGACTGTATATCCGTTAGCATAACGAACGCAAGGCCCCTTCAAAAACTTGTCGACAGCGATGACTAATGCGTACACTCGTGTCATGAGCAGTAGCGTCAGCCTGGAGGACATGCAACGGGCGGGCTTCCCGATGGGCGGCGAGCCGCTGGTCGCGCTGGATCTCGCCGACACGCTCGCGGCCGCGACGGAGTCGGGCGACGGCGACCTCCTCGCCTCACCCGAGCGCAGCGCCGCCTGGTGGCGGCTGGAGCTGCCGCGGCTGCCGGGGTCGGCGGCACCAGGCCTCGTGCCCACGCGCCGGCTGCGGTCCGCGATCCGGGACCTGCTCGAAGCGCACCTCGACGGCCGCGGGCCCGCGCCGGCGTCGCTCGAGGAGGTCAACGCGGTCGCGGCGGCCGTGCCGACGAGCCCGCGGCTCGAAGCGCACGAGGCCTGGGAGACGCACACACGCTGGCACAGCGAGCACGGCGGCAACGTCGCGCTGGCGGCCATCGCGCGCGAAACGATCGAGCTGTTCGCCGACCCCGCGCGCCTCGCCAGGCTGCGCCGCTGCGCGAACCCCGACTGCACGATGTTGTTCCTCGCCACGAACCGGCGTCGCCAGTGGTGCGCGGGCAACGTCTGCGGGAACCGCGTGCGGGTCGCCCGCCACTACCGCCGGACCCACGACCAGCAAGCCGGATGAGAGGGCACACATGACCACGCAACCGATCACCACCGGGTTCCACAGCGGTGAGCTGAGCGTGCAACGGCAGGCCGGGCTCGAGTTCGAAGCGGCGCGGCTCGAAGGCATGCTCGCGCCCGCGCACCTGAGCCGCGGGGGCGAGGGTTTCCTCGCGCAGCGCGAGTTCGCGGCCGTCACGGCGCGCGACGCCGACGGGACACTGTGGACGTCTCCCCTGCTCGGGCCCGCCGGTTTCCTGGAGGGTTTCGACACGACGCTGGTCGTGCACACGCGCCCCGGCGCCGGCGACCCTCTGCACGAGCTGCCCACGGGCGAGCCGGTCGGCCTGATCGCCGTCGAGTTCGCGACCCGGCGCCGGCTGCGGGTCAACGGCACCGTCGTGGCCGCGGCCGAGGGCGGGTTCCTCCTCGACGTGGAGCAGGCGTACGGCAACTGCCCCTCCTACATCCAGCAGCGCCGGCTGGAGATCGACTCCGAACCGGCGCCGGCCGCCGTCGAACGATCGGACGCCCTGACCGACGCCCACCGCGCCCTCATCCGCCGTGCGGACACGTTCTTCCTCGGCACGATCCACCCGACGCGCGGCGCCGACTCGTCCCACAAGGGTGGCGAGCCCGGCTTCGTCCGCCTCGACGGCGACGACGTGTGGTGGCCCGACTACGCGGGCAACAACCTGTTCAACAGCCTCGGCAACATCACCACCGACCCCGAAGCGTCGCTGCTGTTCCTCGACTTCACCACCGGCACCACGCTCCAGATGACCGGCACCGCCGCGCTCGAATGGGTCACCCCGGGCACCGCCGGCGAGGACGACGCCACGGGCCGCCGCGTCCGCTTCCACCCGACGCGGGTGGTATCGCGTACGGGCGTGCCGCTGCACGCGTCGGGCGTGGTGCCGTCGCCGCACAATCCGCGAGTGACGGCTTAGGGGTCCGGACTCTCCCGGCCGCAGTGCCTCCGTAACAGCCATGGGTTGCCCTTCCGCGCGCCGGCCAGATCACCGCGAAAGTTACGTCGCACAATGACGACTGTGCCGGAAAATGATCAAACAACGCACCAGCACTGACTCTTCGTGCAGTTGTGCGCTCATTTGCCGGCCTGGACGGACGTGGTCACGCCTGGTGCGTGGTGCGTTCCCGGAAGGCCGCCGCTTTGCTGCTGTTGCCACAGCGCCGCATGGAGCACCAGCGGCGCCGGCGGCCGCCTGGCGTGTCGAGAAAGAGCATGCGGCACAACGGCGAGTCGCAGGCGCGGAGGCGCGTTCGGCGGGCCGGGTCGGTCACGACGTCGATGGCATCACGGGCGACGGTGGCCAGCACCTGGGCGGACGTGCGGAGGCGGGGGCCTGAAGCCACGCGGCCGTCGGCGGCCAGCTCCAGACGCGAAGGTTCCGCGGTGAAGACGGCGTAGGCCTCGACCGTCGCGGCCGCGGTGGGGTCGACCGGGGCGTCGGCCATGACGTCCGTGACTACGCGGAAAACGGCCTCCCGCAAGCGTTGCGAGTCGGAAAGCGCGGCCTCGGTCGCTTCGCCCGGGAGCAGCGGCAGGCCCACGCCGGTGGCCCACGCGTCGAGGCGGGCGGTGTTCCCGAGACGCTCGATGGCCGCGGTCGGGCGACGGCCGAGGGTGGCGACGAGGTCGAGGGCGCGGGAACCGGCGTCGAAGCGGAGTTCCTTGAGCTGGGCGGTCACGCGGACGCGGGGCTGGGTCACCGCGATCACCGCGCCACGCGAGCGGGGAAGGGCGCGGTGACGACGACCAGCACCACGCTCACTCCTGCGGCGACCACGAAGGCCACGGGCGCCGGGACGACGACGACGACCGCCGCGAACAGGTACGGCGCCGCGAAACCGAGGTACGCCAGGCAGTAGAACACCGCCGTCACGCCGGCGAGATCGGCTGCCTCCGCGAGCGCTTCGACGCGGCTGAGCCCACCGACCAGCAGCATGCCGTAAGCCGCACCCAGGACGACGGCGGCGGGGAGCGTCAAGAGAGCCCGCCCCAGCTCCGTCGACAGCGCGGCGAGCAGGAAACCCGCCACGGTCAGGCCGAGGCCGCAGGTCAGCACGAGCGGGCTGCGCCGTCGTTCCAGCGCGCGGGCCAGGGGCTGGACGAGCAACCCGCTGCCCAGTGTCAGCCCCGCGATCACACCGCTGCTCGCCACGGGCGCGACCGGCGCGGGCAACAGCGTCGGCAGGACCGCGAAACTGGTCGTCGCCACGCCGAACACCAGCGGCGCGCTCGGCACGATCCGGCGGAGGAACTCGGGACTGGTCAGTGCGTGCTTGAGCTCGCGACGCCGGTCTCCGGAAGAAGCCGCGCCCGTCACGGTTTCCGGGACGTTCCACACCAGCACGCCGACCACCACCGTCACCGCGATGTGCACCAGGTAGGTCACCACGGCCGGCGCCGGCAGCCACTGCGCGAGGACCCCGGCGACCAGCGGCCCGCTGCCGAACCCGACTGACAGCGAAATCGCGGCCCGGCGCGCCCCCGCACCCGGACCGGCGTCCGTGGACAGCTCCTTGATCCACGCGCTGCCCGGCCCGAACGCGGCACCCGAAGCGACCCCCGCGACGAGCCGGCCGAGCGCCAGCATCCACGTCGACCCGGCGCCGAACAGCAGGATCACCGAAGCCAGCGCCGAAAGCACCAGCACCGGGCGCATCACGCGGCGCCGGCCGAGCCGGTCGGAGAACCGCGCGCCCAGCAGCAGTGCCGGAATCAGCCCGACCACATAGGCGCCGAAGATCGCCGTGACGATCGTCGGCGAGAGGTGTTCCTGGTCGCGGTAGACGATCAGCAGCGGCGAGAACTGGTTGGCTCCCCACCCAACCGCGAGCACCGCCGCGCCGACCCTCGCCCACGGGCTCATGGCTCCTCCAGTCCATTAGTAACCTCAGTATGAGTTACTAACGGCGCCCTGACCACCCCGCGACGATGTGACGGATATCGTGGAGCCATGACCGCCGGACCGACCCTCGAGGACGTGCAGGCAGCCGGGTTCCCCATGGGCGGCGAGCCGCTCGTGGCCCTCGACCTCGCCGACACCCTCATGACGGCGGCGGACCCCGCCGTCGACCTGATCGAACCGACGGACGGTTACGAGACCTGGTGGCGGCTGCAGCTGCCCCGGCTGCCCGAGGCGAGCGTCCCCGCCGCGGCGGCGACGCGGAGGCTGCGCGCGGCGATCCGCGACCTGCTGGAGTCGCACCTGGAAACCCGGGCGCCCCAGGCCGTTTCGATCGAGGACCTCAACGCGTTCGCCTCGGCCGTGCCGCGCAGCCTGCGGCTGGCCGCGGGCGCCGACGGCGTGCTGACCGCGGCCACGCGCTGGCACACCGAGCACGGCGGCAACGCGGCGCTGGCGGCGATCGCCACCGAGGCGATCGAACTCCTGTCTTCCCCGGCGCAGCTGGAGAAACTTCGCCGCTGCGCCAACCCCGCGTGCTCGATGCTGTTCGTCGCGGAGACCAAGCGGCGGCAGTGGTGCACGGGCAACATCTGCGGCAACCGCGCCAGGGTCGCGCGCCACTACCGGCGGACGCACGCGCCTTCGCCTTCGTGAGCGCAGCGTCTTTCTAGGGACACATTGTCTTCCTAGATCACAGTGTTTTCCCCGGACACAAAAAAACAGGCCCGGACCAAACGGTCCGGGCCTGTCTTTGGTTGGAGCGGCAGAACTCAGTGACCGAGCAGCGGCAGGTGGCCGAGCGCGTCGGTCGCGGTGTGCAGGTCGAGACCGTGCGCCAGGTCCTGCGCGTGGGTCTCGACGCCACCCAGCGGCGAGCCGGTGTGGGTCGCGTCCGCGACGTCGGCGATCGGGGTGTGCTGGATGCCCGCGGTGTCGGCCTGGCCGACGGTGTCGAGCACGTGGTGCACGGTGTCGCCCACGACCGGGGCCTGCGGCGCGGCGGCCGACAGGGTGTGGGTCACGGAGCCGACGGTGCCGGCGACGTTCGGGACGGCCGGCAGCGCCGGGACGGCCGGAACACCCGGAACCGCCGGGAGGGCCGGCAGCGCCGGAACGGCGGCCGCGGCCGGGACGACGTGGTCCAGCGTGTGCGACAGGTCGCCCGCGGCACCGAAGTCGGCACGCTCGTCACCGTGGATGCCGACCGGGGTGGAGCCGATGGCGTCGTTGACGTGGCCGAGCAGGCCGGCGCCGGTGACACGGACGTCCTCGACGAGACCCGACACCGGGCCGCCGATCGCCGGGACACCCGCGATCGCGGCCACAGCGGCCCGCGGCATGAGGGCGTCGCCCAGGTGGTTGGTGGTGGCGTCGACCGCGGCGCCCACGAGCTTGCCGTCGAAGACGTGCTCGCCCACCGCGTCGACGGTGTGCTCGAGGTCGATCGCACCGGCGGCCACGACCGGGCCGGCGATCGGGACACCGTTGACCGCACCGGCCACGTGGTCGACGACGTTCGACACGGTGCCGAGGGTGGAGTGGGTGAGGGTGTTGAGGCCGGTCTGGTCCGCGACGTCGCTGACGGTCTCGAACACGCCGCTCAGGTTCGGCAGGCCGCTCGCCAGGCCGGTCACGTTCGGCAGGTCGGCGCGCTCGCCGGCCGCGTGCGAAAGCACGTTGCCGAAGACCGGCAGGCTCGGGGCGGCGGCCAGCGGGGCCGTGTCGGCCAGCAGCGGCATGATGTCCTGCACGTCGGCCGGCGAAACGTCAGCCAGGCCGGCAGTGTCGAGCAGGCCCTGCGGGTTGGCGGCGTAGGCGGCCGCGGCCTGCGGGTCGCTCAGCAGGGTCATGGCGAATTCGTGCAGGTTCTGCACCGCGTCCATAGTTTGTTGTCTCCTGTGCACTGATTGATTCGGCCGTCGTGGGCATGCCGCGAAGTCGAAGGGGTTCGGGACGAAGATAGGGCGCGGCCGTTCGGCGGCCATCGGGGGCCACCCCGGGGGTTCGGCGCATCGACATTAGGGATTTCGGGCCCCACCCCATTAGGGGGACTAGGGAAATTCGCCCCTGCGCGGCGATCGGCCGTGGTCAGCGAGGTGCGGACGATTTCGCCCGCTTCGCCTGTGGGGCGGGGATCCTGGCCGCTCGTTCGGAGACACGCGGTACTCCTCGGAGTGATCGTCGAAGAAACCACCCGTTGGTGTGACAACCAGGCCCGATTTCACGGCCGCCAGACATCGACGACGAACTCGCGCATCTGCTCACGGAACTTTCCGGATGGACTCGCGGCAGTGAGAAGACCCCGCAATTCGGACTCGAAAGCGCCCACGCGATCGCCGAAGAGGTGCGGTGCGGAACTCGACAACGAGAACACCGTGGCGACGACGTCGTCGATATCCCGGACGACGGCGGAGCCGGGCACCTCGATCCTCTCGGGGCCGGTGAACCCGGCGGCGCGGTAGATCTCCGTCTCCCCTGCGGCCGTGCCTTCGGGGAGGGTGCCGCGGCCCGCGCGTCGGGTTTCGCCGAGGTATTCGCGCACGAGCTCGGCGATCCGCTCGTGGGGTGGCGTCGATTCGGTCGCGCCGCCGCGGTGGGTGGTGGCGTGCACGTGGACGCAGGCACCGCCGGGCTCGAGCATTCCGCGTACCGCCGCGGCGACGCGGGGACGGTCGAGCCAGTGGAAGGACTGGGCGAACGTGACGAGCCGGAACGCGCCGAGCCCGGGCGGCAGGTCCTCGGCCCTTCCGTGGGCCCAGCGGGTGGTGGTGATTCCTTTCGCCGCGGCCAGCCGGGCGGCTTCGGCGAGCATGTCGGGGTCGGCGTCGAGGCCGACGGTGTCTTCGAAGTGGGTGGCGAGCAGCAGCGTGAGGGAGCCCGGGCCGCAGCCGACGTCGAGGAGGCGGCCGGAACCGTCGAGCCGCAGCGCGTCGGCGAGTTCGTCGGCGAGCTCCGGCGGATACGCGACGCGGCCCCTCGCGTAGTAAGCCGCGCTGCCCGAGTACAGCGATTCGTCCCACTCCCAGCCTGCCATGGCCGTGAGCCTAGGGACGGGGATCAGTGCTGCACAGGGAAATAGGTGAGCACCTCGCCCGTCGCCGGGTCGTGGTAGCCGGCGATCTCCAGGTCGGCGAACGTGCCGGACCAGGCGCCCGTGGCGGGGTCGCGCAGGACGTCGGGCGAGGACCACGCGGCGGTGCCGGCCGCGGACACGGCCTCGGGCGTCCAGTCCGGCGGGAAGTAGGTGTGGTCGACGAAGGAGAAGCGGCCGTTCTTCAGGTTGCGGTATTCGGAGGCCCTGCGCGTGATGCCCGTTTCGGCCGGGATCACGCCGGACGCGAGCAGGAAGCGGTGCAGGGACTCGAGTGCGGCGAAGAACACCTGCTGCGGCACGACGGCGCGTGGCCAGGTGCCGTAGAGGCTTTCGAGCACCACGCTGTCGCCGGTGAACGCGACGGAAGTGCCGTTGCCGAGCCAGGTCTTGGCTTCGCGCTGGGCTCGGCGGAGCAGGCCGGTGAGCTGCCCGACGGTGTGGGCGTCGGCTTGCGCGTCGGTGTAGAGGAAGGCGGCCAACGGCAGCCGGTCGGCCGGCGCCGAGATGCGCAGCCGGCGGGACTCGTCGAAGGCGAAGGCGAACGAATCACCCGTGCCGAACAAAACCATCGTGGAGCGGCTTTCTGACTGGACCGATCGGCCGGGCGGGTGATCTTTGTGCCAAAGTATCACCCGCACTGACCTGCGAAGACTTCTGTGACACGGATCGTGGCCCGGGCCGAGTTCAGCCGAGAGACCCAGCCCACGTCGCGAACCATTCACGGGGCCGCAACCCGCTGAAGCTCCGGCCGCCCGCCACCCAGGCGGGAGTGCCCTCGACGCCGTTCTCGTACGCCAGGATCGCCGAGCGGCCCACGGCCCGGTCCGCTTCGCCCGATTCCCAGGCGGCGCGGACGATCTCGGGGTCACCGCCGGCTTGCTCGGTCAGCTTGAGCAGCAGGTCGCGCGATTCGAGGTCCTGGCCTTCGCCGAAGTACGCGTTGAACACGGACGTGGCGAAGCGGTCGGCGACTTCGGGGTCGTCGAGCGTGGCGTACGCGCCCAATGCCGGCAGCGAGTAGGCGATCCGGTCCGTCCACGCGAGGGGCAGGCCCGCGGCTTCGGCCTCACGGGCGAGGAACTCGTAGGTCGGGCCGACGCGAGGACCGGCCAGGCTGCCACCGGGGCCGATCTCGGGGTGGATCTGAAGCGGGTGTTCGTTCACCACCACGCCGTGTTCGCGGAGCACCCGGTTGCGGTCCTGGGCGATGTAGCAGAAGGGGCAGAGGAAATCGAACCAGTGCTCCACGGTCGGGGTCGTGGACATCGCGGGCTCCTTCGGTTTGTTTCGATACGTTCATGATCTGTAACGAAATAACCGGGCTCCTTAGTCCCTGGTGCTCACGGGTGCCGCGTCCGGCAATCGCGTGCGCTGTCAGGCGAGAACGGCGCGCAGCCACGCCGCGGTGGTCGCGAGGTTCACCGGGCCGTCGAACGCGGCGTCCTCGTGTCCGGCCCCGCCGAGCAGCACGAAACTGCTCCTCGCCCCGGCCCGCACGAGCGCGTCGTGCAGCGCGCGGCCCTCCTCCGGCGGCACGATGCGGTCGCGGTCGCCGTGCGCGATCAGGAACGGTGGCGCCGACGCCGAAACCCGCGTCAGCAGCGAATGCCCCGCCGGGTCGGCTCCGCCGAGGAAGTCGGCCTCGAAGTGGAACGGCAGCAGCTTCGCCTCCAGCCCGCTGCGCGCCGCCGTGGCCGCCAGGTCGGCTTGTCCGAACCAGTGCACCACGGCCTGCACAGCACTCGACTCGTCGACGTTGCCGCCGACCGTCCCCTCCAGCTCCTCGTCACCCGGCGACAAAGCCAGCAGCGAACCCAGGTACGCGCCGGCGGACGCGCCCCAGACCCCGAGCCGCCCGGTCTCGAGGCCGAGGCGCGCGCCGTTCGCCCGCAGCCAGCGCACGGCGCCCTTGACGTCGTGCACCTGCTGCGGGAACACCGCACCTGGGGCCAGGTGGTAATCGACGGACACCACGGTCACACCGTGCTCCGCCAAGGGCGCCTGCCGCCGTGCGGCCTCGCCGCGCCGGTCGCCGCGGGTCCAGCCGCCGCCGTGCAGGTAGAGCACGACGGGCGCCCCCGTGGTGGGAGCGTGGTGGATATCCACCATCAGCCGGGTGCCACCGACCGTCGCGTAGACGAGATCACGGTCGACCGTCATGCCGGCTCCACCTGGTGGGTCACGGCGGCGGACTCGTAGAAGGTGACGAAGGATTCCACCGGCTCCCGCGTTGTGCGATATCCACCAAGGCGGTGGTCGTCGTCGGAATACCCGAGCGCGATTCCGCACACGACGATGTGGTCGTCCGGAATGACGAGGTGGCGGCGCAACACCGGGTGGTAATCGATGAACGAAGCCTGTGCGCAAGTGTGCAGCCCGGCTCCGCGCGCGGACAACATCAGTCCCTGGAGGAACAGACCGGCGTCCACCAGCGCACCTTGCAGTGGTGCCCGGCTCACCGTGAGAACCAGCCCCACCGGTGCGCCGAAGAAGTCGTAGTTGCGCCGGTGGTGGCCGTTGCGGCCGGCGGTGTCGCCGGCCGCGATGCCGAGCGTTTGGGAGTACAGGCCTTCACCGAAGCGACGGCGGCGCGAGCGGAACGGCTCGGGCCACGAGTCCGCCGCCGGCTGGTAGGCGAACTCGCCGGCGGCGCGGCGGCCCTCGTCGTAGGCGCGCAGCAGGTCGGCCGTCAACGCGCGCTTGGCGGCGCCTGTGAGCACGTGGACCTGCCACGGCTGGCTGTTGGAATTGCTGGCCGAGGACGACGCCAGCGCGAGCAGCCGTTCGACCTCCGCGCGCGGCACGGGCGTCGACAGGAACGCCCGGCAGCTGCGCCGCGTCGCCATCGCTTCCTCGATCGTGGACGCCGGGTTCATGGCGCTGGGCTCCCCGGGTTCAGGCCGCGGGCGGCTGGATGTCGTAGGAGATCCGGCCGGCGGGCAGGTAGAACAACGCGATCAGCGCGCCGTCCTTGACCTCCGGGTAGTGGTGGCTGCCGGGGCCGGGCGCGGTCCAGCCGGGGCCGCTCCAGCCGTTCGGGCCCATCAGCTTCGCGTCGGGGTCGAGCGGCACCACGAGGTTGAGCTCGCCGTACGGGTGCTGGTGGTACTGACCGCGGAACGGCTCGACGCTGTCCATGTACACGGCCGTGATGCTGAAGTAGTTGAGCACGTCCTGCGGGTCGGCGATGCGGCTGCGGCGGTACTTCTTGCCCTCGATCTCGATGTTGGCGGCCCAGCCTGCCTCGACGCCCTCGGTGATCATGCGCGCCAGGTCCTGGTAGAGCTCACTGTCCGGCCCGTAGCGGGTGTTGAGCCAGGACTCGAGCTCCCCGCCCGCGGTGCGGTTCTTCACCTCGTTGAGGAACGGGATACTGCGGTCGATCAGCTCCTGGGGCGTGGTCATCGTCGACTCCGTTCGGTCCGCTGTGGTTCGGCGTTCCCGAACCGTACGTCCACATTTGATTACGGTCAAGTACTGTAACTAAACTTGCCGCATAACAACACCGTCGTGTAACGGATCGGATATGCTTCGCGGATCGGTCTTTTCTCGGCGAGGTGGAGCCATGGCGCGGACACGCGAAGCGACG
Organism: Amycolatopsis sp. NPDC051373; assembly: GCF_040689465.1. Classification (NCBI taxonomy): domain Bacteria; kingdom Bacillati; phylum Actinomycetota; class Actinomycetes; order Pseudonocardiales; family Pseudonocardiaceae; genus Amycolatopsis; species Amycolatopsis sp. NPDC051373. The sequence goes on along the minus strand of NZ_JBFBAE010000015.1, from coordinate 96,010 downwards.
GCGGACGAGCAGGTCGGCACCGAAGACGGACCCCGGCCGGGCGGGCGCCCCCGGGATGCCGCGCTCGACGAGGCGATCATCCTCGCCACGCGCCGGCGGCTCGTCCTCGACGGCTACTCCCGCATGACGATCGGCGACATCGCCACCGACGCGAAGGTCAGCCGCCCCACGCTCTACCGGCGCTGGGCCACGAAGTTCGAGCTCGTCGTCGACGCGCTCGACTACGGTTTCCGCAAGCAGCGCGACATGTACGCGTTCGACCTCAGCGGACTCGAGCCGCGCGAGGCGCTCACCGAGGCCGTCCGCCGGCTCGACCCCGCGTACTTCAACCCGGACGCCATGGTGCTCATGGGCAACTTCGCGGGCGAGGCGATCCGCACGCCGGAGCTGCTCGACATCCTGCGCAAGCACGCCGTCGAGCCCCGCGTGGAGCTCGTCGAAAGTGTGCTGACACAGCTACAGGATCGAGGCGCCATACGGGACGAGATCGACAAGCACACCATCGCGACGATGTGCTTCGGCAGCTACTTCGCGGCGTTCTACCGAGGGGAAGCCAAAACGGAGATCCCCGAGGCGGTCGTCGCCGTGCTCTGGCCGGCGCTGGAGAAGAAGCCCGCGCCGCGGCGGCGGGCGTCCACTTCGGGCAAACGGTGACACGCACCCGTTCCGATCATTGACTGTAACGTAAATCGAGGCATAATCGGCTCCATGCCGCCTGTGCCCTCGATGGACGTCCACGAAGCCCTTTACACCACGCGGATGATGCGGCGCATGCATCCGGACGCGATTCCCCTGGACGTGCAGGCGCGCATCCTCGACGCCGCGATCCGGGCACCGAACGGCGGCAACACCCAGCGCTGGCACTTCCTGGCCGTGGACGATCCGGGCATCAAGGCCGAACTCGCCCCGATCTGGCGGCGGTGCCGGGAAAAGGAGTACGAGGACATCGCGGCCGGCACGTTCGCGCAACCGATCCACGACCCCGGGAACCACCGCGAGACGATGAAGCGGATCAAGAAGTCCGGGGACTTCCTGACCGACCACTTCACCGAGATCCCGCTGCTGCTGTTCGTCTTCTCCATCGACGACCACGGCGGCGCCAACATCTACCCCGCCATCTGGAGCGCGCTGCTCGCCGCGCGTTCGGAAGGGGTCGGCGGGATGCTCACCACCATGCTGCGCCTGGAGTCCGACCGGGTCATGGAGCTGCTCGACGTGCCCGAGGACGAGGGCTGGGAGCTCACGGCCATGCTCGCGATGGGGTACCCGCGCGGCAAGTGGGGCATCGCCGCGAACCGCCGCCCGGTGCACGAGGTGAGCAGCCGCAATCGGTGGGGCGGCGCGTTCGGCGTGTCCGTTCCCGAACCTCTCTGGTCCGAAAACTCACACACCTGAGTCGTCCCGCTGAGAGCGGCCCCACGGTGAGTTGCCGGGGTTCGCGTCAGCTCATTACAGTCGAGCCCGGTGACCGACCGCGCCGCCCGGAAGCCCGCCGGACGACGCGGAACCGGCTCGGCGCGTGTGCACCACGGGCGGAAATCCCGACTACGCAGGGGAAGTCTGAGCACAGTGCCCGACACCGTCACCACCCGCCGCCGCCCGCAAGGCTGGACCGACACCGACACCCGCGCCGTGGACACCGTCCGCGTGCTCGCCGCCGACGCCGTCGAGAAGGCCGGCAGCGGCCACCCCGGCACGGCGATGAGCCTCGCGCCGCTGGCGTACACGCTGTTCCAGCGCGAAATGCGCCATGACCCGGCCGACCCGCTGTGGCCGGCGCGAGACCGGTTCGTCCTGTCCGCCGGGCACACCAGCCTCACGCTGTACATCCAGCTGTTCCTCGCCGGTTACGGCCTCGAACTGGAGGACCTCCAGCAGCTGCGCACGTGGGGTTCACTCACCCCGGGGCACCCGGAGTACCGCCACACCCAGGGCGTCGAGGTCACGACCGGTCCACTCGGGCAGGGCCTGGCCAACGCGGTCGGCATGGCCATGGCGTCGCGCCGCGAACGCGGGTTGTTCGATCCCGAACCCTCGCCGGGGCAAAGCCTCTTCGACCACTTCGTGTACGTGATCGCTTCCGACGGCGACATCCAGGAGGGCATCACCTCCGAGGCGTCGTCGATCGCGGGCCGCCAGCAGCTGGCGAACCTGATCGTGTTCTACGACGACAACGACATCTCCATCGAAGACCACACCGACATCGCGCTGTCCGAGGACACGGACGAGCGCTACCGCGCGTACGGCTGGCACGTGCAGGTGGTGGAGGACGGCGAGGACGTCGCCGCGATCCAGGACGCCATCGCGGCGGCGAAGGCCGACCCGCGCCCGTCGTACATCCGGCTCCGCACGGTGATCGGCTACCCCGCGCCGACCAAGATGAACACCGGCAAGATCCACGGCTCCGCGCTCGGCGCCGACGAGGTCGCGGCGGTGAAGCGCGTGCTGGGCTTCGACCCGGAGCGGCACTTCGTGGTCGAGGACGACGTGCTGGCGTTGACGCGCGAGGCCGTCGCGCGTGGTCAGGCCTGGCGTGCGGAGTGGCAGGGCGAGTACGACAAGTGGGCCTCGGCGAACCCCTCGCGGCACGCGCTGCGGCAGCGCCTCTCCACGCGTGCGCTGCCGGAGGGCTGGGCCTCGGAGCTGCCGTCGTTCGAGGCCGGCGCTTCGATGGCGACGCGCAAGGGGTCGGGGGCGTTCCTCGACGCGGTGGCCGACGTGCTGCCCGAGCTGTGGGGCGGTTCGGCCGACCTCGCGGAGAGCAACAATTCCACGATGACGGGCGCCGACTCGTTCGGCCCGGTCGCGGCTGCGACGAAGATGTGGGCCGCCGAACCGTACGGGCGGACGCTGCACTTCGGCATCCGCGAGCACGCGATGGGCGCCATCCTCAACGGCATCGCGCTGCACGGCGGCACCCGGCCGTACGGTGCGACATACCTCGCGTTCAGCGACTACATGCGCCCAGCGGTGCGGCTGGCGGCCCTGATGCGGCTGCCGGTGGTGTACGTGTGGACGCACGACTCCATCGGAGTCGGCGGCGACGGGCCCACGCACCAGCCGATCGAGCACCTCTCGGCGCTGCGGGCGATTCCGGGCCTGAACGTGGTGCGTCCGGGCGACGCGAACGAGGCCGTCGCGGCGTGGCAGGCCGCGATCGAGGACGTCGATCACCCGACCGCGCTCGCGTTGACCCGGCAGCCGGTGCCGGTTCTGCCGGGTACCTCGGCCGACGGCGTCGCTCGCGGTGGCTACGTGCTGGCGGAGGCGTCGAACGGTGCGCCTGAGCTGGTGCTGATCGGGACCGGCTCGGAGCTGCAGCTCGCCGTTTCGGCGCGGGAGCGGCTGGAGGCCGAGGGTGTGCCGACGCGCGTGGTTTCGCTGCCGTGCTTCGAGTGGTTCGCTGCGCAGGACCAGGCTTACCGTGATTCGGTGCTGCCGCCGTCGGTGAAGGCGCGAGTCGCGGTGGAGGCCGGGATCGCGTTGCCGTGGTACCCGTTCGTGGGTGATTCCGGCGAGATCGTTTCGATCGAGCACTACGGCGCTTCCGCCGACTACGCGACGCTGTTCCGCGAGTTCGGGTTCACGCCCGAGGCCGTGGTGGCCGCCGCCCGGGCAACGCTGGCCAAGGTGGCCCGATGACCACGCCCGGCCGGGACGACAAGGTTTTCGCAATTCACGTCATCCCGGCCGGGTCACCCCGACCCGGCGCGGGGCCGGCTCGAACGGGTGGGTGACATGGGCACGACTTCACACGCGATCACCGATCGCCTCGCGGCGCTTCTCGACGAGGAACACGACCTCCGCACCCGCGCCATGCACCACGGCGGCGGCCTCTCCCCCGACGAACAGGCGCGCCTGACCGAACTCGAGTCCGAACTGGACGCGGTCTTCCGCCTCCTCCAGCAGCGCCGCGCCCTGTCCGTCTTCGACAACGGCGACGACGACACGGCGGACGCGTCGAACTGACCGGGTCGGACAGACCGCCTCAGTGGCTGGGCGCGTCGAGGTCGTAACGCCGCACGACGTCGTCCAGCCAGTCGGGGGTGCCGTAGGTCAGGCCGTACTTGGTGGCCAGGCGGGCGAACTCGTCGGTTTCGTGGAGGTTCTTCGCGTCGCCCAGGGTGCCCTCGGCGTGGGCGAGGAGGAGGTCGCTCAGTTCGCGGAAGTAGGTTTCGAAGCCGCCGGGGGTGATGACCTCGACGATGCGGCCCGGGGTTTTGCCGGCGTTCCACATGGCGTGCATCTCGCCGCGGGGCTTGGTGATGAAGCCGCCCGGGCCGAGGACCACTTCGGCGTCGTCGGAGCGGAAGCCAATCTCGCCGGCCAGCACGATGGAGTGCTCGTCCTCGCGGGTGTGGCGGTGGGGCGCGGTGATGGAGCCGACCGCGAACGGGTGTTCGAGGATCGCGACCTCGCCACCGTTGTTCTGGTGCGTCAGCTTGAACACCGCGCCGAACCCGGGCAGCGCCACCTGGTCCGACTCGTCCCCCGGTTGCACCACGGCGACCTTCGTCCGGTTTTCCTCGCCCACCTGGTTTTCCTCCTCGTAGTGCGCTTACAGGTCCAGCACGAGTTTGCGGCCGCAAGCCCGGCTCACGCAAGGGAAGAAGGTCTTCCCCGCCGCGCGTTCCGCCTTGGACAGCACGACGTCGCGGTGATCGGGGGTGCCCTCCAACACCCGGGTTTCGCAGGTGCCGCAGTAGCCCTCTTCGCAGTCGGACTCGAGGTCGACCCCGGCATCGCGGATGGCCTGCAGCAGGGTGGTGTCCGCGTCGGCCACGACGGTCAGGCCGGACTGGCGGAGTTCGAGTTCCACCGCGTCGTCCGCGGCCTCGTCAGGAGAAGGTGCGGCCGCGGCGAAGTGTTCGGTCTCGCACCGCACGCCGGCGGCCTCGCAGGCTTCGGTGACGCTGTCGAGCAAACCGGCCGGGCCACAGCAGTACACGGCCGCGCCCGGGGCCAGCCCGCCGATCAGCTCCTTCAAGTCCGGCCGTGGCTCGACCGCAGTGTCCACGAAGGACACCCGGGCTCCACAGATCGCGGCCAGCTCCGCGCGGAAGGCCATAGTGGCGGCACCGTGTCCGCAGTAGACCACCGAAAAGTCGACCCCACGCTCGGCCAGAGCCCGCACCATCGGCAACAGCGGCGTCACACCGATTCCCCCGGCGATCAGCAAGTACGACTCGGCATCCGTCAACAGGAAGTGGTTGCGCACCCGCTCGACCACCAGCTCACGCCCGACCAGCGCCGTGCCGTGGACCTCGGCCGACCCACCGCGGCCGGCGTCCTCCAGCCGCACCGCGATGTCGTAATGCAGCCGGTCGGCCGGATCCCCGCACAGCGAGTACTGCCGGCCCAACCCCGACGGCAGCTTCAGGTCGAGATGCGCACCCGGCTCCCACGCCGGCAAGGGAGAACCGCTGGAGAGCCGAAGGCCCACCACCCCCACGGCTTCCCAAGTCACGCGCGTGACCCGCAACGACAGGTCAGTAGAGGTCGAAGTACTCACGATGCTCCCAATCGGTGACCGTCCGCTCGAACCGCGCGACCTCGGCCCGCTTGATCGCGGCGTAGTACGAGACGAACTGCTCGCCCATCACCCGTCGCAGCCCGGCATCGACCTCCAACGCGTCGACGGCCGCGGACAGGTTGGCGGGCAGCCGCCCGGCGTCGGTCGTGTAAGGATCGTCGGCCGAGGGCGGCAAGGACAACTCGGCCTCGACCCCGTTCAGGCCCGAATGCAGCTGCGAAGCCATGTACAGGTACGGGTTGGCCGCCGACTCCCCCACCCGGTTCTCGATGTGCGTCGAGCCGTCCTCGGCCGAGCCGACGAGCCGGATCATCGCGCCCCGGTTGTCCCGCGCCCACGCGATCCGGTCGGGAGCCATCGAATACGGCTGGAACCGCTTGTACCCGTTGATCGTCGGGTTCGCGAACACACACGCCGCGCTCGCGTGCGCGAGCTGACCCGCGATGAACTGCTTGCCCACCAACGAAATGGCGCCCTCGCCATCTGCCGGGACGAAGGCATTGCGCCCACCGTCCGGCGAGACCAGGCTCTGGTGCAGGTGCCAGCCGCTCGACTTGCTGTCCGCGATCTGCGGCCGGCACATGAACGTCGCGTGGTAACCGTTGCGCCGCGCCACCTGCTTGACCGTGCTGCGCAACAGCACCATCGCGTCCGCCGAAGCGAGACCGGCGGCCGGGTCGAGCGTGACCTCCAGCTGGTTCGCCCCCAGCTCCACCTCGATGCTGCGCAGCTCGATCCCCATCCGCTCCAGCACCTCGCGGATTCGCCGCGTGGCCGGCTCGACCTCGTCGCCCAGGTTCTCGCTCAGCAACTGGTTGCCCTGGTTGATCGGCTCGACCGGGGTCGGCGTGGTGCAGCGGCCGATCCCGTCGTCATTGGGGAAGTGCGACGCCCGCCGGTAGAGGTGGAACTCGATCTCCAGCCCCGTCACATACGTGAACCCGGCGACGCTCGCGCGGTCCAGCGCCGTGCGGAACACACCACGGCTGCAGAACGGCACCTGCTCACCGTTCTGGAACCGCAAGTCGCACAGGATCCGCGCGGTGTCCTCGGCCCACGGCACCAGGTGGAACGTCATGGGGTCCGGCACCATCACCACATCGGCCGCACCGGCCATCTCGGCAACGCCGAGCCCGCCGTCGGCGTTGAAGGCCGAGAAAACCGTGGTGCCGGACGTGTCCTTCGACAGCAGCGTCGACACACAACTCAACCCACTGCGGAACGTGGCGGCCAGCCCGCTCGCAGGGATCGTCTTGCCGTGCAGGACCCCGTGCTGATCCACAAAGGACACGCGAACCGTCCGCAGTCCCTCGGCGCCGACCTGCGCCAGGACGGCTCTCGCCGCTTCCTGCTGCTCCTCGGTCCACAGCCCGAACTTCTCGATGAACCCCATGGCCGGCCTCAGTCCCGCGCGCGATCGTAGGCGTCGGGTGACGATGAACGATCCGGCTCGACCGCCGAGCCCGGCACGCCCGCCGGCCCCGTCGCGAGCGCCGCCTGCAGCCGCGATGCCCACGGGCTCGCCTTGCGCAGGTCGGCGATCGAGCCCGCCCAGTAGTCCTCCCACTCGCCGGTGGGGCCGATGCCGTCGAGCGGGATGGGGCCGCGGCTCTCGACGTCGGCGGAGTCCTTGAGCAGCAGGTCGGGGCTGCCGCCCTCGGCGACGGTGTCGATGGCCTGCAGCGCCATCCGCCGGTAGGTGACGATCGCGCGGTCCGAGCGGCTGAGGTTCTCGCGGCTGCGGTCATAGATGAAGCCCTGACCCTCGACCGCCATCTGGTCGTGGACGTTGATGTCGCGCCCCAGCCCGGTGTAGGTCTGCGTGCGCTGCTCCTGGAAGTCGAAGCGGTAGTTGTTCGCGCGGTTGCGCACCGGCTTGTAGTCCGGGAGCGTGATGCCGTCGAGACGTTGTGCGCGCATGGTCTCGGCGTCCACTGGCTCGTCGAGGCTGGTGAACATCGCGTACCAGTAGCAGGAGACGTCGTCGATCGGCACGTGCCACTGCGTGATCGCCATGGTGGAGCTCAGCGGGATCGTGATTCCGTGCGGGAACACCTGGTGCGTGATGCGCACGTGGGTGGACGAGCCGTCGAGACCGTCCTTGTCGAGCGTGCGCAGGGCGACGATGCGCTGGCCGTATTCGGTGCGGGCGTTGAGGATCTCGGGCCGGCCGTACTCGCGCAGGATCTTCGTCATCGGCAGGTTCGTGCCGAGTGACGCGCCCCGGAACTGCTTGCCGTAGCTGTCACTCGTGTCCTCATCCTCGGCGAACCGGTGCAGGTAGGAGGCGTGCGCGGGGTCGATCCCGACCTCCAGCGCCTGCAGCCAGTTGCAGTCGAGGTAACCCTTGAACGCGAACGTGTACTCCGGCGGCGCCACGAAGCAGTCGAGTGCGGGCAGGTTCGGCGGCTCGCCGTCGCCGAGGTAGCCCCACACGATCCCGTTGCACTCCCGCACCGGGTACGAGCGGATCTTCACCTTGGCCTTGAGCTTGCTGTCCTCGGGTTCGGCCGGAGTGTCCATACAGGACCCGTTGCCGTTGAAGAGCCAGCCGTGGAAGTAGCAGCGCAGGCCGCCGTCTTCCAGGCGCCCCAGGGAAAGGTCGGCGCCGCGGTGGGCGCAGCGGCGGTCGATGAGACCCAGCGAGCCGTCGGCGTTGCGGAACAGCACGAGGTCCTCACCGAGCACCCGCAGCGGAACCACCGGACGTTCGGTGTCGAGCTCCTCGGTCAGCGCCACGGGCTGCCAGTACAGCCGCATCCAGTCGCCGCCCGGAGTGCCGGGGCCGGTCTCGGTGATCTTCCGGTTGTCGTCCGCGCGCATGGCAGCGTTCTCCTCGCGACTTCGTCGTCCAGCGTGGTGGGGGCCGGCAGTCCGTTCAGTATGTTCAATTAACGAACGCTTGGTTCTGATGTGAGCACTGTAGGCAGCCGCACCTGGTCGCCGCAAGGTCTTCGGGGGCGTTCGTGCTACATTTCGTGACAAGGTGTGCGTTAATCGAACGGAGCTGGTGGAGTGTCGAAGCTCAACGCGCGGGACGAGGCCCGCCGTGCGGCCCGCGAAGTGGACGGCACCAGCCGCTCGGACTACTCCGAAGCCCTCGAACGCGGCCTGCTCGTGCTCACCGCATTCGACCACACAGCCGAGCGGCTCACGCAGGCGCAGCTGGCCCGCAAGCTCGAACTCCCCCGCGCGACCGTGCGCCGCGCCCTGCTCACCTTGGCGCACCTGGGTTACGTCGTCGCCGACGACAAGGCCTACCGCCTGGCCCCGAAGGTGCTCACGCTCGCGTCGGCCTACCTCACGACCAACCCGGTGAGCCAGGTGCTGCAGCCGCAGTGCGACCGTCTGGCCGAGGTCTTCCAGGCCTCCTGCACCGCCGCGGTCCTCGACGGACCGGCGGCCGTGATGATCGCGCGAGCGCTGCCGCGCCACACCCTGCCGATCGGCGAGGGCATCGGGTTCCAGGTGCCCGCCGCGCAGTCCGCGCTGGGTCTCGTGCTGCTCAGCGGCCTCGACGACGAGCGCCGGCACCGCCACCTGGCCAGCCTCGCCGGTCTCGATGACGCCGGCGTGGCCGCGCTGGAGAAGAAGGTCATCGAGGTGGCGGAGGCCGGGTGTGCCTACGTCGCTCACGAGGTCGAGGCCGGGTTCCACTCCGCCGCCGTGCCGCTGCGCCGCTGGGACGGCACGCCGATCGCCGCGCTGAACATCGGGACGAGCGTGGAGCGGATCTCCGAGGCGGACATGCGGGAACGCGTGCTGCCCGTGCTGCGGGAAACCGCGGAAGAGCTGCAGCCGCAGCTCGTCTGAAGCCCCGCCTTCGTTGGCGCGATGGGACTTCCGCGTCGGCAAGCCGGACACCGGACGTGCGGGGCAATTACGTTGCAAGTGTTGACTGTAACGCAACTCCGACATACTGTCCCTCACACCGATCGCCAGGACGCCGCGTGCGCCGCTCGACTGGCCACTTCGGACACTTCTGCTTCCTTCGGAGAATCCCACCACCGTGACAAGCGACAACGCCGTCGCACCAGCGAAGGGAACCCCGTGACCACCTCGAGAACCCCGGAGATCCCGCTCCTCACCGGCACCGGACCCGAGCCGCGCTACCGGCCGGCGATGGCGTGGACGGTGCTGCTCCTGCTCGCCGTCTTCATGATCCTCAACTTCGCCGACCGCATCTCGCTCGCGCTCGCCGCCCAGCCGCTCATGAAAGAACTGCACTTGTCGGCGTCGCAGTTCGGGTTGATCAGCAGCTCGTTCTACTTCCTCTACAGCCTCAGCGCCGTCGGCATCGGGTTCCTCGCCACGCGGCACGTGCCGTTGAAGTGGCTGCTGTTCGTGATGTCGCTGCTGTGGGCGGCCACGCAGCTGCCGGTGTTCTTCTTCGCGGGCGGCGGCGTACTGCTCGCGACCCGCATCGGCCTGGGCGCGGCGGAAGGCCCGGCGACGGCGGTGGCCAACTCCACCGCGTACAGCTGGTTCCCGAAGCACCGCCGCGGACTGCCGACCGCGATCCTCACGTCCGGCGCGTCGCTCGCGAAGATCGTCGCGGCGCCGTTGCTGACGCTGCTCATCGTGCACTCCGGGTGGCGGTCTGCGTTCTTCGCGCTGGGTCTCGCCGGCCTCGTCTGGTGCGCGGTGTGGCTGTTCGCGGGGCGCACCGGGCCGTTCGCGGTCACGCCCGAGGCACCGGGCAAAGTGGACCGAGCCGCGCGGCGGCGCACGTTCCTCAAGGTGGCGCGAAGCCGCACGTTCATCGTGCTCCTGCTGGCCACGTATCCGATGTACGCGCTGATCTCCGTGGTGTTCAGCTGGTTCCCGTCCTACCTCGAAGCCGGGCTGGGGTTTTCCACGCTCACCTCGGGTGTCCTCTTCGGACTGCCGAGCATCATCGGCATGGTGTTCATGCTCGGTTCCGGCTGGCTGACCGACCGGCTGCTCGCGCGGGGTGTGTCCGCGCGCATCGCGCACGGCCTCGTGCCGACGCTCTCGCTCGCCGCCGGCGGGGTGCTGCTGGCCGTGCTGCCGTTGGCGGGCAGCGCGCGTTACCTCGCCTACGTCATCCTCGTCGCCGGCTATTGCCTCACGCTCGTGGCACAGCCGATCGTCTACGCGGCGATCGGCACGGCAGCCGCGCCTTCGCAGCGCACCAGCGTGCTGAGCCTGTTCATCGCCTTGCAGAGCACGTCGGGAATCATCGCGCCGTGGGCGACGGGCGCGCTGATCGACGGCGCCGGCAATCAGGTCGACGGCTACAACACCGCGTTCGTGGTGATCGGGATCCTGTGCGCGATCGGCGGGGTGTTCGCGGCGTTCTTCGTGGACTCCGGCCGTGACTCCGCGCACGACGCCTGAGCGCCCTCGCCGGTCTCGTCGGGCGAGGGCGCTCCGCGGACGGGTCAGACCCGCGCGATGAGCTTGATCTCCACGAGCTGCTCGGGGAAGGCGAGCCGCGTCGTGCCGACCAGCGTGCTGGCGACCTGCGGGTCCTCCCGTCCGTAGGCCGCCTTGCGCACGGGACCCGCCACGGCGAAGGCCGCGTCGATGTCGAGGACGTAGAGCACCTCTTCGACGACGTCGGCCAGCGTCGCGCCGAAGCGCTTGAGCAGCTCGGCGGCGTTCACATACGAGCGGCGCATCTGCTCTTCCATGGCGGAAAAGTCGGTGACGGCGCCGTTCTCGTCCACCGGCGCGGGCGCCACGAGCTGGTCGCCGTCGTGGGACAGCTGACCGGAGACATAGATGGTGTCGCCGTGTTTCACGGCCTGGACGTAGCCGTAGATGCCTTCCCACGGGACGCCGAGGTTCTCCGTGGTCCTCTCGATCGGCTTGCTCATGGGTTTCAGCCTTCCTGCCGCGTGGACGAGTCCGAACACTACGAGCCGGCGGACCGCTCTCACCAGCCGTTTCGATGCCAGAATGGGCAAGGATCGTGCCAGTGCGAGTAGCCTGGCGACAGTTGGTTCCGGTGCGATCCGAGGAGACATCCGTTGCCCCGCACGCAGCTGGTCGTGGCGTTGCTGGCCGTGCCCCGGGTCATGGGGCTCGACTTCAGCATCCCCGCACACATCCTCGGCCGGCAAGAGGGTTACCACGTGCTCGTGTGCGGCAAGGAGACCACGGGTTCGCCGCTGGGCATCACGCCGACGCATTCGCTGGCCGACGCGCCGGAGGCCGACATCGTGATCGTGCCCGGGTACGAGGAACCCGAGGTACCGCTGCCCGAGGAGTACCTCGACGTGATCCGCCTCGCCGCCGACCACGGTGCCCGCGTGGTGGCGATCTGCACCGGCGCGTTCGCGCTCGCGGAGAGCGGCGTGCTCGACGGCCGCGAGGCGACCACGCACTGGCGCTACCTCACCGCGCTGCGCGAGCAGTATCCGGCGGTGCGCGTGCTGGAGAACCAGCTGTTCGTGGAAGACGGAAAAATCCTCACGTCGGCGGGTGCGGGTGCCGGCATCGACGCGTGCCTGCACCTCATCCGCGCCGACTTCGGCGCGGCGGCCGCCCACGAGGCCGGCAAGGAGGTCGTGGCCTCTCCCGCCCGCGGTGGGGCGCAGCCGCAGTACGTCGACGTGCTCACCGCCGCGCGCACGGATCTTTCGGCCACGCGCAGCTGGGTCATGGAGCACATCGGCGACCCGATCACCGTTCAGCGCATGGCCGAGCGCAGCAACCTGCCGCGCCGCACGTTCATCCGGCACTTCGAGCTCGAGACGGGCATGTCGCCGATGCGCTGGGTCGTGAACCACCGCATCCTCAGCGCGCGCCGGCTGCTGGAGACCTCCGACTGGCCGGTCGAGCGCATCGCGGCGGCCACCGGGTTCGGCACGGCGGCCAACTTCCGGACCATCTTCCGCCGTGAGGTGGGCACCACGCCGACCGGCTACCGGCGTACGCACAGCGTGCTCTAGTTTTCATCAACCATCTGTGTGCACTCGAATGTTTGACAGCTTCGTGGTGCCCTGCCTACCCTCACTTTCAAAGCACAAGTATGTACTCTGAAATGAGGGAAGCCGATCGTGACTGCGCCCAAGGTCGCCATCATCTACTACAGCTCGACGGGCACCGTCCACTCGCTGGCGCAGGAATACGCGGCCGGCGCGGAGGGCGCGGGCGCCGAGGTGCGCGTGCGGCGCGTGGCCGAACTCGCGCCGCCCGAGGCGATCGCGTCGAACCCCGCTTGGCAGGCGCACTCCGACGCCGTGCGCGACGAGCCCGTGGCGACCGCCGAGGACGTGCTGTGGGCCGACGCCGTGGTGTTCGGCACGCCGACCCGGTTCGGCAACGTGGCCTCGCAGCTCAAGCAATTCCTCGACACGCTGGGCGGGCAGTGGGCACAGGGCCTGCTGGCCGACAAGGTGTACTCCGGCTTCGTCTCGACCGCGACGGCGCACGGCGGCCGCGAGTCGACGCTGCTCGCGCTGTACAACACGGTGCACCACTTCGGCGGCATTCTGGTGACGCCGGGCTACACGGACCCCGTGCAGTTCGCGACGGGCACGCCGTATGGGCCTTCGCACGCCGACGGTCAGGGCACCATCCCGATCAGCGATGAGACCAAGGCGTCGGCTCGGTATGCCGGGTCGCGGATCGCGAACGTCACGCGGGATCTGGTGAATGGCCGGGCTGCTTGAGTCCGGCCGGGGCGGCACGGGTTTCCGCCGTGCCGTTTCCGTTGTCAGGGCGTGGTTTTCGCGGCGGCGACCATGGTGGCCATGAGCTTCGCGGCGTCGTTGGTGCTCAGGCCGGCTTCGCGCACGAGTGAGCGCCAGGTGTCGAAGGCGAGCGCGTGGCGCACCGCCGCGACCACGAACCGCTTGCGCCCGCGGGGCGGCGACCAACCCGCGGAGAGCAGGCTCGTGGCGTCTTCGAGAAACGCCGACATCGACTCGAGCGCGCGCTCGACGGCGGGCATTTCGACGGCGTCGCGCAGGGCGTTGACGAGCATTGGCTCCACTTCGGAGTAAAAGGCGTAGAGCTGCTTCAGCGCGTACGTGATGCGCTCGGCCGGCTCGCCGATCGCCTGCCAGTCTTCGAGATCCGGGCGTGGGTGCTGCCCCCAGAAGTGCGCGGAGCAGGCGGCAAGCTGGTCTTCCTCCGTCGGGAAGTAGCGGTAGACGGTGTGGCGCTGCACGCCCGCGGTCTCGGCGATGCCCGCGATCGTCGTGCGCGCCGGCCCGATCGACCCGTGCAGCTCCACGATCGCCTCCGTGATCCGGCGGCGCGTGTCCTCCATGGCGTCGGCCCGCCGGCTCATCCGGTAGGTCCGGGTCGCCTTCTCCACAACCATCGTTTCGCTCCTCGCCGCACGGTCGTTCCAGGATAACCGCCGTTTCTGTCGGGGGTGGGTGACACCATGGCGGGCATGTGGGGACGCAAGGAGAAGGACCTGCCCGCCGACACGGCGGCCGAGGCCGTGGAGTTCGCGCGGCCGCTCGTGCACGGCGGCTTCAGCGCGCCCGACGACGTCGCGGTCGCGACCACGGAGCATCTGGAGCCCTCGGTGTCATTGCCGCAGGCGCGCGCAGTGGTCGACCGGCTCTGGCAGGCGCGGGTCGCGGAACAACGCACGTGGCCTCCGGTGACCGACCCGGATCGGGTGCTGTCGGCGTTCGCGGCTTTGGCCTCCTCGGGCGTGGTGGCCCGGGCGGACTTCGCGTGCTGCCAGAACTGCGGCCTGACGGAGATCGGCGCGGAAGCCGCCCCGGGCGACCGGGGTTTCGTGTTCTTCCACGAGCAGGACACGGCCCACTCGGTCGAGGGCGGCGAACTGCTGCTGTCGTACGGCCGGCTTGCGGACTCCCCGGCCGACACGGCGCAGGTGGGGCAGATGGTGGCCGCGGCACTGCGGGCGCAGGAGCTGCCGGTGACGTGGGACGGGTCGCCGGAGGAGCGGATCCGGGTGGATCTGGAGTGGAGGAAGCGGCTGGGCTGAGGTTCAGGGGCTGGTGACCACATCGGACTCGCGGGTGTGCCGGGGAACGGATCCGCGGCGTGCGAACCGCTTGCTGCCTTGGGACGAGGTCGGGCCCGGGGCCTGAATCCGAGGGTGGGGCGCTGAGACGCCCGGGCACGGAAGGTTCGTGCCGCCCGTCTTCGGCTGCCGTCGCGCCGCGCCACTCGCCTGTCTCTCGCGAGGGGTGGGTCTGTGGCATCCAGCCGCGGACTACGTCGAAACTCGACCTCCGCGGCGGCCAAGCATGGCGGCTCCTTGCCGGAAGTTGCCACGTCCGGACGGCGGAGCTGACCCCGTCCCGACAATCACGCTGGACAACACTCGCCCGCACCGCGACCCACGCCCGGCGGCCAAGCACGGCGGCTCCTGGCCGGAAGTCGCCACGTCCGGACAGCGGAGCTGACCCCGTCCCGACAATCACACCGGACAACGCTCGCCCGCACCGCAACTCGCCCTCCGCGACAAAGCACCGCGGCAACTCCCGACCGGAAGTTCCCACCACCGGACGGCGATGCGACTGCAAGGCGACAATCACGCCGCACAACACTCGCCCGCACCGCAACCCGCCCTCCGCGACAAAGCACCGCGGCAACTCCCGACCGGAAGTTCCCACGCCCGGCCGGCAAGCTCACGCCACGCAACGCTCACCCACACCGCAAACCGCCCTCGGCAACCAAGCACCGCGGCAACTCCCGACCGGAAGTTCCCACCACCGGACGGCGATGCGACTGCAAGGCGACAATCACGCCGGACAACGATCGCCCGCACCGCGAACTCCTGAGGAAGACATCGGGACCCCTCCCGGGGTGCGTGGCCACAATCGGCGGCGGTCGTCGCGTGGTCTGGGAAGGGGTGCGATGTACGAGCCGCCGTGGGTGCCGGTGCGGCGGGCCAGTCCGGCCGCGGTGGCGGTCGGGAACGCGTCGTTCCTGGGGGTCGGGTACCTGCTGCTGGGGCGGCGAGGTCTGGCGGTCCTGAACTCGGTGGGCACGGTCGTGCTGGCCGTGCTGCTGGTGACGGCGTTCCCGACGGCGTGGTTCGAGATCGTGGTGCTGGTGTGGTGGGCGGCCGGGATCGTGCACGGGTGGTTCCTCGCGGGCCCACCGGCGCGGAGCCGGTGGCGGGACTGGGTGGTGGCGCCGGCCGTCGCGGTGCCGGTGCTCGTGGTGGCCGCGCTGCTGCGGTTCGACGCCGTCTCGATCGGCCGCGACGTGGCCGACGCGCGCGACAGCGGTGACTGCGCCAAGGCCGAGAAGGCGCTCGACCGCGTGTGGTTCGGCCACCGCCTCGCCGACGCGCCGCTGGCCGCCGCCGGGGACGCGACGGCGGAGGCGTGCGGCAGGCTCCGCACCGCGGCCGAGGCTCTCGCCGGCGGGCTGCGCGGGAACACTGGTCAGCTGAAGACGGGCTTCGACACTTTGGCCGGGGTGCGCACCGACCTGCCGGGCCACGAGCGGATGGCCGACGTCGTGCTCGACGGGTTCCTGGCCGAGCTGCCGGCGCAGAACCCGTGCGACCTCGCTGTGGACACCGACTGGCTCCGGAGCCGTCACGAGGCCGCGGCCGTCGTCGACCGCACCCGGCCCGGCGCCCTCGTCGCGTGCGGCGACACCCGGCTGGCCGCCGGCGATTGGCAGAACGCCGGCACGCGGTACCAGCAGGTGCTCGACCAGTACCCGCGCAGCGCTGTCGCCGCGAGGGCCACCGACGGCGTCCAGAAGGCCAAGGTGGCGGGCGAACTGGCGAACGTCCGCCGCCTCCTGTCGAACACCACCGCGCCCGAATACTGCACCAAGCCGCCCCCGTACAGCGCCGCCCCGCCCTACGGCAAGGGCACGAACCACGCGATCTTCTCCGGCAACGACGACTTCACCAACCGCCTCCCCGCCGACTGGCGCGTGACCGACCCGACGAAGGCCGTCCTGATCGTCTGCGCCGGCGACGACACCAACGGCACCGCCGTGCGCACGTGCCAGTACGAGAACCACACGTTCCCCGACCTCCCCGACGACGTGACGTTCCACAAGATCGCCATCCCCCTCAAGGCCTACGAACTCCGCACCGGCAAGCTCGTCGCCGACACCAAAGTGGAGATCGGCGGCACGAGCTGTCCGCCGTCGGTCTCCTACACCTCCTACGGCTACACCGACCTCGGCCCGCCGTCCGACATGCCGGTCGACGCCTCGGACGCCGACGTGCGCGCTGCCTTCGCATCCCTCATCACCCGCTGAACACGCGAAAATCACTCGAGGCAGGCGGATCTGCCCGCCAGACTCGGCCCGACGAATCTCACTGGAGCGCCGCAATCGCCGAGGTCGAGAAGCTGATGCGGAGCTGGACCGAATCCGGCGAAGCCCTCAGCGGCCGCTACTCCTGGGTCTCCGACGGCCTGATCGTGTGTGGCCCCAGCGGCCGCGCCATCGTCAGCGTGCGCGAAGGACTACTCGACAACGGCCAGTTCACCCGGATCCTCCAGCGACTCGGCTGACACAGTCCACAAGAGACTCAAGAATCCTCCGGCCCCGCAACGCTTTCCGGCAACGGCACATCCGGGTCGAGCGTGATGCCGCCTGTGCGGAGGGCGTCGTCGAGGATGTGCCAGGTCCAGCGGGCCAGGAGAGTGGCCAGGTCGGCCTGGTCGAGGCCGCGGGGGTTTTCCAGCCAGCGCGCGGTGCTGGACTCGACGAGGCCGACGAGGGCGAAGGCGATCGTGTCGGCGACGCGCGTGTCCATGGCGTACGCGGCGAGGTAGCGCTCGAACAGCACGGTCAGCTGACGCGCGATCGCGGTCTTCACGTCGGCCACCACGTCGCGCGTGCCGGGGCGGCCCGACACCTGCGTCAGGTAGCGGTAGAGATGGGCGTGGTCGGCGAGCCAGCGTGTGTGGGCGCCGATCGCGCCGCGGATCATCTGCATGGGGGTGCCGGGCGGGTTCCACAGGGGCGCGAACTCGGCGGTGATCAGCTCGCCCGCGCGGTCGGCGATGGCGCACTGCAGGTCGGTGGCGTCGGCGAAGTGCTTGTACAACCGCGTGCGCGCGACACCCGCTTCCTCGGCGATCTGCTCGGTGGACACGTCCGGTCCGTGCCGAGCGATGGCGCGCAACCCGGCCTCGACGAACTCGCGACGGCGGCGTTCTCGCTGGCCCGCCCAGCGCGCCGCCCGGCCGTCAGCCTTGTAGGGGGTGCCCGGGGACGTCATCGGCGGGAAGTGTAGCGCTCCCCGCGATATCGGGTACACTTCTGTACCTGTTACTTTAGGTGCTTATTGAACACAGTCAGTATTCTTACGGAGAGTGTCCATACGAACCTGGAGAACCGCGTGGGGAGTTGCGTGGACGACGAGCCGCCGGACCCGGTGCTGCTCGCGGCCGTTCGTGCCGGCGACCTTCACGCGAGCGGGGCGCTCTACCGCCGCCACGTCGAGCCGATGCGCCGCACGGCCGCGCGCTGGCGCCACCAGCCGGCGGAGTGCGAGGACCTGGTCGCCGAGGCGTTCACGCGCGTGATCACCACCGTGCGCGCAGGCGGTGGCCCGCGTGACGACGCGCGGCCGTACCTGATCGTCACGATGCGGAATCTCGCCGCGAGCTGGAGCCGGCACCACAACCGCGTCGACTTGTGCGAGACCGTCCCCGAGCCCGCCGGCGCGCGGGCGGTGGCCGAGGAAGAAGCGCTGCGACGGTCCGACGTCGAACTCGTCTGGTCGGCTTACTGCACGTTGCCGGGCCGGTGGCGAACGGTCCTGTGGCGCACCGCCGCGGAGGGGGGCTCGACCGCGGAGGCCGCGCTGCTGCTGGGCGTCTCGCCGAACGGTGCCGCCGTGCTCGCCGGGCGGGCACGCGAGGGCCTGCGCCAGGCGTACCTGCAGGTCCAGGTGCCGCACGCGGAAGACCCAAATTGCGCGGAGGCGCGCCGCAACCTGGGCGCGTGGGTGCGCGGCGGGCTGTCGCGGCGGCGTTCGACGGTGATCGGCGGGCACGTCGCGAGCTGCGCGCCGTGCCGGGTCGTGACCGCGGGGCTCGCGGAGGTCAACGACGAACTTCCGACCTGAGCGGGAAACGCAGGGGAACATCATCAGGAGGGGAACCATGGACGAGGAACCACTGGTGCGCGGTCACCGCGTCACCTACCTGCCGGGCAAGCGCAAGCCCGGCCCGCAACGCCTGTGCCGGCGCGGCATCGTGACCGGCCCGCCCGTGCTCGACACTGACACGGACGTCACCTGGGTCCCCGTCCAAGCGGACGGCACCCACGACGCCGACGAATGGGTCCGCGCCGACGCGATCATCGACGTGGTGGCCCCGACATGACCCAGCCCGACACGCCGATCTTCGACACACTGATCACGGAAGCCGGTCTCGACTGGCCGGAGGAGACGCCGGCGGACGAACCCTCCTGACGCGGGAACCGGCGAGCGGTACGTTCTCGTTGCCAGGCAAGGAGAACATACGGGGAGGAACCCGCCGTGAAGATCGGTCTCGTCGCGCCGCCGGATCTCGACGCCACCCAGTTCGCCGGGTACGCGCAGCGGGCCGAGCGGCTGGGGTTCGACGAGCTGTGGGTGGTCGAGGACTGCTTCTTCCGCGGCGGCGTCGCGCAGGCGGCGGTGGCGCTCGCGAAGACCGAGCGGATCCAGGTCGGTATCGGGATTTTGCCGGCAGGAGCGCGGAACGTCGCGTTCGCGGCGATGGAGCTGGCGACGCTCGCCGGGATGTTCCCGGGCCGGCTGCTCGCCGGGATCGGGCACGGGATGCCGGCGTGGCTGCGGCAGGCCGGGGTGTGGCCGGGGAGTCCGTTGACGCTGCTGCGCGAGTATTTCACCACCGTCCGGGCGATCCTCGACGGCGAGCACGTCAGCTTCGACGGCGCCGGAATACAGCTGCGCGACGTCCGGCTGCAGAGCCCGCCGAAGGTCGTGCCGCCGTTGTACGCCGGGGTGCGCGGGCCGAAGTCGCTTGCCCTCGCGGCCGAGGTGGCGGACGGGACGATCCTCGCGGAGCCCGTCACGCCGGAGTACCTGCGGGCCGTGCGCGAGATCGTCGGGGCGGAGCACGAGCTCGTCGCCTACAACGTCGCGGCTGTCGACGACTCCCCCGACCGCGCGCGGGCGCTGGCTCGGCAGGCGCTCACGGCGATCGGCGAGCCGGACTGGGCGCCGCACCTCGCGCCGTTGCCGTTCGCCGACGAGTTCGCGGCGCTGCGCAAGGCTGCCGGGTCACGGGAGGAGTTCGCGGCGGTACTGCCCGACGAGTGGGTGGACCAGCTGGCGGTGGTCGGCACGCCGACCGGCGTCCGGGCCCGGCTGACCGAACTCGAAGCCGCCGGCGCGGGCCACGTCGTGTTCATCCCCGCGGGGCCGGGCCCCACGACGGCCGCCGAGGCACTGGCACGGGTGCTGCCGTATCGCTGACCGGAACAGGGTGGTCCCGAAAATGTCCCGGAAACGGTAAAGTGGGCGCCAGCGCGCAGTTCACTCACGTTCCCACCAGCGGAACACAACCAGAATTCCGAGGATCACCGGTTTGAGCACCCAGAGTACCGCCGGGCGCAAGCCCGCAGCTTCGCCCGACAACGCCGGCACGGAAGCGGCCGCGCGCGTCGCCGACGTGCTGCTGCTCTTCACGGGCGGGCCCCGGTACCTGGGGGTGAGCGCGATCAGCCGGGAGCTCGGGCTGGCCAAGGCCGTGGTGCACCGGATCCTGCAGTCGCTCGTCTCGCGGGAGATGCTCGCCACCGACCCTGGTGTGGCCGGCTACCGGCTCGGTCCGGCGGCGGTGGCGTTGGGGGCGAGTGCGTTGCGGAGGTTCGATGCGCGGACCGTCGCCACGCCGGTGTTGCGTCGATTGCGGGATGAGACGAGTGAGACCACGACGTTGTCCGGGTTGGTCGGCGATGAGCGGGTGTATCTCGATCAGTTCGAGAGTCCTCGTGAGATCAAGATGACTGTCGATATCGGACGGCGGTTTCCGTTGCACGCCGGGTCTTCGGGGAAGGTGATTCTGGCCTTTCTGCCGGAGGAGCGGCAGGCGGCGGTGCTGGGGCGGGAGTTGCCGGCGTTGACGGAGAAGACGATCACGACGGCGGATGATTTGCGGGCGGTGTTGGCCGACACTGCTCGTGAAGGGGTTGCGGTTTCGCTTGGGGAGAGGCAGCCCGGGGCGGGGTCGGTGGCGGCGCCACTGTTCGGGCCGGATGGGGAGATTCACGGGTCGATCAGTATTTGCGGGCCGCAGTATCGGTTCACGCCGGAGGCGGTGGGGAGGTATCGGGTGCTGGTGCGTGATGCTGCGGAGGAGATACGGCATAGCTGGGCTTGGCTCCGCGATTCGGGCGACGCCGGCGGCCGCTGATTTCGGACGGCGGTTTGGCCAGGCAGTAAAAGAAATGGGCCCTCCGTGCCGAAGCACGAAGGGCCCACGAGCGGGTTGGGTCAGCGGCCGCGCTTGAGGTAGTGGCCGATCGGGTCGCCGGTGATTTTGCCGTCGGCGTAAACGTGGTGGCCGCGGACGAAGGTGTCGGTGACCTTGGCGGTCATGTCGAAGCCCTCGAACGGGGTGTATTCCTGGGTGGACTCCGAGTCGGCCGCGTGGACGGTCCAGCGGACGTCCCGGTCGACCAGGGCGAAGTCGGCGTCGTAGCCCTCGGCGATGGTGCCCTTGTTCAGCAAGCCGTAGCGGCGGGCGGGGTTCGTCGAGGTCAACTGGGCGATGCGCTGCAGCGAAAGGCCGCGCTTGGTGCCCTCGCCGACGAGGCCGGGCAGCAGGTACTCGGCGCCGCCGAAGCCGGACTTCGCCAGGAAGACGTCGTCGCGGTCGGCGCCGAACTTGAGTTCGTCGCGGCAGCAGGCGTGGTCGCTGACGACCCAGTCGACGTCGCCGGCCAGGACGTGGCGCCAGAGGGCCTCGACGTCCTCACGTTCGCGCAAGGGCGGGTTGACCTTGCCGCCGATGCCGGAGGCGGTGTCGACGTCGGCCAGCAGGTGGCCGATGGTCACCTCGCGCCGGAAGTCGATGTGCGGGAACGCTTTGCCCATGGTCAGGGCGGCCGAAAGAGCCTTCTCCGACGACAGGTGCAGCAGGTTGATGTTCGGCAGGCCCGTCTCGTGCGCCAGGTACGACGCGATGGTCACCGCGAGGCCCTCGGAGTGCGGCGGCCGCGAAGCGCTGTACGCGCGCAGGCCCGAGAGCGTTCCCTCCTGCTCCACCAGCTTCGTGTACGCGGTCATGATCTCGGCCGTCTCGCAGTGCAGCGAGAGCGACAGGTGCGGCGCGTACTCGGTGAGGATCTCGCGCGCGTTCTGCACTCCGCGCATCACGAACTCGAAGTGCGCGATGTCGTAACGCTCGTCGGGCGGGATCATCAGGAAGTCGCTCTGGCTGGTCGAGCGGCCGTGCAGCCCGTGGCTGCCGTAGAACATGAAGATCTTGAACGACGTGACGCCGTGTTCCTCGACGAGGTACGGGATCTCCGAGATGTGCTCGGAGCTCATCGGCGCGAGGTGGAATGCGTAGTCCACGTACGCATTGCCCTGCGACGCCGAGAGAACCTCGGGGAAGAAGTCGCGGTAGCTGCCGCCCTTGTTCAGGTAGTACTGGCCCGTGCGCATGTACGTCAGCGACGTGGTGACGCCGCCCTGCGCGCTCGCGCGGCTCTCGGTGCGGGTGTCGGTGGCGAGCTCGTTGTAAATGCCCCAGTGCTGGTGCGCGTCGACCACGCCGGGGAAAGCCAGCAGGCCGCGGCCGTCGACCACCCGGGCGGCGTCGTCCTCGGGCAGGTTCGGCGCGACCCGCGTGATCTTGCCGTCGTTCACGGCGATGTCCAGCAGTTCCGGCTGCGACCCGTCGGGGTCGTCGGGCCGGACGACCCGGACGTTCTTCACGAGCAGTTCCGTGGTAGCCATTCTTCTCCTCCGCTATGCAACAAATCAGTGGTGGTGGCGGGCGACATCGCCCGCGGCCAGGTAGGCGAGGCCGAACGCGGGCAGCAGCCCGTTGCCCGGTAGGTACCCCGCGGCGCCGTGGCCGGAGATGCTCGCCGCCGCGCCGCCGGCGGCGTAGAGGCCTCGGATCGGATTGCCCTGCGCGTCGAGCACCGCAGCGTTCTCGTCGACCATCAGGCCGCCCTGGGTGTGGAACAACGCGGGCACCACGCGGACCGCGGCGTAGGGGCCGGAAAGCGGGCGTTCCCAGTTGGTGCGGCCGAACTCGTCGGTCCGCTCGCCTCGCGCGATCGCGGCCACACCAGAAAGCTCGTCGGCCAGCGCGTCCGCCGGAAGCCCCGTCGCGGCAGCCAGGCCGACCGCGTCGTCGGCCCACACCAGCGCGCCCGAGGCGACGGTGTCCCGGAAGTCCTGGAACGGCTGGCACTGCTCGAAAATCGTCTCGTCCAGCACGATCCAGCCGGTGGATTTCGGACGTGCGGCCAGCTCCGCGGCGTACTCCGAATAGCCTCGCGTCTCGTCGCCGAAGCGGCGGCCGCCGAGATCGACGAGGAACGCGCCGTGGATGATCGTCGCCCAGCCCACGAGCGTGCCGGCGTTGGCCGTGACCGCGCCGTGGCCCTGATACGCGTCGAGGAACCCCGTTGCGGCGCCCAGCTTCTCGCCGATGCGCAGCGCGTCGCCCAGCGACTGGTCACTGCCCTGGTACAGCGCGCCCGAGATCTCCGGCAGGTGCCGGGCCACGAGGTCCTTGTCGGCGCCGAACCCGTTGGTGGCCAGCAGCACCGCGCGCGTCGGGATCTCTTCCTCGATCCCGTCCGGGTAACGCACCACGACCGCGCGCACGCCGTCGGAATCGGTCAGCACGTCGATCAGTTTGCCCGGCACCAGCACCTCGATGTTCTCGTGCTCGGTGACGCGCCGCGCCAGGTGGTCGATCACGCCCGAACCGTGGCGGCCGGGGATCGAGTGGCAGCGCGTGACGGCGTGGCCGGGGTAGTTGAAGTCCGTCACCAGGTCGAGCGGCAACCCCGCCGAATCGGCGAGCCACTCGACGAGCGGCGCGCTCACCGAAGCCAGCGTCCGGGCCAGCCGCGGGTCGGCCTGCCCCTTCGTCTTGGCCATGATGTCGGCGACGAACTGCTCCGGCGAGTCCTCGACCCCCGCGGCCGCCTGCCAGCGCGAACCCGCGCCGGGGAACATGGCCGTGGACATCGAGGTGTTGTTGCCCCGCCGGAAGTGCTCGCTCGCCTCGACGACGAGCACACTCAGCCCCAGCTCGGCCGCCCGCAGCGCGCCCGCGAGCCCGCCACCGGCGCCGGCGACGACGAGGTCCGGTCCGTCGCTCACCGCTCCCCCTCGACGGCCAGCAGCCGCATCGCCAGCTCCGTCGGGTCGACGATCCGCGTCGGCAGGTCGGCCGGCTCGACATCGACCGCCGAGCAGCCGTTGATCACCGCCGTCGCGCCCAGCTCGGCCAGCTCGCGCACGGCCGAACCCAGCGCCGCGTTCCACACCTCGGTCTCGGCGATCGCGGAGAACGGCAGGTCGAGCACGCGGATGCCGGCGAGGTACTCGTCGAGCCCGTACGCGGAGATCCGCTTGGCGAACTCGTCCTTGATGGCCTCGTTGCGCACCACGGCGCCGAACCGCACGCCCTTGCCGGCCAGGTGCGTCGCCGACAGCTTGAGGATGCCGTGCACCGGCAGCGCCGGCTCGGTGACGGCGTCGGGCACCGACGGGTCGAGCACGCAGTCCGGGAACGCCAGGTCGAAGCCCTCTCCCGCGTCTTTCAGCAGCGCGGCGACTTCCCGCTCCGAGTCCCGCATCGACGCGGCGGTGTCCAAAGTGGCCGGTGCGGTCGGGCCCACGTTGCGCAGCTCGATCTCCACGCCCGGCGGCGCGAGGCGGTCGTAGCGGGCCTGGCGCCGGGCGACCTCATCGTCGGGCAGGTGGATGGGCGTCACCGCGAGGGCACGCATCAGTTCAGCTCCTTCTCGTCGGTCCCGGCCAGCTCGCGCAGCGCCGCGCCGACGCGGGGCAGGCCGGGCAGGTCGTGGCCCAGGGCGGCGGCCCGGTCCACGAGTTCGGGCTGCCGAGGCAGCCACGTCTTCAGCAGGCCGAGCACGTCCGGCTCGGTCAGCGGGTGGTGGTCGGCGTCACCGACCGGGTTGGGCACCTCGCTCGTGAGCGTGGCGCCGTCGTCGAAGCACACCTGTACGCGGGTTGCGCGCTCGTCGGGCAGGCGCGCGGTCAGGTCGGCCGCCTCGACGAGCCGCACGCGCCGCGCCAGCGAACGCACACCCGCGTCGTCGACGGCCGAGCCCGGCCCGACCTCGCCGGTGAGCGCGGCCGTGGCCACCACGAACGGCGTGGAGAACATCGCCGAGAGCCGGTTCGACCAGTCCACTCCGGACAGTCCGGCGCCCAGCACGTGGCTCTCCACCACGATCTTCGTGATGCCTTCCGTTCGGAACCGCGCATCAGCACGCAGCTCCAGCACGGCGTCGGCCGCCGGGTGTGTGAAGGAACAGGACGCGTGCCGCTTGAAGTAGCCGCGCGTGATGTCCCACCGTGAGCCGAGGTCGCTGGTGAGCTCGGCCGCGTCGAACGAGCCGAGCACCGTGCCCAGCGAGAGCGCGGCCGTGCCCGTCGTGCGCGCCATGCCCGCTACTGCCATCCGCACGGCGGCGAGCCCGGACATCGCCGAGGCGCCCAGCCACGCGTTGCGCACCGGGTTGCCCTGCGTCGCCGAGTCGAAGTGCCCGGCGATGGCCATCCCGGCCGCGGTGTCGATCGCCGCCGCGGCCGCGCCGGGCGCGAGGCCCAGCAGGCGCGCGCACCCGGCCGCGGCGCCGGGCACGCCCCAGCTGCCGTGCGGGTGCGCGCCCGCCCGCAGCGAGGTGGCGCGGCCGAAGCGCGACGCCACCTCGTACGCGGCCAGCAGCGCCGCCGCCGTGTCGGCGCCGGTGCTGTCCAGCTCTGCCGCCAGCGCCAGCACCGCGGGGAAACCGTGGGCCGCGGGGTGCCCCTTGGCGTACTTGTTGCCCTCGTCGAGCTCGAGCGACACGAGCGCCATCGCGTTGAGCCAGGCGGCAGCGTCCGTGGACACCCGCCGCCCGGCCCCGATCAACGGCGAAGGACCGTCCGGCGCTCGCCATGCGGCAACCAGGGCTCGCTGTTCCGGCAGCGTTGCCCCGACCGCCGTCACACCGACGACGTCGAGCAGCACCAGGGCGAGCCGGTCCAGCACAGCGGCCGGCATGGCCGTTACGTCCACTTCGGACACCCACGCGCCGAGCGCGGTGGTCGACTTGGCCGCCTCCGTGGCCTGTTCCGTTTTCACAGTCCCAAGTACGCCTTCCTGACCCGGCTGTCGTCCGCGAGTTCGGCGCCCGTGCCCGCCAGCACGGTCGACCCGCTCTCCAGAACGTACGCCCGGTCGGCAATCGCCAGCGCCTGCTTGGCGTTCTGCTCCACCAGCAGCACCGCCACACCGGTGTCGCGGATCCGCTGCACCGCTTCCAGCATCGTCCACGTCAGCTTCGGTGAAAGCCCGGTCGAGGGCTCGTCGAGCATCAGCAGCCGAGGCCCGGCCATCAGCGCCCGCGCGATCGCGAGCATCTGCTGCTGCCCGCCGCTGAACGTCTGCGCGACCGTGCTCCGGCGCTCGGCGAGCACCGGGAACAGGTCGTAGACCTCCTTCAGCGACTTCGTGGCTTGCGCCGCCGTGCGCGTCCACGCGCCCATGCGGAGGTTCTCCTCCACGGTGAGCGTGCCGAACAGCGCACGGTCCTCCGGCACGTGCACGAGACCCTCGCGCACGAGCTGGTCGGGCCGGCGGCCCGCGGTCGGCTCGCCGTCGAGCGTGATGGTGCCCGACATCGGCTTCAGCTGGCCGCAGATGCTGCGCAGCGTCGTGGTCTTGCCGGCGCCGTTGGCCCCGACGAGGGCCACGAGCTCGCCGGCGCGCAGCTCCAGGTCCACGTCGTGCAGGATGCGCATGCGCCCGTAACCGGCGCAGACCTTGTCAAGCTTCAACACCGGTCGGCTCCTCCCCAAGGTAGGCGTCGATCACCCGCGGGTCGCTGGTGACCTCTTCGGGCGACCCGACGGCGAGCACGCGGCCCTGGTCGAGCACGAGCACGCGGTCGGCCAGCCGCATCACCGCGGCCATGATGTGCTCGATGAACACCAGCGTCACGCCTTCCTGCTCGCGCAGCGTCGCGAGCAGGTCGAGCACGGGTTCACGCTCGGCGGGCACGAGCCCGGCCAGCACCTCGTCGAGCAGCAGCACCTTGGGCCGCATCGCGAGCGTGCGGGCCAGCTCCAGGCGCTTGAGCCCCGCCGTCGGCAGGTCCGGTGCCGCGCGGTGTGCCCACGGCCCCAGCCCCACGCGTTCGACGACGTCGAGCGAGTGTTTCCGCAGGTCTTTCGCCGCGAAGCGGTGGTGCTGCGCGGCCAGGCTCACGTTCTCCAGCACGGTCATACTGGAGAACGGCCGCATCAGCTGGAACGTGCGCACCATGCCGGCGCGCGCGATCCGGTCCGGCGAACGGCCCGTCACGTCGGCGCCCGCGAGGTGCACGCGGCCGGTGTCGGGCCTCAGCGCGCCCGACACCACGTTGAACAGCGTGGTCTTGCCCGCGCCGTTGGGCCCGATGATGCCGAGGATCTCGCCCTCGGCCACCTCGAAGTCCACATCGGACAGCGCGTGCAGCCCTCGGAAGGACTTGCCGACGCCCTTGACCTGAACCAGGTTCATCGCCGCCACCTCGTTACCAGCGTTCCGACGATGCCCTTCGGCAGCAACCGCACGATGAGGATCAGCAGTACGGCGTAGAGCACCACGTCGAGCCCGCTGCGACCCTGCAGGAACCCGAGGAACCCGGGCGGGGTGCGCAGCAATGTCGCCGTGACGTCGGTGAGCGAGCCGACGATGATCGCGCCCACCACCGGGCCCCAGATCGTGCCGATGCCGCCGATCACCACGGGCACGATCGCCTGGATCGAGATCGCGGAACCGAACCCGAGATCGGGGTTCACGAACAGGTAGTACTGCGTGTAGAAGGCACCGGCCACGGCCGTGATCGCCGCCGAGAGCGCCACCGTCATCAGCTTGTGCCGCATCACGGGCGCGCCGAGCGACGAAGCCGCCAGCTCGTCGTCGCGGATCGCGGTGACGTAGCGGCCGGCGCGCGAGTGCAGGTATCCGATGCTCACGGCGACCGCGGCCCCGGCCAGCACGAGCGCCACCCAGAAGTACGCGGGTGAGTCGGCCGGGAACTGGATCTTCCACAGCGACGAGCCCTGGATCAGCGGCACGCTGAAGCCCACCGACTTGTTGGCGAACGCGCTGCTGGTCACGATCAGCCGCAGCATTTCCGCGAACGCGAAGGTCGCCAGCGCGAAGTACGCGCCTTGGAGCTTGTAGCGGAACGAGAAGTACCCGATGAGCACGGCGACCGCGGCGGCCACCGCCATCCCGGCCAGCATCCCGATCCACGGCGACACGTTCTGCTTCACCAGCAGGTATGCGCTGGTGTAGGCGCCGAGGCCGAAGTATGCGGCGTGGCCGAAGCTGAACATCCCGCCGAAGCCGCTCATGATGTTCCAGCCCACGGCCATGAGCAGGAAGATCAGGATGCGCACGGCGACCGCGCCCTGAGCTGCCGGCAGGATCAGTGGCAGCGGGATCGCGATGAGCACGAGCAGCGCGAGGATCGCGTACTGCCGGTTCTGCGGACGCAGCGCCGGCGCTTTGACCTTGTCGGTCGACGCCGGCGGCGCGATGGTGATGGTGCTCATGCTCGCCTCCCGAACAGGCCCTGCGGACGGAGGAACAGCACCAGCACGAAGACCACGAACACGCCGAGCAGGGAGCTCTGGCCGCCGAGGTAGATCGTGGTGAGCTGCTCGACCAGCCCGATCAGCAGGCCGCCGACGAGCGCGCCGACGACGTTGCCCATCCCGCCGAGCACCACCACCACGAACGCGGTGATGTTGAACTGCTCGCCGAGCGTGGGCGTCACCGTGACGAGCGGTCCCGCCAGTGCCGCGGCGGCACCGGCGCAGGCCGTGCCGATCGCGAAGGTGACGGTGTGGATCCGCTTCACGTTGATGCCGACGAGCTCCGCGCCCGGGCCGTGGGCGGCGACCGCGCGGATCGCCGTGCCGAGCCGGGTGCGGCGCAGCAGCCAGAACAGCACCGCGCCGAGCAGGATCGCGCCGAGGAACGCGTACAGCCGCGATCCCGCGACGATCGCGCCCAGCATCGAGAACTGGAAATCGCCCGGCAGCGAGATGCTCTTGGGCTCGGCGCCGAAGAACATCAGCAGCAGGTTCTCCAGCAGCAGTGAAAGCCCGAGGGTGATGAGCAGCTGGTTCTCCAGCGTCTTGCCCGCGGAACCCGACAACAGCCCGCGGTGCACGGCGGCGCCGATGAGGAACAACGCCGGGACCGCGACGATGAGCGTGAGGTAGGGGTGCATGCCGGTGCCGGCCACCATGCCGAAGGAGATGAACATCGCGACGGCCAGCAGTGCGCCGTGGGCGAAGTTGACGATGTCGAGCACGCCGAAGATCAGCGTCAGCCCCATCGCGATCAGGCCGTAGAGCCCGCCGGTGAGGATGCCGGTGACCACCGACTGCCACACCACCAGGCCGCTGCCCGACTGCAGGAGCGCGACGACGATCGCGACCACGAGCACGACGGCGACCACGCCGGCACGGCTCAGGAATGCCTTGCGCTGCCGGGCTTTGGTGTCGTCCGGAGGGGAGAATTCGGGGGCGAGTGTCGCCCCGGGGGAGAGTTCGCTCATGGCCGCCAGTTCACCGTGTAGTCGGGCCGGGATTCGGCTTTGTCCGGGGGGAAAACCTGCTTGACCTGACCGTCGCGAACCTGCATGAGGACGGGGAACGCATTGCGGTTGTCGCCGTTGGCGGCGAAGGAGATCGGCCCGTGGCCCACGGTCAGGGGAGCGACGGTCGACGCGGCGATCGCGTCGCGGACCTTCTCGGGATCGGTGCTCGCGGCCTTCTCGACCGCTTGCGCGATCACGTCGATCGCGTCGTAGGACAGCACGGCGCCGGTGCGCATCGGGTCTCCGAACTGGCGCTGGTACTGCTCGCGCAACGCGACGGTCTTCGCGTTGGTGGCGTCGTAGTGGTAGTTGGCGCTGAAGTAGAGCGCGCCGAGCTTGCCGGCGTCGGTCACGAACTTCGGCTGGTCGAAGGCGCCGTCGGACACGCCCCACACAGCGTTGAGCGCCGGCTTCACCGAGTCGATGGCCTTCGCCGCGAGCAGGCTGTCGCGGTAGTAGCCCGCGATGGCCAGCACGTCTGCGCCCGATGCTTTGACCTGCGTGATCTGCGCCGTGAGGTCGCTGACGGTGGTGGCGTCGTAGCTGATGTTCGGGCCGATGGCCAGACCGAGTTGCTTCGCCGCGGCGTTGAACGCGTCGGCCGCGCCGCTGCCGAAATCGCTCTGCTCGTGCAGGAACGCCACCTTGTGGACCGGTTTCCCGGCCTGCTCCGAAACCTCCTTGAGGTATTGGGCGGCAGCGGTGGCGATCGCCTTGCTGCCGGGCTGCACGCGGAACGAGTACCGGTAGCCGTGGCTGAAGATCGCGTCCGAGGCGGTCACGTCCATCACGAACGGGACCCGGTTGCGTTCCGCGACCACGGCGACGTTGGTGCTCACCGCGCTCTGGTAGGTGCCGATGAGGCTCACGGCGCCGGCGGAGATCAGCCGCTGGGCCTCGCTCTGGCCGATGTCGGCCTTGCCCTGCGTGTCTCCCGTGATCAGTTCGACCTTGCGGCCGCCGAGCGACTTGATGCCGCCGGCCGCATTGATCGCGTCGACCGCCATCTGCGCGCCTCGGCGCATCTGGAGCCCGTCAACGGCGTTGGATCCGCTGACCGGGTGCAACGCCCCGATCTTCACCGGGCCCTCGTCCCGGCCCGCGGCCGCGCCACCGGCCCCGGCCGGGGCCGAACCTCCGCACCCGGCCGCCGCGAACAGGGCGCACGCGCTGAGCACGGCGGTGAGCTTTCGCGCGGACATGTCACCTCTTCCCAATGGAAGCCTCTTCCCGATGGCAGCATCGGCGTTCCGCTGGAAGAAACGCCGGGATTGTTGCCGGATATCGTGACACCGGCCTCCACGTCAGGTCAATATCTGCGCATAACTTGACGGAACGCCGTGATCAGTGCGAATTTGGTGACCAGCCCGAGACAAGGGCAGGAAACATCGCGTTCACAGTTGTTCCTCCCGGCGAAACGATGAGCACGAGCCTCGGGTCGCCGGACGAGAAAGGCAGGTAGGCCCCATGACGGGCGCTTTGTCCGGGATCCGGGTACTCGACACCGCGACCCTGTTCGCCGGTCCGCTGGCCGCGACGCTGCTGGGCGACTACGGCGCCGAGGTGATCAAGATCGAGCACCCGAACGGCGACCCGGTCCGCAGCCACGGCGCGCAGCGCGACGGGGTCGGCCTGTGGTGGAAGATGCTCGGCCGCGGCAAGAAGGCCATCACGCTCTACCTCGGCTCCCCCGAGGGCCAGGAGATATTCCGCAAGCTCGTGGCCGACGCCGACGTGGTCGTGGAGAACTTCCGCCCGGGGACGCTGGAGCGCTGGGGCCTCGGCTACGACGAGCTGCGCGAGATCAACCCCGGCCTGGTTCTCACGCGCGTGACCGGTTTCGGGCAGATCGGACCGTACGCGAAGCGCCCCGGCTTCGGCACGCTCGCCGAGGCGATGAGCGGGTTCGCCGCCATCACCGGCGAGCCCGACGGCCCGCCCACGCTGCCGCCGTTCGGCCTCGCCGACGGCATCGCCGCGCTGACCACCGCGTTCGCCGTGATGACGGCGCTGCGGGCACGCGAGCAGACCGGGCGCGGCCAGGTCGTGGACCTGGCGATCATCGAGCCGATCCTGACGCTGCTCGGGCCGCAGATCATCGCCTACGACCAGCTCGGCACGCTGCAGCCGCGCACCGGCAACCGCTCCACGAACAACGCGCCGCGCAACACCTACCGCACCCGCGACGGCAGCTGGGTCGCCATCTCCACGAGCGCCCAGTCGATCGCCGAACGCGTGATGCGCCTGGTCGGGCGCCCGGAGCTCATCGACGAGCCGTGGTTCGCCAGCGGTGCGGAACGCGCGAAGCACGCCGACGAGCTCGACGACGCCGTGGGGTCGTGGATCTCCGAGCGCGACCGCGACGACGTGGTGAAGGCGTTCGAAGAGGCGCAGGCCGCCGTCGCGCCGATCTACACCGCCGCCGACGTGATGACCGACCCGCAGTTCGCGGCGCTCGGCAGCATCACGACCGTCGACGACGTCGAGCTCGGCCCGGTGAAGATGCAGAACGTGCTGTTCCGGCTGTCGGAGACGCCCGGCGGGATCACCTCGGCGGGCGCGCCGCTCAGCGCGCACACCGCCGAGATCCTCGGCCGCTACGGCTTCGGCGAGCCGGAGCTGGCTTCCTTGCGCGAAAAAGGCGTGATCAAGTGACAGTGGTGCGTAGCTGGCTCTACGTGCCCGGCGACCGGCCCGACCGGATCGCCAAGGCCCTCGCGGGCCCGGCCGACGCCGTCGTCGTGGACCTAGAGGACGCCGTCGCGGTGGCCGCCAAGGACGAGGCACGCCGCACTGTGGTGAAGACGCTGGCCGAAGGCGCCCGGGTTTTCGTGCGGATCAACGCTCCCGCGTCTTCCGCGGGCGAGGCGGACCTGGCCGCGCTGGCGGCTTCGGACGTCAAACCGGCCGGGGTGCGCGTGCCCAAGGCCGAGGACCCGGACGAGCTGCGCCGCGTCGCCGACACGCTCGGGGTGGCGTTGTACCCGATCCTCGAATCGGCGCTGGGCGTGGAAAACGCGCTCGCGCTAGCCACCGCGCACCCGCTCGTCGCCGGAATTTCCCTCGGTGAAGCGGATCTCGCCGCCGACCTGCGCGTGGCCGGTGGAGACGCGCTGGTGTGGCCGAGGTCGAGGGTTGTCGTGGCCGCGCGCGCGGCCGGGCTGCCGAGCCCGGTGCAGAGCGTGTGGACCGCCGTGCGCGACCTCGACGGGTTGCGCACGAGCACCGAAGCGGGGCGCCGCGCCGGATTCTTCGGCCGGTCGGTGATCCACCCGTCCCAGATTCCCGTGGTGCACGAGGTGTGCGCTCCCGATCCGGCGGAAACGGCGTGGGCTCGTGAGCTCGTCGGCCGGCTCGCCGAGTCGGGCGAAGCCGCCTGGATCGACCACCACGGACAGTTCGTCGACGCCGCGATCGTGGCCCGCGCCCAGTGGGTGCTCACGCTGGCCACGAATGCGGAGTCGGGAGAAAAGCATGTTACTGATCCGGCCAAAAGCAGGCCGACCCCGGAGAACGACGTAACCGTTGCTAAGTAAGGCATTCGGCCGTGACTGTGGTCGGATTGGTAACGAACGGCACAGTGAGGAAGGCACGCACTCATGACACGTACCCAGGATCCGTTGCTGGCGGCGGTTTCCGGCGGGGTCCGGCTGATCGAGCTCGGTCAGCCGTTCTTCACCGGCATGCCCTGCTCGCCGAACCATCCCGGGTTCCGGATGACCCTGATCCGCCGCCACGGCGACATGCGCCGCCCGGACGGCGGATCGGCCGCCAACGAGATCATCGTGACCGGCGGTCACGTCGGCACCCACATCGACGCGCTCTCGCACGTCAGCCACGACGGTGAGCTGCACGGCGGCGTCGACGCGGCCGAAGCTCAGCAGGGCGGGGTGTTCCGCACGCACGGCGCCGAGAACCTGCCCGGCCTGCTGCGCCGCGCGGTCCTGCTCGACGTCGCCGCGGTGCACGGCGTTCCCACGCTGGAGCCGGGTTACGGCGTCACCGCCGAGGACCTCCAAGCCGCCGCGAAGCGCGCGGGCACCGAGCCCGGTCCCGGTGACGTCGCGCTGATCCGCACCGGGTGGGCCCGCAACTTCGGCGACGCGACCGCATACATGGGCAAGGAGACCGGCGTTCCGGGCGCCGCGACGTCAGCCGCCCAGTGGCTGGCCGAGCGCCAGATCGCCGCGACTGGCTCGGACACCACGGCGTACGAGCAGATCCCGGCCGGCGCCGGGCACGCGGTGCTGCCGGTGCACCGGATTCTCCTGGTGCAGTCCGGGATCTTCATCATGGAGCACCTGAACCTCGAAGCGGTGGCCGAGGAAGGCCTGTCGGAGTTCGTGTTCGTGCTGGCGCCGCTGCGGATCGTCGGCGGCACCGGCTCCCCCGTGCGCCCGCTCGCGGCGGTGACGGCATGACCCAGACCATCACGAAAACCGTCGTGCAGCACGTCGCGGAGTTCGCGGCTTCGGTGCGCGCCAAGGGGTTGCCGTCGGAGCTGCGGGACGACGCCGCCCGGCGGGTGCTCGATGTGCTGGGCAACAGCCTGGCGGCTACGGGCGAGCGGCCGGCTCAGGCGGTCGGCGCGCTGGTGCGGGAGTGGGGTGGGTCCGGCCGGGCCACGGCCATCGGGCTCGGCGAGAAGCTGCCCGACCCGAGCGCGGCCCTGCTCAACGGCACCCTCGCGCACTCGCTCGACTTCGACGACACGCACCTGCCTTCGGTGCTGCACCCGTCGGCTTCGGTCGTGCCGGCAGCGCTCGCCGTCGCGGAATCCCGCGGTGCCACGGGCGCGCAGCTGCTCGACGCGATCGGTGTGGGCGTCGAGATCACGGTACGGCTCGGCATGGCGGGGTACGACGAGGAGCTCGGCAACTCCGTGTTCTTCGAGCACGGCCTGCACGCCACGGCGATCTGCGGCGCCCTCGGCGCGGCGGCGGCCGCGGCGATGCTGTCCGATGTGGACGAAGCCGGGATCGCCGACGCCATCGGCATCGCGGCCAGCATGGGCTCCGGCCTGCTCGAGGCCAACCGCACCGGCGGCACGGTGAAGCGCGTGCACTGCGGCTGGGCCGCGCACGCGGCGGTGACCGCGGCCGGCATGGCGCGCCACGGAATCACGGGTCCGCCGACGGTGTTGGAGGGCCGGTTCGGCTTCCTGCAGGCGTTCTGCGGGGACCAGGCCCACGTCGACGAGATCGTCAACGGGCTCGGCACCGACTGGGAGCTGCCGGGGATCTTCTTCAAACCGTATCCCTGCAACCACTTCACGCACGCGGGCATCGACGCCGCGCGCCGCCTGCGGGCTCGCGGCGTGGATCCGGCCTCGATTGCCAGTCTCGAACTCGGCGCGCCGACGGCCGTGCTGCGCACCATCGGCGAGCCCCGCGAGGACAAGATCCACCCGAAGTCGGGTTACCACGCGGCGTTCTCGGGCCCGTACACGGTCGCGGCGGGCTTCCTCGGCGGCGGCGGGCTGGGCGTGTTCCACGAGGACTTCACCGACTCCGCGGCGGCGGACCCCGAGCGGCTCGCATTGGCGGCGAAGGTGACGTGCGTGCCGGACTCACGGTGCGACGAGATCTTCCCGCACCAGTTCCCCGCGGTGTTGCGCGCGCGTCTCACCGACGGGACCGAGGTGGAAGAGCGGGTGGACGTCAACCGCGGCGGGCCGGACAACCCGCTGTCCGCCGAGGAGCTGGCCACGAAGTTCCGCCTGAACGCCACGCGCGTGGTCTCCGCGGAGTCGGCCGACCGGATCACGGAGCTGACCTACGGCCTGGCGGCCCTCGGTGACCTCTCCGAGCTGACCGGGCTGCTGCACTGATCCCCCGGCCGGGCGCGGCGGTTGCCGTCGCGTCCGGCCGGTTTCCCGTGTTCAAGGGCGGCGCTCAGCGCCGCTGGAAACTGCCGCGGTAGGCCTGCGGGCTGGTGCCCACGATGCGTTTGAAGCGGTCGCGGAACGACGTCGGCGAGCCGAAGCCGACCTGACCGGCAATGCGGTCGACGCCGTGGTCGGTGGCTTCCAGCAGGTGCTGCGCCTGGCGGATGCGGGCGCGCAGCAGCCACTGCAGCGGGCTGGTGCCGGTCTGTTCGCGGAAGCGGCGGTTGAGCGTGCGGCTGCTCATGCCGGCGTGGGCGGCGATGTCGTCGAGCGTGAGGTCTTTCGCGCAGTTCTCGTCGAGCCAGCGCAGCACCGGTTCGAGCACCGAGCCGCGTGGGGTGGGCGGCTGGTCGTGGACGATGAACTGCGCCTGGCCGCCCTCGCGTTCGAGCGGCATCACGGACAGGCGGGCGGCGTCGGCGGCGACCGCGGAGCCGTGGTCGCGGCGGATGAGGTGCAGGCAGAGGTCGAGGCCCGCGGCGGCGCCGGCCGAGGTGAGGATGGTGCCGTTGTCGACGTAGAGCACGTCCGCGTCGACCTCGATCGCCGGATAGCGGGCGGCGAGCTGCGGCGCGGCGACCCAGTGCGTGGTGGCGCGCTGCCCGTCGAGCAAGCCGGTGGCGGCGAGGATGAACGCGCCGGAGCAGATGGACGCGATGCGCGTGCCCTTCGCCGCGGCTGCACGCAGGGCATCGACGACGTCGGCAGGCACCTCTTCGAGCTCGTCGCGGCCGGGGACGATGATCGTGTCCGCTTCGGCGAGCGCTTCGAGGCCGTGCCGCGGCCGGATCGTGAAGGCACCGGCGTCGATTTCCTCGGCCGGACCGCACACGCGCACCTGGTAGGCGGCCCGGCCGTCGGGCAGGCGCGTGCGAGTGAACACCTCGATGGGCGTGGCCAGGTCGAACGGCACGACCCTTTCCAAGGCGAGGATCACCACGGAGCGCATGGCGGGATCCTAGTGGTCACCGGTGTTCTCGCCAAGCAGTGTGACTTCCCGAAGTGCACGCCGGCTTCGCGGAGCGGGTATAGCGTGAGCCGCGTGACGCCGATCTTCCAGCTCTCCGACGAGCACGTGACCGCAGAAGCCGCCCTGGACCCCGTGGCCGCGACGATGCGCGGGATCACCACCCCCGACCCCGCTACGCTCACCGACTTCTCGCCCGACGGTTTCGAAGCTCGCGCCGACCAAGCTCGCCGCACGCTCGCGACCCTGGCCACGCTCACGCCCGAGTCGGGCGAGGACCGCATCGCGGGCGCGCACCTGAAGGAACGGCTCGAGGCTCAGCTCGCGTGGCACGACCTCGGCGAGCCGCTGCGGACGGTGAAGGCACAGTTCGGCGTGCTGACTTCCTTGCGCGACACCGTGGACATGCTCCCGCGCACCGGAGACGACGACTGGCACGTGATCGGCGTGCGCCTCGCCGGCGTGGAGACGATGCTGGCGGCCTGGCAGACATCCCTGCGTGCGGGGCTCGACCGCGGCCTCGTCGCCGCGCGCCGGCAAGCACTGGAGACGGCGTCGCAGGCCGACCGGTTCGCCGGCGTGCACGAATCCCTGGTCGAGGCGTACGGCGACGGCCCGCTCGGCACCGACCTGCGCTCCGCCGCCGACGCCGCCCACCGCGGCTACGCCGAGCTGGCCCGCTTCCTGCGCGAGGACTACGCACCGCGCGCGACCTCGGTCGAGGGCGTCGGCGCCGAACGCTACGCGGCCGGCGCGCGCCTGAGCCTGGGCGCCGACATCGACCTGGCCGAGGCGTACGAGTGGGGCTGGGCCGAGCTGGAGCGCATCGAGCAGGAACTGGCGGCAGAGGCGGCCCAGGTGCGTCCGGGCGCTTCGGTCGCCCAGGCCTTGGCCCTGCTCGACGAGCAGTACTTTGTGGACGGTGAACCGGCCTATGTGGACTGGCTGCGCGCCGCCCACGACCGCGCGATGGCCGGTGCCGCCGCCCACTTCGACATCCCGGAACCGCTGCGCGCGATCGACGTGACCCTCGCTCACGGTTCGGCGTCGGGCGCGCCGTACTACACCGGCCCCAGCGAAGACGGCTCCCGCCCGGGCCGCACGTGGTGGCCGCTCGGCGGACGTTCGCGCTTCGCCGTGTGGTCGGAGCTGACCACGGTGTTCCACGAGGGCGTGCCGGGCCACCACCTGCAGATCGGCACCGCGAAGCTCGCCGCCGACCGCGTCAGCCGCTTCGCGCGCGTGCACTCCGTCAGCGGTCACGCCGAGGGCTGGGCCCTCTACGCCGAGCGCCTCGCCGACGAACTCGGCTGGTACACCCAGCCCGGCACCCGCCTCGGCATGCTCGCGGGCTCCGCCATGCGCGCCGCCCGCGTCGTCATCGACATCGGCGCGCACCTGGATCTGCCGCTGCCCGACGGTTCGCGCTGGGACTTCGACACGGCCTGCCGCGTGCTCCACGAACGCGGGCTGGCGTCCGAGCACCGCGTCCACCCCGAGGTGGTGCGTTACCTCGGCTGGCCGGGCCAGGCGATCGCGTACAAGCTGGGGGAACGCTCTTGGCTCGCGGCGCGCTCGGAGGCGGGTTCCCGCCCGGACTTCTCGCTACGGCAATGGCACCACGACGCGCTCGCGGTGGGACCGGTGGGCTTGGCGGCCCTGCAGGACGCGCTGCGCTGAGGCCACCCGGTGGATCCGGTGACCAGCGTGCGCACCAGTTCGGGCAAGGTGCTCGGCCGCCGGGGCGCGCACGGGGTCACGTTCGCCGGGATTCCGTACGCGCCGACGCCGGTCGGGGCGCGGCGGTTTGCCGCGCCGGGGCCGCTGCCCAGGTGGGACGGCGTCAGGGGTGCGGCGAGGGCCACCGCGCCGCAGCGGATGCGGCCGTTCGGGCGGGCTGATCTGTCGCCGGTTCTCGGGAAGACCACGGCACGAGGCGACTACCTCAACCTCACCGTCTCCACGCCGGATCACGGTACGAGGAACCTGCCCGTGCTCGTTTTCCTGCACGGCGGGGGCTTCGCCACCGGGACCGGCCACGCGCCCGTGTACGCCGGTGCGGCCTTTCCCCGCGACGGGATCGTGCTGGTGACCGTGAACTACCGGCTCGGCGCGATCGGCTGGCTCGATCTGCCCGACGCGCCCGCCAATCGCGGGCTGCTCGACGTGCTGGCCGCTCTCGGGTGGATCAACGAGAACATCGCGAACTTCGGCGGGGATTCGGGGAACGTCACCGTCGGCGGGCAGTCCGCCGGCGCCATGCTCGTGCTGGCGCTGATGACCACGCTGACGGACCTGTGCCGTCGCGGCATCAGCCAGAGCGGTCACGCCCTGTGCTGCTACCCGCCCGAACGCGCCGCGGTCACGACGCGAGCCTTCAGGGAAGCCCTCGGCCGGCCCGCCACGGCCGCCGCGCCGGCGGACCTCAGTGACGAGCGCATCCTCGATCTGACCGAGCACCTCGAGCCGGAGCACGACTTCCTCGACCCCTCGCTCAGCAGCAGCCCCTTCAAACCCGTCCTCGACGGCGATTCCTGACGCGCCAACCCGCCGACGGCATCCGCGGCGACGTCGGCCTCCTCGCCGGCACCAACCGCCGAAGAAGCCAACCTCTACTCGATTCCCTTCGCGTTCGACACCACCGAAGCGAGCCTCCGCAAAGGTGCCCGACGACGCTTCCCCGACCCCGAGGCCCGCATCGCGCGGTGCCGGGAAACGCACCCCCACGAAAACCCGAGCAGCTCCTCACCCGGTTGATGACCGACGCCTTCAGAGAAGCCAACGAAAATGTGGGCGAATACACCTACGACTTCCGCTGGCGCTCTGACCGCGTCACACCGTGCGTTTTCGCTGATGCTCCACCACATCGAGCAGCACCGCCTTGAACTGCGTATAGACCTCACGCCCCAACCGGCGCGCATGCCGCTCTTGCAAAGCCGTCATGATCCGGCCCGCCGCGCGCATCTCGGCCAGCCCGCGCTCCGTCGGGCAGACCAACTTCGCGCGGCGGTCGGCGGGGTCCGGGCGGCGCTCGACGTACCCAAGGGCCTCCAGCTCGTCGATCATCGTCCCGATCACCTGTTTGTGCTGCCCCGAAAGACGCGAAAGCTCGGTTGCCCGGACACCCTCGGTGTCCAGGTAGGCGAGCACGGCGCCGTGGCGCGGGTGGAGGTCGGAGAAGCCCTGGGCGGCGAGCGACGTGAAGAGCTCGTGCTGCACGGCGAACAGCAGCCGCCCGGCGAGGACGCCCAGGTCGGGGTTCGATTCGTTCTTCTCGGCCCGGCTGACCAACCCTGCCGCCTCCTCCGCGTCGCCCCGGCGAGCCGCTCGCCCGGTGAGGAGGAAGTCT
The DNA here is from genome assembly GCF_040689465.1 of Amycolatopsis sp. NPDC051373. Classification (NCBI taxonomy): domain Bacteria; kingdom Bacillati; phylum Actinomycetota; class Actinomycetes; order Pseudonocardiales; family Pseudonocardiaceae; genus Amycolatopsis; species Amycolatopsis sp. NPDC051373. The sequence goes on along the minus strand of NZ_JBFBAE010000015.1, from coordinate 56,505 downwards.
AGGTGAACGCGCTCACCCTCAGTCGCGGTCCTCGGGGTTGACGTACCCCTCTTCGAGCAGGCCGTGGCGCCGGACGACGGTGTCGAGCGCCGTCACCCAGTGCTGGTAGTACTCCCAGCGGCCCTTTTCGTCATCGGGTGCGGACTGCCACGAGCCGATGGCCGCGATCAGCTCGCGCTGGAAGTCCTCCCACGCGTAGTGGCCGAACTCCGACAACGCCACCGCCAGGCCGAACGCGCGCCGCTGCCACTCCGCGTCGAACACGGGCTGCTCGAGGTCCGTGGAGCAGGACGAGTGGAACTTCACGTGCCCGGTCTCGTCGTAGTTCAGCGTGCTGATGTCGATCGCCACGCCCGCCTCCTCACGCCGCCGGGCCCGCGAGGGCCACGCCGATCATCGACTCCGTCGTCACGAGCTCGGCGAGCTGTTCCTCGCTCCAGCCCTCCGTGCCCGAGGGGCGCGCGGGCACCACGAACCACCGCGAGTGCCCGCTCGAATCCCACACGCGCACCTCGGTGTCGTCGTCGAGCTCCACACCCAGCTCGGCCAGCACCACCCGCGGCTCGCGCGCCGCGCGGGAACGGAACACCGGGTCCTTGTACCAGTACGGCGGCAGCCCCAGCACCGGCCACGGGAAGCACGAGCACAGCGAGCAGATCACCAGGTTGTGCACGCCGGGCTCGTTGACCACGGCCGCGATGTGCTCGCCCTCGGCGCCGGCCATGCCCTCGGGCAGATCCAGCTGCGCGATCGCCTTCGGGGTGTCCGTGGCCAGCAGCCGCGCGAACTCCGGGTCGACCCACGCGCGGGCCACGATCTTCTTGCCGTTGAGCGGCGTCATCTCCGACTCGAAGTAGCCGAGCACCTTGTCCACAGTGGACCCGGTGATCACGCCCTTCTCGATCAGGAGCGCCTCGAGCGCCTTGACTTGCGCGGCGCTCGCCTCCTCGCGGTCGTCGGGGTAGGCGAACAGCTCGCTCATCGGTTTCCGTCCCTCGTCGATCCGGCGGACAAGTAGGTCTCGTACAGCTCGGCGTACAGCGGGCCGGCCGCGCGTTCGGTTTCCTCGCCCCACAACTCCTCGGGCTCGAACCGCACGATGTACACCGACATCGGCTCCCCGAGCCCGTCGCCGCCGGTCGAGACGAAGTACGAGTAGTTGCCCTCGAACACGCGCTCCACCCGGCCGCGGTGCCCGCGCAGGTACCCGGGCAGCCGCGTGTGCTCCGTGGCCGGCGGGTTGCGCACCACGACCTCGTCGCCCACCGCGAACGCCGGCGTGGCCGGGCCGCGCCTCGGTGTGTCGCCGCGACGCAGGTAGTCGAGCACCTGCTCGTCGACGGCTTCGGCGTCGCGTTCGGGCAGCTGCGACTGCGGCTGCTCGCGGAAGCGCTCCGTGGCGGCGTCCAGCTCCTCCTGTGTCAGGTAACCCTGCTCGACGAGGTACGCGCTGATGCCGCCCAGCCACTTCTCGTAGTAGCGGAACTTGAAGTACTCGAACGGGTGCATCGCCTCCGCGCCCGAGCGCAGGTGGGCCCACGTCCACGTGGTGCGGAACGTGGTGGGCACCGCGTCGAGGTCGTAGCCGGCGACGGAGCCGCGCAAGGAGGCGCTCAGGCCCATCATCGCCGCGTGGATGCCGAAGATGCGCTTCTCCCAGTCTTCGACGAACACGCGCTTCTCGTAGTCCAACGGGTAACCCTCGAGCCCTTCGAGACCGCCGAGACCGTGTTGCAGCTTCATCCTGGGCACCGCCTTCGCGTCGACCGAGGAAAAGCTAACACCGGGTAACCGACCGGGTGCGGACACGCAGCCCACACATCCGGCCCTTTCCCGTGGCCGGGGGCCGTCGTAGATTCCCCGGGTGGGCCTGTCGAGACCGGATGTCCCGATCGCCGTCCTGGTTTTCGACGGCGTCCGGCTGCTCGACGTGACCGGGCCGCTCGAGGTGTTCGACGTCGCCGCCGAGCTCGGCACCGGCTACGTCGTCACGATGTGCTCCCCGGACGGGCGCGACATCACCACGTCGAGCGGCTTGCGCCTGGGCGTCGACCAGGCCGCGGCCGACCTGACCGGCGTCGACACGCTGGTCGTGCCCGGCGGCGAGTGCCTCGTGAAACCGGGGGCGAACGCCGAGCTGCTCACCTCGATCCGGCACCTCGCGCGCGGAGCCCGGCGCGTGACGTCGGTGTGCGCGGGCGCCTTCGCGCTCGGTGCCGCGGGCATGCTCGACGGCCGCCGCGCCACCACGCACTGGCGCCACGCCGACACGCTGCAGGAGCGCTACCCCGCCGTCGAGGTCGACCCCGAGGCGATCTACGTCCGGGACGGCCACGTGCTCACCTCCGCCGGCGTCAGCTCCGGCATCGACCTCGCGCTCGCACTGGTCGAGGAGGACGCCGGCGACATCCTGGCCCACGAGATCGCGCGCGAGCTGGTGGTCTTCATGCGCCGCCGCGGGGCGCAGCCGCAGCTGTCCGTGCCCGCCCGCACCCCGCGCCCGCGCCGCGACATCGTCCGCGCGCTCTGCGACGAGGTCGCCGCCGACCCGGCCGGCGACCACTGCCTCACGAGCATGGCGCAGCGCGCCGGCCTCAGCACCCGCCACCTCTCACGGCTGTTCAAGGCAGGCACGGGCCAGACGCCTGCCACCTACGTCGCCGCGGTGCGCCGGGAAGCGGCGATCGCGCTGGTGATGAGCGGCGAGACCGTGGCCGCGGCGGCGCGGCGCAGTGGCCTGGGCAGTGACGAGACGCTGCGCCGCCACCTGCGGGCGCAGCCGGACGACTAGAGCCGGCGCCGACTGTTGAACTTCGTGGCCTCCGCGCAGCATTCAGCTTGCTCCCGGCAGAAGTTGAGCTTCCCGCGGATGGAAACCCGGAAAACGTGATGCCGCACGGAGTGGCGAGAAACTGACCGCACGTAACGTGACACCACCGAAGGCCCGGCGGCCGTCAGTCCATTGTGGACGGGAGTCACTCAGCAGCGGAAGCGCACGCGTCGCATACGCCCCACCACGTCACTTCGGCCGATTCGACGCGGAAGCCGGGCGCGGAGACCGGGTCGAGGCACGGCGGGGCGCCGACGGCGCACGGTACGTCCTGGATCGCGCCGCAGCCGCGGCACACGAGGTGGTGGTGGTTGTCGTGCCGCTGCGGCTCGAAGCGCGCGGGCGAGCCCGCGGGTTCCAGCGAACGCAGCAGATCGGCCGAGACCAGGTCTTCGAGCACGTTGTACAAACCCTGCCGGGAGAGCCCGCCGTCGGCCTCGAGGTCCACGGCGAGTTCGGCCGCCGTCGAGTGCGGGTGGCGCTCGACCGCGGCCAGCACCGCCCGCCGCTGCGGCGTGTTGCGCAGCCCTACCCGGCGCAACCGCACCCCGAACGCATCCATGCGGGCAGCGTACCCCAGAATGGACTGCATCAACTCTGGCGTGGAGAAGCTCACAGGTGACCCGCCGAACCCCTGCCCACCTGCGCTTACGCCCCTGCGTAACCCACACTTGACTCCATCTGACAATTGACTCCATCAACTCTAGGCACTAGAAAGGTCTTGTGCCCACGACTCCCACGCTCCCCCAGCCGTCGCCCGGCCAGATCGACGCCGGCGCCCGCCTGCGCCGCGCCGGCCTGCGCGTGACCACCGCCCGCCAGGTCGTGCTCGAAACCCTCGCCGAGCAGCCGCACACCACCGTCGCCGAGCTGCTCCCCCACGTCCGAGACCGCCTCCGCTTCGCCTCCACCCGGGTGATCCACGACGTCCTCGCCACGGGTGTGTCCGCCGGGCTCGTCCGCCGCTTCGACACCGTCGGTGTCGCTCAGCGCTACGAGCTGACCGGGCCCGAACACGGCCACCTGCTGTGCACGAACTGCGGCCGCCTCGACTCCGTCGGCACGGCCGAAAGCACGAGTGCGCCGATCCTCACCGGCGTGTGCTCGCACTGCGCGCCGGACGGGCACGCGCACCCCGAACCGCCCCGCTGAGCGGGATTCCGCCACAGCCCGTCGTCGCGCGGGTGCAGTTGGCCAGCGTGCCGTTTCGAAACGATCTCAGCGCGCCCTGACGGGCAAACGCTTGTGTGAAACTCCTCGGCATGCCGAGGAGGGGGTTGCCCACGCCGTGGTCGCGGGCCGTGCGGACGGGGTGGCGCAATCCGGCGGTGGTGATCGCCGTCGCGGCGGCCGCGATTCTGGTGGCGCTGCCGGCCACCGCGGTCGCGTTGTTCCTTTCGGCGGCGGGCAACGCAACGCTTCAGCAGCAGACGTCGCTGGCGTGTGAGTGGGCGGTCGGCGCGCAGTGGCAGGGCGGCCTGCCGATGCAGCAGCGCGACCCCGCCGTGGCCGAGCAGGTCGGGAAGACCCTCTACGACACGCGCGCGAAGCTGGCCGGTCAGGCCACCGCCGAGGTGCCGCGGGCTTCGGCGCCGGTGTCGACCGTGGTCTCCGGCGCGTCGGTGGAAACGGCGACGGGCCCGCCCGCGCACCCGGAGCAGACGGTCGTCAACCTCATCTCGCGTACCGGCTTCCAGAGCCACATCCAGGTCGTCCAGCGCGGGACCGGGCCGGGCATCTGGCTGCCGGACCAGTTCGCGGCGCTCAAGAACCTCCACGCCGGCGACCTCGTGACCGTCCGCGGCGGGTCCCGCAACGATCTCAAGCCCGCCGGCAAAGCCACCGCGCCGGAAGGCGGCAGTACGTCGACGATGCGCGTCGCCGGGATCTACCGCGACCTGCGTTCGCTGCCGGACCAGCAGTACTGGTGCAGCCTCGTCGGCCTCTACCGCGGGAGCCCGCTCTCCAACGCCGGCACCTACCCGGTGGCGCTCGTGTCGCCGGACGATTTCTTCCACATCGCCACCCAGAACTCCGGCGTGCAGAACCTGGTGGAGAGCTCCGTCGACACCACGGGGACGACCACGGCGAGCGCGCCGCCCGTGGTGGCCGCGCTGGAGCACGTCCGGGCCCGCACCGAGAACCCCGGCGACCCGCTCGGGCAGGCGTTCCACCGTTTCGGCAGCACGGAGTACACGTCTTCACTGGGCGGCATGGTGGTCCGCGCCGACCAGGTCACCACTCAGCTGGCCACCACCGTCGTGCCGATGGGCGCGGTGGGCGCGCTGGCCGGGCTGGTGATCGCCGCGGCGGCGGGCTCGTTCTGGGCGGACCGGCGCCGCGCCGAGCTTGCGGTGTTGTCGTCGCGTGGGGTAGGACCGCTCGCGTTGGTGGGCAAAGCGGTGCTGGAGGTCGGCACGATTGTGGTGTTCGGCAGCGCCGCGGGCTGGTTGCTCGCGCGCTACCTGGTGGCGGCGCTGGGGCCGAGCCCGCTCGTCACGCCCGGCGCACTGGTCGGGTCCGTGCTCGGCGCCGCCGCCGCCCTGCTGGTGACGCTGGGGGCGATCGCCGTTTCCAGCCGACGCCGGATCACCGCGTTGTTCGACGCGCGCACCACGAGCCGCCGCAGCTGGCCGTGGGAACTGCTGCCGCTCGGCGCCGCGGTTGTCTGTTATTTCGTGCTCGGTGGCGATCCGGAAGCGGGTGTGGGTGCGGCGGGGACCGTCGCGCGGATCCCGCCACGGCTGATCGTGGTGCCGCTGCTGCTGGTGATCGGCTTGGCGCTGCTGGCCGCGCGCATCGTGCGGTTCTCCGTGGTACGCCTGCGCCCGGTGTCACCGTCGCGCGCGGTCGCCTTCTTGTCCTGGCGGCGGCTCGCGTCCGCGCCGGCTGCCGCGGCCGTGCTGGTCGGCGCGACGGCGATCCCGATCGCGCTGTCGGTGTACGCGACCACGGTCACCGGCTCGGTCGAGCGCACGCTGCACGCCGAGGGCCAGCTCGTGGTCGGCACCGACGTGGTCGTCGACCTGACCGGGCCCGCGCAGGCGCCACCCGGGTTCGCGTCGAGTTTCGTCGAGCGCTACGACTCCGGCACGGTCGGGCACACCACTGTCAACGTCCTCGGCGTCGACCCGGCGACGTTCACCAGCACCGCCTTCTGGGACAACCTCCTGCCCGGCCCGACCCTCGAGGACCTGATCGCCGGGCTGAGCGCACCCGGCGCACCCGCCGGCGTGCTGGCCGGGATCCCCGGCACGTCCGGGCGGACGCAGGTGGAGATCAACGGCCACACCGTCGAGTTCTCCGTCACCAGCGTCACGCAGCTGCCCGGGAAGAGCGCCGGGTTCCCGTTGATGTTCGTCCGCCGCGACGTGCTCACCCGGCTGGCCGGCGAGAACCTGCACCCCGAGCTGTGGCTGCGCGGCGACCCGGCGCGGATCGTCCCCGCGCTGTCGGCCGGCCACGTCCCCGTCGGCACGCTGAGCCAGGCCCAGGACGTGACCGCGAACGGCGTCTACGCGGCCATCACCTACACGTTCCTGTTCCTCACCGCGGTGTCCGTGCTGGCCGGCGCGATCGTGCTCGTGGGGCTGTTACTGTACTTGAATTCGCGGGCACGAGCGCGGCGCAGCGCGTACTTGTTGTTGCGGCGCATGGACATCGGACCCCGCGCACACTGGCGCGCCCTGCTCTACGAGGTCGGCGGCCTGCTCGCCACCGGCTTCGTCGCCGGCCTCGGCTTCGCCGCGATCGCCGTCGTCATCACCAGCGCCGGTTACGATCTCGACCCCGCTGCCGCACCCGGCACCCTGATCGCCACTCCGTGGTCGCTCACCGCCCGCCTCGCCGCGGCGACCCTGCTGGCCGCCGTGTTCGCCACCCTCGCCGCCCAGCGCGCCGTCTCGCGTGCCCGCCCGTCGGAGGTGCTACGTGACACGAACTGACGCCCTCTGGTGCGAAGACGTGCACCAGACCTACCGGACCGCGACCCACGACGTCGTTGCCCTGCAGGAGGTTTCCGTGTCCGCCGCCCGCGGCCGGGTCACCGCGCTCGTCGGACCGTCCGGCTCCGGCAAGTCCACGTTGCTGCGGATCCTCGCCTGTCTCGAACGTCCCGTGCGCGGCCGCGTCGAGATCGATGGCATCGACGCCACCGCCCTGTCCGCCCGGGGCCGGCGCGGACTCCGGCGCCGGCGCCTCGGCTACGTTTTCCAGAACCCCGTCGACAACCTGCTCGGTTACCTCACCGTCGACGAACACCTCGAACTCGCCACCCGCCTGCGCAGCGCCGGCACCCCGTCGAGCGAACTGCTCACCACCCTCGGCCTCGGGCACCGCGGCGAGAGCAAACCCAGCGGCCTCTCCGGCGGCGAACAGCAACGCGTCGCCCTCGCCCTCGCCGCTGCCGGCGATCCCGCCGCGCTGCTCGCCGACGAGCCGACGGCCCAGCTCGACCGCGCTTCGGCCCACCTGGTCGGCGACGCCGTTCGCCGGCTGGCGACCCTCGGGCACGCCGTGGTGGTCGCCACCCACGACCCCGAACTGGTCACCGTGGCCGACGACGTGATCGAACTCGTGGACGGACGTATCCGATGACCGTGCTCATCCTCACCGACGTCTCGAAAAGCTACCGCCGCACCCAAGTGCTGCGCCCGATCAGCTTCGAGCTGCACCCCGGCGAGCTCGTCGCGTTGACCGGCCCTTCGGGTTCCGGCAAAAGCACGCTGCTGATGATCGCCGGCGGCTGGGAGACCCCGGACACCGGCAGCGTCACGCCGGGGTCGTCGTTGCCGGATGTCCCCATGGCGCGAACGCCGTGGCAGCACCTGGGTTTCGTGCCGCAGTCCATCGGCTTGTTCGACGAACTCACCGTCGCCGACAACCTCGCCTTCGCCGCCCGAACCGGCGGCAACGCCGACCTCGCCAAGCTGCTGGAAACCCTCGACCTCGCCAAGTTCGCCGACCGCCTCCCCACCGAAATCAGCCGTGGGGAACAACAACGCGCCGCCGTCGGCCGCGCCCTGGCCACCGCACCCACGCTCGTCCTGGCCGACGAACCGACGTCACACCAGGACCGCACCCACGCCGAGGTCGTCCTCGCCCGCCTGCGCACCGCCGCCGACGCGGGCGCCGCCGTCCTCGTCGCCAGCCACGATCCACTGCTGGCCGCGCACACCGACCGCACGATCGCGTTGACGGGCGGCGGTCACTGAGGCCAAGCGAGCTCGCCCTTACCGATGCGGTCCGCCGTGCGTTCGAGCCACTCGACGTCGTGGTGCAGCCGCGAGAGCAGGTAGTGCGCCTCGATCATGTGGACCTCGAGCGTGGCCGCTTCGCGCGTGGCGGTTTCGAGTCCTGCGATCTCCTCCCGCACGAGCTCGATCCGCTCGCGCAGCACGGCTTGTGCTTCTGGCGGCGGCAGAATCCCGAGGTACGCCAACGCCGTCACGAACGGCGGCCCACCGGTCAGATCCGCGCCGAGCTGCTTGCGCACGCGCTCGGCCAGCGCGGCCACGCCGTCGTCGGTCACCGCCAGCACGTCGCGCTCGGTCCCGCCCGTGGCTGCGACCCACCCCTCGGCCGTGAGCCGGTCCAGCAGCGTGTAAACGGTCGCGTTGCGCACTTCGAGGTAGCCGTAACGGCTGCGGACCTCGCTGAACACCGCGTACGCGTGGCGCGGCTGCTCCACGAGCAAGCCGAGGATCGGCAGCACCAGCGGGTTGTCGAGCGCGTTCTTGGGCACGCTTGAACAGTACCTCATTGCCCGTATACGGTTAGCCGTATACGGCTATGAGGAGGTACCTGTGATCTTCGGGATCTGGCCCGGTGTCGTCGACGCCGACCTGGTCGAGTTGAAGCCGCTGCCCTGCCCGCCGGAAGACCCCGGCGCGACCTTGGCGGCCTTGAAGGAACTCCAAGGGGAAGCGCCGGAGTTCTACGTCCGCTGCTACCGGCACTTCGGGAACGAGTGGTCCCGAACGCCCGAGCGGCCCGAGCTCTACGCGGGCGAGGGCCGGCTGATCGACCTGGTCGCGTGCTACCAGAGCCGCGAACCCGATCCGGAGGGCTTCGCCGACTTCGTGCGCCAGGCCGTCCGCGACGTCGCCGCGTGGGGCGGCGGCAAGGTGCAGGTCGGCGAAGAGCTCAACGTGCCGGCCCCACTCGACGGCGGCAGCCCGGGTTGCTTCGAGGCCGTCGGCGCCGGCGTCGCCGCGGCCTTCGACGAACGCGAGCGTCTCGGCGTCGACGTCGGGATCGGGGTCAACTCCGCGGGTCCCGCCGATCCCGCGTTCTGGGGACGACTGGCCGCGGCGATCGGCCCGGACCACCTGGCGCGCCTGGATTTCCTCGGCTTGGACGTCTTCCCCGACGTCTTCCGCCGCATCCCCCACGAGCAGCTCGCCGGCGCCGTGACGTTTCTGCTCACGGGATTCCGCTCGGTCACCACAGAGATCGGCGTCCCCGCGACCACACCCCTCCACATCACGGAAACGGGCTGGCCCACCGGCGACGACCGCGACGAAGCCACTCAGCGCGTGGTCTTGGAAACCGTCGCCCAGACCATTGTGGACTCGGACGTCGGCGTTGCGGCGTACGAACTCTTCGGCCTTCGCGACACCCGCTCCGACGCCGGCTGGACCAGCGGCTTCGGGCTGCTCCGGGACGACTACTCGCCCAAGCCCGCGTTTCCGGCCATCCGCGACTTCATCCGCCGCACGATCCGGCCGAAAGGAGGAGGCGCTCCGGCCGTTCGGCCGAAGTGATCGCGCCAGGTGCGCACCAAGCTGAGCGGCATGAAGAAAGCCGTCGTCGCTCTGTTGCTTCCCGCCCTGGTGCTGCCGCTCGCGGCGTGTGGCGCCAAGAGCTACACCTACGACACGAGGTTCGCCGTGGACGGCAAAGGCCCCGCGAAGATCACGCTCACCTACCCGGGCTCGAAGCAGCCTGACGTCACCACCGCGACGCTTCCGACCGAGATCGCGCGCATCCCCGAGGGGCTCGGGAAGGTGACCCTGCACGTCGAAGCCGAGAACGGCCCGGCGACCTGCCGGATCACCGTGGAGCAGAAGCAGGTCGATCAGCGCACCGGGAAAGACGTCTCCTGCACCACGGAGCTCACCGAGGACACGCAGAACTAGACCGCGCTGTCACGGCAAGAACCGCTCACCTCCGCGAAGACACGCGCAACGCCAACGCCAGCACCGCCGAAAGACCGATCAGCACCACCGCGGAAACCACCGTGCCCATGCCCGCCACCACCTTCTCGTTCAGGACCCTCAAGGTCTCCCGAACGACGGCGGGGCGGGCATGGGCCCGACGGAGACTTGACACACCAAGACAAATCCCTGATGAGCCCTTGACGCTCAGCTCTCCGCGGCGACGGCCTCACGCTGCTCGACCGCGTCGGCGCGGACCGCCGAGCGGGCGAGGCGGTCGGACACCTTCGCGGTGGTCACGAAGGAGACCGCGATCAGGATCGCCAGCACCACGCCGATGCCGATCACGGTGCCGCTCAGCGTCGGGTCTTCGGGGTCGCCGGCCTCGACGCGGGCCGAACCGGTGAGAAACGAGAGCACGAACAGCACGCCGACGGCGAGCAGCACCTCGATTGTCACCAGCACGGGGAACGTGCGCAGCGCCAGGCGGAAGACGGAACCCTCGGCGCCGGCCGCACGGGCGCGGGCGATGCGCGGCATCATCACGAACTCGTTAGCCGCGCCGATGCAGATCATCGTGAACACCAGCGACACCTTGATGACGAGAAAGCGCCCGAAGCTCGTGGTGAACAGCTCCGACGGGCTGCCGATGAGCGAGTAGGCCAGCCACAGACCGGTGATCAGGATGCAGCCCACCGCGACCATCGCCACCGTCGAGAACCGCGTCCAGATCTGCGCGAACACGTCGCCGGCACCGAGGGAGAGCCTGCGCCGCGAGAACGCCAGGATCACCAGGCCCGCGATACCGCCGACCCACGTCGAGATGGAGAAGACGTGCAGGTGGTCGAGCAGCGAGTTGGCGATGGTGTCGAAGGTGGCCTTCGAGAAGTTCGTCGGCAGCAACGTGACCTGGTACGCCAGGAAGTTGACGATCAGTGACGTCAGCGTGAGCACGCCGAGCTTTTCCCGCAGCCGCGGCGAGAACGCCAGCATCAGCACGATCGCCGCGAGACCCCACAGCGAGTACTGGATGAGCGCTTCGGCACCACTGGAGATCCAGTCGCCCTTCTTGCCCGGCACCGAGATGAAGCGCCAGATCGCCGCCGGCGACAGCGCGTCGCCGAACGGGATTTCCTTGCCCTTCACGCGGGCGCCCTTGCCGGCGATCTGGAAGTACAGCGCCACCAGGAACCACGTGCCGACGAGCGCGTAGTAGATGCCGGCGCGGCGTTGCAGCACCGCGCGGTCGGCCGGGTCGACCGACGGCCGGCGAAGCACCGGCCGCAGGACGATCAGGTACAGCATGCAGCCGCCGACCGACCCGATCAGGCCGGCGAAGTACGCCATTTTCGTGATGACCCGCCACACCTCGGGGGTCGGGTTTGCTTCGGCCGCGGACACGGCCTGGGCGAGCAGCAACGACATTGTCAGCCATCTCCTCGAGCGGGGGACCTGAGCCGGACGGGCGGGGAGGCTCTTGGCGGTGAAAGGTAGCTGATCCTACAACGGATGTGAAGACTGAAGCATCCACTACATTGATGGTATATTGCTAGAGTGAAAAACCAGAGTCGGAAGATCCGCAGTCGGAAGGAGTGTCCGTGAAAGTCCTCGTCCTGCCCGGCGACGGCATCGGCCCGGAGATCACCGCGGCGACCCTGGACGTGCTCGGCGCCGCCGATCGGCGGCTCGGGCTCGGCCTGAGCTTCGAGACGCGCGACATCGGCCTGGCCTCGCTCGCGACCGAAGGCACGACCCTGCCGTCCTCGGTCCTCGAGCGCGTGCCCGAGGTCGACGGCACGCTGCTCGGCCCGGTGTCACACTACGAGTACCCGCCGCGCGAACAGGGCGGGATCAACCCGTCCGCCGCGCTGCGGACCACTTTCGAGCTGTTCGCCAACGTGCGACCGTGCCGTTCGCGCGAGGACCTGAGCATCCTGCGCAAGCCCATGGACCTCGTGATCGTGCGCGAGAACACCGAGGGCTTCTACTCCGACCGCAACATGTTCGCCGGCACCGGCGAGTTCATGCCCGACCCCGACCTCGCGCTGTCCGTGCGCAAGGTGAGCGCACGTGGTTCCGCCCGTGTCGCGCGGGCGGCGTTCGAGCTCGCGCGCGGCCGCCGCGGCAAGGTGACGGCGGTGCACAAGGCCAACGTGCTCAAGCTGTCCGACGGCCTGTTCCTGCGCGAGGTCCGCGCGGTCGCCCAGGAGTTCCCCGACGTGGAGCTGGAAGAGCTGATCGTGGACGCCGCCTCGGCGCTGCTGATCCGCGACCCGCAGCGGTTCGACGTGCTGGTGACCACCAACATGTTCGGCGACATCCTGTCCGACGAGGCCTCCGAGCTGTCCGGCAGCCTCGGCCTCGGCGGCTCGATCAACGCCGGGCACGACGTGTGCGTCGGCCAGGCGCAGCACGGTTCGGCCCCCGACATCGCGGGCCGGGGCGTGGCCAACCCGGCGTCGCTCATCCTGTCCGCGGCGATGCTGCTCGACTGGCGCGGCCGCCGCGACGGCAACGACGCACTCCTGGCGGGTGCGGAGCTCGTGACCCGCGCGGTGGACACCGTGCTCGACAACCCGGCGACGCGCACCGCGGACGTCGGCGGAACACTCGGCACCGAAGCGTTCGCCGGCGCGGTTTCCGAGTCCGTCACCGGCCTTCCGGTGGGTGCTCGATGATCCGGTCCGTGAACCCGGCGACGGGCAAGTCACTGTCCACTTACGACTTGCACACGGCCGAAGAGGTCGACGCCGCACTGGATGCGGCCGTGACCGCGCAAGCCGAGTGGCGCGAGAAACCGCTTGCCGAACGCGTGGAGCTGCTTCGCGAGCTGGCGGCCGTGCTGCGCGCCGGGAGCGCCGAGTACGCGCGGCTGATCACCGAAGAGATGGGCAAGCCGCTCGCCGAAGCCGAGGCCGAGATCGAGAAGTGCGCGCTCAACTGCGTGCACTACGCCGAGCACGCGGCGGAGTACCTGGCCGAGCGCCCGGTGCTGGCCGAGGCTTCCGTGGTGGCCGAGCCCCTCGGCGTGGTGCTCGCCGTGATGCCGTGGAACTACCCGTTCTGGCAGTTCTTCCGGTTCGCCGCCCCGGCGCTGGCCGCGGGCAACGGCGCGATCCTCAAGCACGCCACCAACGTGCCGGGTTGCGCGCTCGCGATCGAGGACGTGTTCCGCAAGGCCTCGGCGCCCGCCGGGCTGGTGCGGGCGCTGCTCGTCGACGTCGGCGAGGTCGCGAAGCTCATCGCCGACGACCGCATCGCCGCCGTGACGCTGACGGGCTCGACGCGCGTCGGCGCGCTCGTGGCCAGCCAGGCCGGCGCCGCGCTCAAGAAGCAGGTGCTGGAACTCGGCGGCTCGGACCCGTTCGTGGTCCTCGCCGACGCCGACGTGCCGGCCGCCGCCGAGACGGCCGTGCGTGCGCGGTTCCTGAACAACGGCCAAAGCTGCGTCAACGCCAAGCGGTTCATCGTGGACGAAGCCGTGGCCGACGAGTTCGCCGAAGCCTTCACCGCGGCGGTCGAACGGCTGCGGGTGGGCGATCCGGCCGAGGCGGGCACCACCGTGGGACCGCTCGCGCGCGAGGACCTGCGCGACGGGCTCGACGACCAGGTGCGCCGGACCGTCGCCGCCGGTGGTGTGCTGCGGACCGGCGGTGAGCCGGTGGCCGGGCCGGGGTACTTCTACGCACCGACGGTGCTCGACCGCGTGAAGCCGGGCATGGCGGCCTTCGACGAGGAGACGTTCGGGCCGGTCGCGGCCATCGTGCGCGTCTCGGGCGACGACGAGGCCCTGGCACTGGCCAACGACACCGAGTTCGGCCTGGGCGCGGCCGTGTGGACGCGGTCTTCGGAACGCGCCCAGCGCTTCGCCAAGGGCCTGCAGGCCGGCGCGGTGTTCGTGAACAGCATGGTCGCCTCCGACCCACGCTTGCCGTTCGGCGGGATCAAGAAGTCCGGCTACGGTCGGGAGTTGGGCGCGGACGGGATCCGCGAGTTCGTGAACGTGAAGACCGTGTGGTTCGGAGGAACCCGATGAGCGAGCAGAAGCCGTTCCCGTCCGTGGTGCTGCGGCCGGCCGAGCTGTCCGCGGCCGACCGCGGCGGCGGCGCGCGCACGATCCCGCTGGTGAGCAAGGCCCTGGGTGCCCAGGTGTTCCTCAACGGCCAGACGCTCTTCGACGGTGGTGCGGGAATCCCGCTGCACACGCACAACTGCCCCGAGAGCGTGGTGATCCTGGAGGGCGAGGCGATCGTGGAGATCGACGGCGCCGAGCACCACCTGTCCACTTGGGACACCACCTACGTGGACGCGGGGGTGCCGCACCGGTTCCGCAACGCCTCGGCGACGGCGCCGATGCGGATCCTCTGGACCTACGCCTCGGTGGAGGCCACCCGCACGATCGTCGCGACCGGCACCACCACCCGGGTGGATGCCGAGCACCGGCGCTAGCCTGGGTAAGTGGAACAGACCCCGACCCCGCTCACCCGGCAGGTCGCGGCGCGCATCGTGGGCTACATCCGCGAGACCGCGGCCGAGCCGGGCACGCGGCTGGTGGAGCGCACCCTGGCCGCGCACCTGCGTGTTTCGCGTTCACCCGTGCGCGCGGCGCTGCGCCTGCTGGCGGACGAAGGGGTGGTGGCCGTCGCCGAGCCCGGCGGCGGCCACACCGTGGCCCGCCCGGTCACCGAGCTCACCGTCGAGACCGGTGACGAGGACGAGGAGCAGTACCTGCGCATCGCGTCGGACCGGCTCGACGGTGACCTGCCCGACCGCGTGAGCGAGAGCGAGCTGGCGCGCCGCTACGCCCTCACGCCGGCCCAGGTGACGGCCGTGCTGCGCCGCATCTCCGGCGAGGGCTGGATCGAGCGGCTGCCCGGCTACGGCTGGGAGTTCCAGCCGATGCTGACGTCGCAGGAGTCCTATGAGGACAGCTACCGCTTCCGTCTCGCGCTCGAGCCGGCGGCGCTGCTGGAACCTGGCTTCGTCGTCGACCAGGCGGCCATCGAAATCGTTCGCGCGCAACAACTCGAGCTCGCCGACGGCGCCGCGCACACCGTGACCAACACCGAGCTGTTCGCCCGCAACCGCGCCTTCCACGAGGCCGTGGTGGCGTGCAGCCACAACACGTTCTTCATCGACTCGCTGCGCCGCGTGGACAACCTGCGCCGCCTGATCGAGTACCGGCGCACGCTCCCGCGCGACCGGGCCGCGGTGCGCTGCCGTGAGCACGTCGACATCGCGGACCTGCTGCTGACCGGCCGGACCGCCGACGCCGCGGAGTACCTGCGCAGGCACCTGAGCACCGTCAGCGTGGAGAAAACGACCGGCCCCGGTTACTAATCCGGCCAAAAGTAGGCCGACCCCCGCGCGGCACGCAACCGATGCCGCGAAAGCCATTCGGCCGTGACTGTGGCCGGATTAGTAACGATCGGCACTGTCAGTGACCCCGTCGCCCCGCGGCAAACGCGTTGCGCGCAGGTCACCGTTGATGAGGTCGGAACGCAGCGAAGTCAGCAGTTCCGACGTCTTCGTCGCGCGGTTTTCGTCGCGGGAGGCCAGGCGCAGCACCAACGCGTCGGTGAGCACCTCCGCGCTCAGCATCTCGCCGGTGAAGTTGCTGGCGCTCTGCGGGGCCGTGAGCGAGACGTCGACCCGGGCGCCGAACAACGGCCCCAGCGAGCTGGACACGAGCACCACGCTCGCACCGACCTCCTCGGCGTGAGCGAGCAGCACCTCGATCTCGCCGAGGATCCGGCCGGGGATGTAGAGCACGACGACGTCTTCCGGGCCGAGGCCGAGCAGGTCGTCGGCCAGCTGGAACCCCGTGGCGCCCGTGGAACGCGCACGCCGGCCCATCCGGACCAGGCGCATGGTCAGGTACCGCGCGACCAGGCTCGAGGCCCCCAGGCCGAAGCTGAGGACCTCGCGCGCGTCGTCCAGCAGGTCGACCGCGTGCAGGAACTCGTCGGACTGCACGAGCCGCCAGGTGGCGGCCAGCCGCTCGGTCGCGTCGGTGAAGACCTTGTCCACCACGGCATCGCCCGCGGTGGCGCCGTCGGGCAGCTCGGTCAGCAGCCGGTGCGAAGGGCTGGTCTCCAGCGCGACCTCACGCGCCAAGCTGCGCCGCAGGTCCATCAGCCCCGCGAACCCCAGGGACTTCGCGGTGCGCACCACGGTCGCGTCGCTGGTCGCCGTCGCGCCGCCGATCTGCTCGGCCGTCGCGAAAATGGCGTAGCGGCCGTGGTCGCGCAGGTACTCCGCGACGGTCCGCTCGGCCCGCGACATCTTCGGCAGGCATCGCGCGATCCGTGCACGCAGCGACTCTTCCTCGTTCCCCATCCCACCCTCGTTTCCCGATCCACGTGCCCACGGGAAGGCCGCCACGGTGCGACCGTGCCCCGTGAACCCGTCGCGCGCTACGGCCGGCGCGCCAGCTCCCCGGCGATGAAGGCCTTCACCACCGGCTGGATCATCAGCCCGCGGTGCGCGACCCCGGGCACCACGTCGAACTGCACGTCGATCCCGTTGCTCTCGAAATTCTTGCGCAAGGTGGTCAGCCGCTCGATGCGCGTGTCACCGCCGGCATCGATCCCCGGCTCCGCGATCTCCCAGGTGTCCTTGTCCTCGCCGCCCACGATCATCTGCACCGGCAGTTTGCGCAGGGTCTCCACCTGCACGTCGGTGCCGAACAGCTCGCGCACGTCGGCGGTGCCCAGCCACCACGGGACGTCCGGGTCGATCCGCGTGACGCGGCCCGGAGCGCCGATGGACAACGCGGCCAGCCGGTCGGCGTGCAGGTAGGCGAAGCGGTGCGCGAACTGCCCGCCGCCGGAGAAGCCGTGCAGGTAGAAGCGCTCGGCGTCCACGCGGAAGCGGGCGGCGACCTCGGCGATGATGTCGAGCAGGATCAGGTCGTAGCGGATGCCTTCGAAGCTCAGGCGCTTGAAGCCGTGCAGGTCACCGGGCTGCGCGATGCCCGCCGGGAACAGCGGCGCGAGCACGATGGTGTCGTTCTCCTCCGCGAACTCGCGGTAGTCGTTGCGGTAACGCTCCGCGGTGCGCTGGGTGCCGTGCATCAGGACGAGCAGCGGCAGCGGCGTCTCGGAGGTGCGGTGGGCGCTGGGCACGTAGAGGCAGTAGGAAAAGCGCTGGTCGCTCTGCAGCGCGAAAAACGGCGTCGGCCCGCCGTAGTAGAACTCCGTCGGGTCGAGGACTCGGGCGGAGTCGGGCGTCGCTTGGGGGCTCGTCATGGAGCGGTTCTCCTTGGCATGGCGTGGGACCGTCCTGCACCGTCGTAACCATGTAGTAACGACGACAGGTGTTGACAACTTCGTAGCACGGTCTATCTTATCCGTAGCTGCCACTACAAGTTCCTGATGAATGTAGCGCAAACCTTCAACGAATCGCCAGCACCGGGAAAGAGGTATTCATGGCAGTCCGGTTGGTCCAGATCGAAGGTGGCCCCCGTGAGCGGGGACTCGCCTACGGAGAGGCCGCCAGGGCGGAGATCCGCACGTCGATCGCCTATTACCGCGAGGCCTTCCGGCTCTCGTCGGGTCTGGAGTGGACGGACGTGCAGGCCTCGGCCCGGCGCTGGCGCGCACCCGTCGCCGCCGTCGCACCGCACCTGCTCGAAGAGATGGACGCGATCGCCGACGGCGCCGGCGTTCACCAGGACGAGATCCTCGCACTCAATGCGCGCGGTGAGATCGTCCGCAACAGCGACAGCGGCTTCAACCCGGGCGTCGCCGAAGACGAGGAGCCCGCCGACGGCTGCTCCTCCTTCGCGCTGCTGCCCGAGGCGACCGGCGACGGTCACGTCTACTGTGGACAGAACTGGGACTGGCGTGAGGGCACGCAGGACTCCGTGGTGCTCGTGCGCGTGGTCCAACCACCCAAGCCCACGATCATCATGCAGGTCGAGGCCGGCCAGATCGGCCGCCACGGCGCCAATTCCGCGGGCATCGCGCTCAACGCCAACGGGCTCAACGGCCGCTTCGGCACTCCGATCGGCATCCCGCAGCCGGTACTGCGCCGCCTCATCCTCGACCACGACTACCTGAAGAGCGCCCTGCAAGTGCCCTTCGACGTGCACCAGCACATCGCCACCAACCTGCTGGTGACCCACCGCGGCGGGGTCGCCGTGGACTACGAGACCACGCCGGTGGTGCACCGCTGGGGACTGCCGCACAACGGGATCCTCGTGCACGGCAACCACTACCAGTACGGCGTACCCCCGCAGATCGCCGACACGCACAAAGTCCGCCCGGTGGACTCGCTCTACCGCGTGCAGGTGATCGAACGCGGGCTCGCGGCCGCGCGCAACGCCACCAGCTCGGCCGAGGTGCGCAAGGTCGTCTCCGCGACGATGAGCGACCACGTCGGCCACCCCGACGGCGTGTGCGCCCACGTGGATCCGCGCGCCACCCCGCTGCAGCGCTACAAGACGATCGCCTCGAGCCTGGTCGACCTGACCAGCGGCGAGTACCGCGTGGCGGTCGGCAACCCCTGTGAGAACGACTACGAACTGCTGCCCTGGCAGCTCTACGACGGCCCCGGAGGTCACTGATGACCGGACCCGTGCTCGCCAGTCTGCGCGGTGTGAACAAGAGCTACGGCGAGGTGCAGGTGCTGCACGACGTCGACCTCGACATCCACCAGGGCGAGGTCGTGGTGATCCTCGGCCCGTCCGGGTCGGGCAAGTCGACGTTGTGCCGCTGCATCAACCGCCTGGAAAAGATCAACTCCGGCACCATCACGCTCGACGGCAAGCCGCTGCCCGCCGAGGGCCGCGACCTGGCGCGTCTGCGAGCCGACGTCGGCATGGTCTTCCAGTCGTTCAACCTCTTCGCGCACCGCAGCGTGCTCGAGAACGTGACGCTCGGGCCGATCCGCGTCCGCGGGATTCCCAAGCGTGAGGCCGAAGCGACCGCACGACGGCTGCTCGACCGAGTCGGGGTGGCCGACCAGGCCGACAAACTGCCCGCCGAGCTCTCCGGCGGGCAGCAGCAGCGCGTGGCCATCGCCAGGGCGCTCGCGATGAACCCCAAGATCGTGCTGTTCGACGAACCGACCAGCGCGCTCGACCCGGAGATGGTGAGCGAGGTCCTCGACGTGATGACCTCGCTGGCCGCGGAGGGAACCACGATGGTCGTGGTCACGCACGAGATGGGCTTCGCCCGCCGCGCCGCCCACCGCGTGGTCTTCATGAGCGAAGGCCGCATCGCCGAACAAGGCACCCCCGAAGAGTTCTTCGACCGCACCGGCACCGCCCGGGCGCGGGACTTCCTGTCCAAAGTCCTCCAGCACTAATCCCTCCAGCACTGAATTTCCCCACCGTGACAAGGAGAAAGCAATGAAGCTGACCAGAATCACCGCCGCCGTGGGCGCGGTGGTCGTCGCGGGCGCGCTGCTCGCCGCGTGCGGCAGCGCCCCGGCCACGGCCCCCGGTGGCGCCGCCGCGAAGCCGGCCGCCGCCGACGTCGCCAAGATGATCAGCCAGGACGACGCCGTCGCGGGCGCGCCGGTGGGCCAGAACCTGCCGCACTCGCCGATCCTGGACAAGATCCGCCAGCGCGGCGAGCTGGTCTGGGCCGGCAGCCGCAACACGCTGGGCTTCTCACAGCTCGACCCGGCCACCGGCAAGATCTCCGGCTTCGACGCCGGGATCGCCGACCTGCTCGCGAAGTACCTGCTGGGCAAGCCTTCGGCGAAGATGCAGAGCGGTGGCTCCGACACCCGTGAGGGCCTGCTCGGCAACCACACCATCGACGTCGCGATCCAGACGTACACGATGACGCCCGAGCGCGCCAAGCTGGTGAACTTCTCCGGCCCGTACTACATGGCCGCCAGCGGCATCATCGTGAAGTCCACGGACACCACGATCAAGACCGCCAAGGACCTCGCCGGCAAGAAGGTGGCCACCGAGTCCGGCGCGGCGAAGACCGCTCTGGTCACCGAGGTGCCGACCGCGCAGCCGGTGCTGTTCGACACCACCGCGCAGTGCATCGCCGCGGTGGAGCAGGGCCGCGCCGACGCCGTGACGCTGAACAACGCTTCGCTGCTCGGCGCGATCCAGACGCGCTCGGACGTGAAGCTGCTCGACGCGACGTTCGGCTCCAACCCGTTCGGCATCGGCGAGCCCAAGGACGACCCGGTGTTCAAGCAGGTCGTCGACGAGTTCCTGCAGAAGATCGAGGCCGACGGCACCTGGACCAAGCTCTGGCAGGGCACCGTCGGCAAGCTGCTGAAGACCCCGCCGCCCGCGCCGCCGAAGCTCGGCTCCGTCCCCGGCGTCTGACCCGAACCCCGAAATCGGAGACCCCATGTCCGTGCTCTTCGCGCACCTCGGTGAGCTGCTGACCGGTCTGCTGACGACCCTCGAGCTGGCCGCGATCGCGTTTCCGCTGGCGCTGGTGATCGGCACCCTGCTGGGTGTCTGCCGCGTCAGCCCGATCGGGCCGCTGCGGGCGGCCGCCGGGTTCTACGTGCACTGCCTGCGCAACTCGCCGATGCTGCTCGTGATGGTCATGGTGGTCTTCGGCCTGCCCTACCTCGGCGCGACCGTCCCGCTGTTCGGGTCGGTCGTGCTGGGGCTGGGGTTGTACTTCGGCGCCTACATCTGCGAAACGGTGCGCTCCGGCATCGCCGGCGTGCCGCTCGGCCAGATCGAGGCGGCGCGCGCCATCGGCCTCACGTTCTCCGGCGTCCTGCGGCAGGTCGTGCTGCCGCAGGCGTTCCGGTCGATGGTGCAGCCACTGGGCAACATCCTGATCAACGTGTGCCTCGGTTCGGCACTCGGCGCGGCGGTCGGCGTGCAGGAGCTCACCGGTTCGGCGCGTCAGTTCAACCTCGACTTCGCCCAGCCGATCCCGACCTTCATCGCCGCGGTCATCGGCTACCTCCTGATCACCCTGACGATCGGCCAGCTGACCGGCGTCGTCGAACGGAAGGTTCGCATCCGACGATGAAGTCGCGCTCCCCCGCCCTTTTCGACGAACTCGGGCCCCGAGGCCAGAAGCGGCTGAAGATCGCCACCGTCGTGGCCGTCATCGCGCTGATCGGTGTCGTCGGCGGCGCCATCGCCCAGCTCGCTCACGTGCAGCAGCTCACCGCGCGCCTGTGGGCGCCGCTCATCGAGTGGTCGAACATCCGCTACCTGCTGCAGGGCCTGCTGACCACGTTGGAGGTCGGCCTCACCGGCGCCGCGATCTCCCTGGTGTTCGGCACGCTGATGGGCCTCGGCCGGCTGTCCACGCACAAGTGGGTCTCGATCCCGTGCGCCGGGCTGATCGAGCTCTTCCGCGCGATCCCGCTGATCCTGCTCGTGTACTTCTTCCTCATCGGCCTGCCCATGTTCGGCTGGAACCTCCCGCCGTTCTGGGTGCTGACCATCCCGATCGTGCTGCACGCCGGGGCGGTTTTCGCCGAGATCGTCCGCGCCGGCGTCAACTCGCTCGACCGCGGTCAGTTCGACGCCGCCGCGGCGATCGGGCTGCGCCGCGGGCAGACGATGGTGCTGGTCGTGCTGCCCCAGGTGTTCCGGTCGCTGCGGCCGGCGCTGGTCACGCAGGTGATCCGCACGCTGAAGGAATCGAGTCTCGGCTACGTCGTCGGCTACCCGGAGCTGCTGCGCGACGGGCAGGTGATCGGCGAGTACAACGCCAACTTCGTGCAGACCTACGCGTTCACCGCGGTCATCTACATCGTCATCAACTTCGGGCTCTCCCGCGTCGCCGAGCTGCTCGACCGGCCGAAGAAGGTCCGGCGCCGCCCGGACCGGCCGGCGCCGGAGCCCGAACCCGAGCCGGCGGCCTCGCAGCCGGCCGGAACCCTCGTCTGATTTTTTTTCGAAGCGGAGAGAAATGTCCATCACCGGCGAAGAGATCGAACGCGCCGAAGCCGCACTGGCCCACAACTACCACCCGCTGCCCGTGGTGCTCACGGAAGGCAAGGGCGCGTGGGTGACCGACGTCGAAGGCCGGCGCTACCTCGACCTGCTCGCGGGCTACAGCGCCCTCAACTTCGGCCACGGTGACGACGAGCTGCTGGCCGTCGCCCACGCTCAGCTCAACCGGCTGACCCTGACCAGCCGCGCCTTCCACCACAACCAGCTGGGCACCTTCGCCTCCGAGCTCGCCGAGCTGTGCGGCATGGAGATGGTGCTGCCGATGAACACCGGCGCCGAGGCCGTGGAGACGGCCATCAAGACGGCGCGCAAGTGGGGCTACCGCGTGAAGGGCGTGCCGGCCGGGCGCGCGAAGATCGTGGTGGCGGGCGGCAACTTCCACGGCCGCACTGTGACCATCGTCGGGTTCTCGGACGACCCCGAGGCCACCGCCGACCACGGACCGTTCACGCCGGGGTTCGTGACCGTGCCGTTCGGCGACGCTGAGGCGCTGCGTGCGGCGGTGGACGAGGACACGGTGGCGGTGCTGATCGAGCCGATCCAGGGCGAGGGCGGTGTGGTGCTGCCGCCTTCGGGGTATCTGCGTGAGGTTCGCGCCATTTGCTCTGCCGCTCAGGTGCTGTTCGTCGCCGACGAGATCCAGTCGGGCCTGGGGCGGACCGGGCGGACGTTCGCGTGCGACCACGAGGACGTCGTGCCCGACATGTACGTGCTGGGCAAGGCGCTGGGCGGCGGCATCTTGCCGGTGTCGGCCGTGGTGTCCAGCCGTGACGTGCTGGGCGTGTTCCGGCCGGGCGAGCACGGCAGCACGTTCGGCGGCAACCCGCTCGCGTGCGCTGTCGGGACGGCGGTGGTGCGGAAGCTGAAGACCGGTGAGCCGCAGCGCCGGGCGGAGGAGCTGGGCCGGATCTTTGCTGCTGCCTTGGCCGAGTTGCCTTCGTCGGCGGTCGACGCGGTGCGGGTGCGCGGCCTGTGGGCCGGCATCGACGTGCGCGACCGCACGGGCCGCGACGTCTGCGAAGGCCTGCTTCGCCGTGGCGTGCTGGCGAAGGACGCGCACGGCAGCACGATCCGGCTGGCGCCGCCGCTCGTGGTGTCCGAAGAGGACCTGCGCTGGGGCGTTTCCCAGCTGGCTGCCGAACTTTCCTGACCCATCCCCCTGTGCCCGTCGCACCCTCTTCCGGGTGCGGCGGGCACAGTCATGTTCCCGCCGCATTTACATACAGACTGCATGTATGTATCTTGGTCGCATGACTTCCTCACTCGGACAGGACCATCGCATCCGCCTGCCGCAGGGCGAGGTGCGCTACTACGAACGCGGTGCCGGGCAACCGGTCGTCTTCGTGCACGGGGTGCTCACCAACGCGCTGCTGTGGCGCAAGGTCGTGCCCGCCGTCGCCGACGCCGGATTCCGTTGCCTGACCCCGGATCTGCCGATGGGCGCCCACGAGATCCCGATGCGCGCCGACGCCGACCTGAGCGCCCCGGGCATGGCTACCCTGCTGGGCGACTTCCTCGAGACCCTCGACCTGCACGACGTCACGCTCGTCGCCAACGACACCGGCGGCGCGGTGACGCAGATCCTGCTTTCCCGCTACCCGTCGCGTGTCGCGCGAGTGGTGCTGACGCCGTCGGACAGCTTCGAGTACTTCTTCCCGCCGATCTTCAAACCGCTGCCGGTGGTGGCGAAGGTGCCGGGTTCGATGGCGGTGCTGGGGCAGCTGTTGCGGGTTCGGGCGTTGTGGCCGTTGCCGCTGTTGTTCGGGTGGGTGGCGAAGAAGCCGCTTGCCCCTTCGGTGGCGGAGTCTTATCTGCTTCACCTGCGGGCGTCTTCGGGCGTGCGGCGTGACCTGCGCAAGCTGCTGCGCTCGGTGAACCCCCGGCACACCTTGGCGGCCGCGGAAAAGCTGCGGTCCTTCTCGCGGCCGGTTTTGTTGGCCTGGGCTTCGGAGGACAAGCTGTTTCCGGTGCGCTTCGCCTACCGGCTGGCCGAACTGCTGCCGAACGCTCGCGTTGTGGAGATCGCCGACTCGTACACCTTCGTCCCGGAGGACCAGCCCGACGTGCTCGCCGGGCACATCGTCGAGTTCGCGAGCGTCATGGCAGATTAGGCCGGGTGAGACGCACTCAGCAGGAACGTTCCGACAGCACGCGCGCGGCCCTCGTCGGCGCCGCCCGCGAGCTCTTCGGCACGCGCGGCTACCACGACGTGCCGGCCGAAGAGATCACCCGCACGGCCGGCGTCACCCGCGGCGCGCTCTACCACCACTTCGGCGACAAAGTCGGGTTGTTCCGCGCGGTCGTGGAGGAGGTCGAGATCGAGCTCACCGCCGAGGTCGCCGCGGTGATGACCTCGGGCGTCGATCCCCTGACCGGCATGACTACCGCCCTCGGCGTGTTCCTGGACGCCTGTCTGCGCGAAGAGGTCCAGCGCATCTCCCTCACCGACGCCCCTGCCGTCCTCGGCTGGGACGTCTGGCGCGAAATCGAGGGCGAACACGGGCTGGGCTTGCTGGTGACTTCACTGTCACGCGCCCACGCGGAGGAGCTGATCGTCGACGTGCCCATCCGGACCCTGGCCCAGCTCATCCTCAGCACCGTGATGGAAGCCGCGCGCATGATCGCCGCAGCCGACGACCCGACCGCTGTGCGCGCGGAAACGCAAACGGTGCTCGCGGGCTGGCTCGGCGGGCTGATCCGCAGGAAGTGACGTTGTTACCCGTACTGCGGCTGGCGTTGCTCCGGGTTTGCTTCGACTGCGTCGAGGTCTGAGTCATTTGTCAGTGCTTGGATCGCTTCGCTCGCGGCTCCCACCCCGGCCCAGTGCGGATCCACGTCCACCGCTACGCACCACGCCCGATCCCCCGGCCACACGAACGCGGGCGGCGCGATCGGCTGCCCGGAGCCGAGTTCGTCGGCCCAGTCGTCGATGGCGGTCAAAGGTCCCTTGAAGATCGCGTATCGCCGGTGGGGCAGCTCGAAGAGGTCGTGGTAGGTGGGCAGCGGCAGGTCGGAGTAGCCCTCCCAGACGCAGAAGTAGCCATCTTTGGCGGTGGTGAACCCGGCGAGCCGGTGGATCACCCGCTGGGTCTGCCACAGGTCGGGCTTGTGGTCGAGCGGGAGCCGCACGTCGGCCTCTTGCTGCCTCGGCTCCGTGGGGTCGGGGATAAAGCGGATGCGGGCGTAGGCTTCGTAACCCGTTGGGCCGAAGAGCATCAGCTGGCCATCGGGGGTTCCTGACTCTAGGAGCCAGTGCGCGACGCTGGTATCCGCTTCGTACTCCAGGGTCACAGTACTCCTTGTCCACCCGTTCGTGTGCCGGACTCGCCCTGCACACATTACCGAAATAAGATCATACGCTGGCGGAAGCAAGAGGCGCGGTGCCTCAAGACACGAAGCAGTTCACGTTCGCTTGGTTGTAAGGCTGCTCGGCGGTGTCGATCTGCCCGTCGACGTCAACGTCGACGTGATTCCGCCACGAAATGAGCCCCGCAGTCGGTTGCACGTCGCGCGCGCCACGGTGCGATCCCCACTTCCGGTGTAAGGCCTCAAGACCCTTGACGGTGCACAAGCCTTCTGTCGGTAGGTATCGTCGGTGTAGAACTCGTACAGGCAGTTGTACACCGTAGCGGTGTCCGCTGTGCAGCTTCCCTTTTTCCACCACCCGTGTCCCGACACGTCACCTGACGAGTAATGCGGGTTGTCCCGGCCACTCTCCGGTGTGCATCCGATGGCAGCAGAGTAAAAACCGGGGCTCGAGTCCGAATCGCTGGCCGTCGGAAGCTGGCCAGGCTCCGAAATCTTCCGGCCGTTGCCGTCCAGGTAGACGAGGTTGGCCGCGGCACCTGGGGGCTCAAGACCGGGCACAGCGGCCTCATGAGTGGATAGCCTGCCAGCAGCTGCGTACGCGATGTCAATCGGCGACGCGACCAACGTGACACAGGTCGACACGACCGCCAGGAAAATAACACGTCTATTCACGATTCCCCCGCACGAACGTCAGACATGCGAAATCAGAATCGGCAGCGCTCAGGTCCGCCCCACGCCATTCACGCTACGACACTGACTCCCCGCGAACACATTCAACAGTATGATCAGGAGGATCTGGCAACAAGATATCGAACGGATGATCAAGAGGCCAATCGAGTTCAAAGTCCGACCATCGGTGAACGGTCCTGAAACTCAGCGGCGCCCACGGCGCTTGCCGAGTTTCGAGCGCTGTCGGCCTGTCCGAGATCCAAGACAGCCCGACGGCGCCAGCACTGACAATCCTCCGACATCAGAGGCGTATAGATTTCTTGTTCATGAACTATCCAGGCGGTCACTGGGCCTGGGGCCGTTCCTGAGCAGACCGCCTCTGACCTGCTCGTTTGCGTCGGTTGGGTCCGGTCGCGTCCGGACCGATCTTGACGTCTGACGGCCTGGTGACGGCCTGGCCCTCTGCGTCCGGCCCGCCCTCTGAGTGGCGGCCAGGCCAACCCGTCATCCTCGTCCACGCCGCCTTTAGCACCGCCTCGGCGCCGTCAAGGGTGGGCGCTTGCGACCATCGCGCAGCGACGCCGTCAGGCGCCCTTGATGGCGTCGAGGCGGTGCTAAACGATCGCCGACGAGGAAGCGGGCCGCCACGGGTGACGAGCGGGCTGTAACGGTCTGGACCGCCTGGGCGACTTTGCCCGCATGCGCGTCTTTGGATCACTCGCCGTCGACGGCGGCGCTGTGCCTGCCGGCACCTCCGGCGGGCCGCCCGCGACCGGCGGCCGGAGCGGAGCGGCAGGCCGTCCGTGTCGCACCGGGCGGACCCGCCGAACGCCGCGCAACCCCGCGCCGCCGTCGGCGGCGCCTTGATCCCATAGAGCCAAGTTCGGCAGCCATTCAACTTCAACTCGCCGCACATACCTGGCGAGCGTTGGATCAGATCAACGTGTACAAGACGAGGACCGAATGACGACGTGGCGTGATATCAGCTTGCCCGGACGATCGGAAGTTTGGCGACAGCTGCGCGGATTGCGGGCGACACCGCCAGGCGAGGCGGGAAAGGACACGGAACGGACTGCCATTTTTCAATCTTCGCTTGAGCAGTCCCAGCAATTCATGCTAGCCGCCGAAGGCGCCGGCTATGCAACGCGAGCATTACAACTTTTCTATGCAATTTCTCAGGGCGGTCGCGCGATAGCCGCGGTATCAAATAGGCTACCGCAGACGACTTCAATACCCGATCCGAAAAATTCTTCTAAAATCCACTCACGAACTATTCCATGGCGACTTAAGGGTCATGGAATTAGGGCCGTCAGGACTTCCGTACAGAACGTCGCAGACATTACCGTTCAAGCTGACCTCAACGGACTAATGCCCGGAGTTGCAATGGCACTCGGAGTCGATCCGTTGCCACCACGTGACGATATTAGAATAGGCGACGCCTGGTCGCTAGTTCCCGAATTAGTGTCGGTTCCAATTTCGAAGCAAGGAAAAATTCGGACACTAGCATATGAGGATGCGCGCATTTTCCCAACCGACAAGGAAGGAACTTGTCGTATCATGATCGCGAACTTCGACCGCGACGCAGCGCGCGAATGCGGCGAAGACGACACCATTCTCAGAAAGTTCCTCCAACACTATCCCACTCTATCCACCGTGGAAGTGCCTGACCAAGTCGCCAACTCGTCACGATGGACAGATAACGGCAGGCCTGGCCTTCGAACCGAACTACGGTGGACGAAAGGTGATCTTCCAGGAGATCTGCGAGAGGCAGCGTCACGTCTTCTCGCAACCAAGTATCGGGGACCAAGTGATCTCTGGGTGTTCCCAAAATTAGGAGCGATGACGGGTCCGATTCACCCGCTTCTTACTTGGTGGGTGATCTTGTTTGCGTTGTCGATAATGACCAGATACGAACCTGATCATTGGTCGAGGATGATCACCATTGATCAATCTCCCGACGCAAATGCGATTGAGCACCTTCTTGACCAGGCAATCGACGTGGTCCCAACCCTTTTACTTGAGGCGCTAAAGGTTGCTTCTACATAAAGGAGCCCTTGACAGGCAGCCATAGCGGACTAATGCGCACTTCGGGTAGCACAAAATCTTTTGCCCGACGACTTAGCTCGATCTCAATTAGCGCTCGGAGGGCGTCCCTGAGAGCGCGGATCGGAAGACGTTTTGCTAGCTGCGGTTTTATCTGAATCATTGCCTCCTCGCCTAGATTCACGGCACGTTTGCCCGCGTGGACGAACTCGCTTCTAGTATCATACGCCCCACTCAGTACCCTTCGAACCAGATCTTGTGTGGGCGAATCGATGAATCGAGGATGCGGAGTCGTCCACTCCCCACCCAAATAAGTTCCGCGAGCACTGTCAAAAGTTGAAAACCAATCCTGCACAGGCTCTTTCCAAAAGCTGATCGGCAGTCGGTCCTGCACGTATGACACAAATGAACGCTTAAGGTTTCGGTGTTTATTGTCGGCGAGCAGAGACTTCCTCATACGAGCTTTTTGGGCCTGGTCGAGCCCCATCTTACGGAATCGATTTTCCCATCTGTCAGATTCGGACCAGCCTTCCCATGAGCTATCCACCTCGCCGTAGCGACGTGATAGAAGTTCGATTGCGCCCACCAGTAATGAATACGCCGCATTAGTTTCTCGCACCGAAAGAAGTATGGCGCTGTAGTGCATTTGAATCGCCGAGGAGATTGTGTCGTAATCACTATCTGAAAGAGATACCAAGTGCTTAAGAGTCCTCGTCAATTCCGCCCCGGGGTTTGACGAGGGGTCCGGGGGCGCCATAAGACTGGAGTCAACCTTGTCACTTAGAGGCAACGCGAGACTGGCCAGTTGACCTTCCACGCCAATCGTCATCTCTTCCAAAGCTTCAATCCTCCTATTGAAGGTATAGCTCAAGAGCCCTGCCCACTCCTGAGGCTCACCGCTTACGATATTCAAGTCCTTCTTGAACTGCGGATCTGATGGCCATTCGAAAGAGACTAGCGTCTCGGGTGGTTGCCCCACGCGATGAATGGTTTCCAGGGACCTCATCGACGTATAGTCGGTAAAATTGAACTCTTGATGGCCAGGGATAACCATTCGAGCGGAGGACGTCGAAACTGATCGACTTTCAACAGCTTTGTTGAGATTTCGTACCCAGTTCCATATCGCTCTCAACGCTGCCTCCCGGCTCGACGGTTAGGGTTGCCCTGGTACGTAAATCGCGCCACACGAGCAAAGCGCTACACCTGCAACCGAACCGCAATACAACCAATCGGCAAGGACCCTACGTGAAGTAGGGCTCACTTCGGTCGTGCAAGCCATGATCGATACGGAGCCGGATCGACCGATGAATATTGAGCCGGTCCAGGCGATCGGGCGCAACCCACAAGACTTCCTTGCTCTCATCGCTCGTCCTCGGCGTCCCACCAAGAGACCGGGCGCGGAAGCAGATCGAGAACTCTTGTCGAACCTCACCGTCGTCGTAGGCCACCACGTGTTTGGGGTTCGAGTACAGGCCGACGAGGGAGACCACCTCGCATTCAATGCCCGTCTCTTCGCGGACCTCGCGCACAGCCGTCTGTGACAGCGTCTCCCCGAGCTCCAACTGTCCGCCGGGGATGGAGTACAGGTCGTTGTCCGTGCGGCGGATCATGAGGATGTAGCCGCGCTCGTCCTGAATGAATGCGGAGACGGCGATAGCGATGCTGTTCGCTGCGGGCGCGTGCGGGTCGTCGAAGTAGTCCGTGCGGGACATGCTGCGCTCCTAGAACTGTGCTTCGTGGGCGAGATTCCAGACGGATTCGAAGCTCTCGGAGTAGCTCTCGAAGAGGTCGCCGGCCGAGAGGCGGCGGAGGTGGAGGGCTGGGGCGTGCGCGCCTTGGGAGCCGAAGATGTGGGTGTTGACCACCATCTCGTCGTCGAAGCGGAAGATCGAGTTGTACAGCGTCGTGTTGTGGAAGCGGATCTGCACGCCCGGCACGCTGATCAGCGGCTTGTAGTACGCGAGGGCGTTGCGGATCCGGGCCGGCAGGGTCCCGTCACCTAGCTGCTCCTCCTCTCCGCGCAGGGCGACCGAATCGCCCTCGGGGTCGCCGAAGATGAGCCTGATGGATGTGCCGGCCTTGGCCTTCGCCGCCAGGTCCTTGACGAAGCGTGGGCGCTCGACAAGGAACAGGCCCGCGTGCACGAGGATCTCAATGTCGCTGGTCGCGTCGCGGATGATGCGGTCCCAGAGTTCGACGGGGACGGCGTTGCGGTGTGGGAAGACCTGCACCAGTTCGGCAGTGGCCGTCTCCACCTTGCGTTCCGGCGCGATTGAGTCTGGCCAGAGGTAGGTCTCTGACTCCTTGGTGAGCGCCGCGAGCTTGTGCCGGTACTTCGGGTACGGTGTGCGCCCCTTGCTGATCCAGCGCTCCACGGTCTTCTGATCGACGTCGAGCGCCTTAGCCACCTGCTCCGGGTCGAACCCGTTGCGCAGGAGCGCGTCACGCAGGCGTTCGTTCGGCATCGGCTCTCCTCGGGACTTCTAGGGACGACTTCAACCGTACCAGGGACGTCCCTAGAAGTCCTGCTGTGCAGTGATCATGTCCCTCTGATCTGCGGAGAGTGGTCCCTAGCGTGCCGGAGTCGGTCCGGCGGAGCGAAAGGAAGGGGACTGCTGGTGACACCGGACTGGGACAGCTTGACGGAAGGGCCGTCGGCGCGCGGATGGGTCCGTCATGCGTGACACGGTGCAGCTCCACGTCGGAGCGGACTTGCCGATTCGCGTGAAGCCGCTGGCATACGCGAACCGCGTCGAGGTGCGGTTCGGCAAGGCGTTCCCGGTTGTGGTGCTGATCGATCTCGACGCGCTGACGGTTCTGTTACCCGAGTTGGAAAAGGCGCGAGACGCCATACAAGCGAGCTAAACATCGACCGAAGGATTCATCTCATGGCTATTGAGCGTGGTTTCAGGTTCGGCATCAACTTCGACGACGCGTTTCCGCGTGGACTTGTGATGGTTGGCGACGTAGCTCCGGACAACGAATTCCAGTCGCGTGAGGATCGGGCGGCCAATCGGCCAGTGAGGCAGCGCGTCGACGAGGTGACGGGCAAGCGGCAGTGGAAGGCGACGGTCACCGATCTCGGCGAGGAGAAGGCGAAGCGCGCTTCGTTCGAGATCACGTTCCTCGCCGAAGTGCAGCCGGTGCCGACGACGTCGGAGGTGCTACCGGGCATGCGGCCGATCGAGCTGGAGGGGCTGACGGCAGAGCCTCGCGTCGGCGGGCAAGGGGAGTTCAAGTACCAGACGTACGTGTTCCGTGCGACAGGCTTCAAGGCGGTGGCGGCGTCCGCTGGCAAGTCGGCGCGCTCCTCGGCGGCCTCGGATGACACGAGCAAGGCCGCATGACCGTGCAGCTGACCCAGAGTGTGAAGAGCGCGCCTGATGACCTGGTCGACTCCTGGACGAACGCGTATCAGGACTACTCGCGTCTCTACACGCTGGAGCACCGCGAGAGCAGCCCTGCCATGCGGGAGCAGCTCGGCTACGCCGCGAAGAGAGTAGCCGCCGCGTACCGGGGTCTGTTGGCAGCACGGGGCTTTCCGTGGTGGTGCCTGGCTGCCGTCGAGCTTGCTGCGGCGGAGTTCGAGGCGCAGGCGATCGCGCTAGGTGTCGGCGAGGTTCCGAACCCGTACGGAGGGTCCGCCGATGCCGGCCGAATCTGGAGGGCGCAGCGGTGATGACCTCGGAACGGAAGGCGAAGCCTGGGACCGGCTCGGACGCGCCGACGACACTGTACGGCGCCCACCAGTGGGTTCAGTCCCGGTATCCGCCAACGGACGCGCCGCCGTCCACGGTGATCGCGTTCCACCTGGAGAACAAGCGGATGTACGAGCGGATCGCGGACATCGATCGCGGGCACCACCACGAGGCGCTGTACTTCGTCGGCTACGAACAGCGGATGGCCGACGCGGCACGGGAAGAGGCGCTCCGCCTCGACAAGTCTCCTGCGGGACAGGAGGTTCCGCCGTCGGCTCGATGACTTCCTGACGCCGATCACGAACAAAAGAAAATCGAAAACACGTGGGGACGCGTGTTGTGTTAAACGCGTCCCCACGTGTCCAAAAATGTCCCGTTAGAACGCAGAACCGGCCTTCTGGCTACCAACCTTCACCCGGTTCTGCGTCTGTCCACTGGAGAAGTGAACAATGGAAACCATAACGGTCAAGGCGCAGTCGTCGTCAACGGGGGTCACCCGGATGCGTTGCGCGACTTGTAAGCGATTCGCTCGGCTGCTGCC
Organism: Amycolatopsis sp. NPDC051373; assembly: GCF_040689465.1. Classification (NCBI taxonomy): domain Bacteria; kingdom Bacillati; phylum Actinomycetota; class Actinomycetes; order Pseudonocardiales; family Pseudonocardiaceae; genus Amycolatopsis; species Amycolatopsis sp. NPDC051373. Next base: position 24,350 of record NZ_JBFBAE010000015.1, on the reverse strand, counting down.
CGGCGAAACGGAATGTTCCTCGTGCCTGGGGATGCTCCCCCTCTCCCTGACGCTGCCGGGAGACCTCGGCTCGCGCCACGAAGGCGGTGAGCGCCGATGAACGCGGTGACACTCGTCTTCATCACCGGAGGTCTCGCCGTGGCGCTGTGGCTGCTGGCGAAGCTTGGTCGGGCGTTCGCGGCCATCGCGGAGACTCTGGCGGCGCTTGCGGTCATCGGCATCGCCGTTTTTGCGTTGGTCCGTGCAGCTGGCTGGATTGTTAGGCAACTGGTGACCCGCTGGCGCTCCTGCCTCGCGGTGCTCGCTCTGACGGCGTGGTGGCTCTGGTGGGGCTGGCTCTCGCTCGTTGTCGTCGGCGGCACGCTCGGGCTGACGGCTCTGGTGTGGCGATACCTGAACGTCGAGGGTTTCGATCGCTGGTGCGGCCGCTGGATGCGCTCCTGGTGGCTGCGTTGGGCCGTCTACGGCCGGAAGCTTCCGGACTGGCTTCACGCCTGTGGCCTGTCGATCCGCGACGAGGCCATCCCCGTGGACGTGACCGTGAACCTGGTGTCGCGGCGGCGTAAGCGGGACGCCGTGGCCAAGGCCCGTCATCAGGCCGGCGTGGCAGTGCCCAAGGTCCTGCGGGTCCGTTCAGGGCCGTCCTGGGACGAGGTTCGCATTCAGCTCGTCGCGGGCCAGAAGCCCGAGGACTTCGACGACGCCGCCCGCGCGTTGGCCACCGCGCGCAAGGTCACGCGAGTCCAGGTGCGGGAGATCGCGCCTGACGTCGTGTCGCTGGACTTCATGCGCCGGGATCTGCTCGCGTCGCCGGTGCGGTGTCTGCCGCTGCCTGACCTGGTTGCCGCAAACGGCACCGGGGTTGACCTGCGCAAGGTGTTCGCGGGGACCACGGAGTACGGCAAGCCGTGGCTGTTGCCGCTGGCCGGTCCTGGCTCCCACACATTGGTCGCCGGGGCGAGCGGCGCGGGCAAGAACTCGGTCATGTGGTGCCCGCTGGTCTCCGCGGCTTCGGCCATCCGTTCCGGCGTGGTGCGGGTGTCCGGTGTCGACCCGAAGGGCATGGAACTCGCGTACGGACGCCGAATCTTCGCGCGCTACGCCGTGACGGGTAAGGAAACCCTGGAGCTGCTGGAGGGTCTGCGGGACGAACTGGAGAAGCGCAAACGCGAGTTCGCCGGGGTGACCCGCGACGTCCCGATTTCGACGGCGTACCCGCTGGAGCTCCTGGAGTTCGACGAGATCGGAGCACTCACGCGGTACACCGACCGCAAGACCCGCGAGTCCATTGTGGAACACGTCGCGGTCCTCAACACGCAAGGGCGGGCGTTAGGCCTCTCGGTTCGGGGCTATGTGCAGGAACCAACAAAGGACACCGTCCCGGTGCGTGAACTGTTCACCCGGCGCGTGTGCCTGCGGGTCACCTCCAAAACCCACGTCGGCATGGTCCTCGGCGACGGAGCTTACGAGCGGGGCGCGTGGGCGAATCGCATCGGTGACTCCGAAGCCGGCGTGGGCTACGTGTGGGGCGAGGGCATCCGTGAGCCGCTGCGAGTGCGCGCGGGCTGGGTGCCGGACGAGACGGTCAAGGCACTGGAGCACTACGTCACGAACGGCGGCGTGGTGAACCTCGCCGACCGGCGTCGTCCTTCCGGCGGCGAGGGGGTGGCGGCGTGAATTCGCTGATGATCTTCCTCGACGCCATCCGTGACCACCTTGACCTGCACGAGCTGCCGCCGGTCGCGTCGCTGGACGTCACCGCATGGTCCCGGCCGATCACGGTTCAACTGGACGTGGACGGGCTGCCCGAGGTCGCCCGTGCCCTGCTGGTCTGGGCGAACACCCTCGACGACGTCACCGCGACGGTATGGCGCGTGAGCGACGGCGTGTCGGTGCACCTGTCGATCACCGGCCGGACCCCGTGCGGGATCCCGATGCGGGTCTACGGGGCGGTCCCGTTCGACCCCAGCACGTTCCCCGACCTCCCGGCCGGGGCCAAGCAATCGATGCCGGTCTACCTGCTGCGGGGTTGGACAGCGCCCGGGGAGGTGGCGGCCTGATGACCGAGACACGAGCGGAGCGGATGCGGGCACCGCTGGCCGATGACGTGATCCGGGCGACGGCGGAGAAGTACGGGGTGTGCGTGCGGCCGTTCACGATGGAAGTCGGCGACCAGGACACCGGAGAAATCCGCTACGTCCCCGTGCCGTGTGGGTCCACCGTGGAATCGGTGTGCCTGCCCTGTGCCCGCAAGGCGAAGGCGCTGCGGCAAGTCCAGTGCCGCGAGGGCTGGCATATGGCCGCAGAACCCGACCTCACCCCGGCGGAACCCACCGAGGACCAGACGGAGCTGTTGACGTTCCGCGCGGACCTGGTCGCAGCGTACCGAGACGTCGTCGACCAGGACCCGGCCGAAGCCGAAGAGCTGCGCGAGGAAATCCGGGGAGTGGATGAGGAACTTCGGCAACTCGGCGTCCGGGGCCGGCTGCCAGGGGTCGAGCTGCCGACCCGGAAGGTGGTGAAGCGTTCGACGAAGCGGCGGCAGGACACGCCGAACCTGCCTCGGCGCAAGGTCTCCAAGGCCACGGTGGGGCGGGAGTACGCGGGCCGGTTCCGGCCGTCGATGTTCGTGACTCTGACCTGCGACACCTACGGGGCGGTCCGCGGTGATGGCGCCCCGGTCAACCCCGCCGCCTATGACTACCGGCGGGCGGCTCGGGATGCGGTGCACTTCTCGGCGTTGGTGGATCGGTGGTGGCAGAACCTGCGCCGCGTCGTCGGATGGGATGTGCAGTACTTCGCCACGGTCGAGCCGCAGAAGCGGACGGCGCCGCACCTGCACGCGGCCATCCGGGGATCGGTGCCGCACGACGTGATCCGGCAGGTCACCGAGGCCACCTATCACCAGGTCTGGTGGCCGAGTCACAACGAGATCGTCTACACCGACCGGCTCCCGGCCTGGGATGGGCCGGAACGTGGATTTGTCGACCCCGTGACCCGGCAACCGCTCGTGTCCTGGGATGACGCAGTCGACCAGGTCGAGGACCCGGCGCACGTGGTGACCTTCGGTCGGCAGGTGCATTCCAAGGGGATCTTGGGCGGGACTGAAGAGGCCGGCCGCCACATCGGCTACCTGACGAAGTACCTGACCAAGTCCACCGGCGAAGTGGTCGAGGCCGACACGGCGGCGCTGGCCGAGCACCACGACCGGCTGCACGCAGAGCTGGCCATCACCCCGTGCTCGCCCCGGTGCGCGGTCTGGCTGCTCTACGGGATCCAGCCCAAGGGCGCCACCGGCAAGACCGCCCCGGGCCATTGCAAGGGACGCGCGCACCGGCGGACCACCCTCGGCCTGCCCGGTCGGCGAGTGCTGGTGTCGCGCAAGTGGTCGGGCAAGACGCTCGTGGACCACAAGGCCGACCGCAAGGCGTTCGTCATTCAGGCGCTCGCCGCCGTCGGGATCGAGAAACCACAACCGGACCCGGCCCGGCTCGTCTGGCGCAAGGTCGACTCTGGTGACCCGCACGTGCCACCCCGGCCGCACCTGGTCATGCACGCCATCGCCGAACGCATCACTTGGAAGGCCGAATACGACCGGGCACTACTCGCCGCCGGACCGCCAGAGACTTCGGCAACTCGGGAGGCCGCATGACGGAAGGGGGCTCGATGGAAGCACAAGTCAAGGTGGTGAGTGTCGAGGGCCTGTGGTCGCCCGACGTCCTCGCGACGTTCCTCGGCATCCCGGCGAAGACCTTGCGTGACTGGCGTTTCAAGGGCTACGGCCCGTCGTGGATGAAGATCGGAAAGCACGTCAGGTACGACCCTGACGCGGTGCGTCGATGGCTCAAGACGCTCGACGAATCAGCAGAAGCGGCATAGCCGCACACCCCGGCGACGGCCTTCCCCGTGTCTCGGACAAGAGGCACGGGGATCGGTCGTTGCCCCGATAACCAGGAGGTGACATGAAGGGACACGTACAGGACCGCTGGTGGCGTCAGAAGAAGGATGAGAACGGCAAGTTTGTCTTCAACGCCAAAGGTCATCCCGTCAGGGAGAAGACCGAACTCTTCGGCAAAGGCGAGCGTTACAAGGTCCGGTACTACGACCCGGAAGGCAACGAGCGCTCGAAGGCTTTCGCCGACAAGCAGCTGAGCAAAGCACGCGCCTTTCTGACCTCGATGCAACACGATGTGCTGACCGGCGAGTACATCGCGCCCGAGTCTGGTGCCGAGAAGTTCCGGGACTACACCATGCAGTGGCAGAAAGGACAGTCAGCCGACGCCGGTACCCGGCAGACGGTGAACAGCCACCTCAAGACCGGAATCTTCCCGTTCCTCGGCGACAAGCCGCTCAAAGTCGTCGAGAAGACCGACACCATCCGGGATTGGCTCGACTGGCTGGAGCGGCCGAAGGTCGAGGGCGGACGCGGGCTCATGGCCTCGTATCGAGCAGTCCTCTTCGACACGGTCTCGGCGATCCTCCAAGCCGCAGCCGACGACAAGAAGATCCGGTCGAACCCCTGCCGTGCCAAGAGCATCAAGCGGCCGAAGCCGGTGCAGCGCAAGGTGATCCCGTGGCCGGAATCACGGGTGCATTCGGTCCAGCTCGCGCTGCCGCCGGAGTACACCGTCATCGTGCCGTTGGGTGCCGGCCTCGGGCTGAGGCAAATGGAGATCTTCGGCTTCAGCCCGGACGACATCGACCGCGACGAGATGATAGTCAACGTTCAACGGCAAATTCGATGGATCGGCGGGCAACCGGTCTTCTCGCCGCCCAAGGGAGGCAAGACGCGAGTGGTCCCGCTCGGCGCGGGCGTACTCGACGCCGTCGACGACCACATGTCATTGCGCGAGCCCATGACGCTCACGCTCCCCTGGCTCGAACCTGGCGGCCGTCCTGAGACTGTCCGGGTGCTGATCAGCCGGGCGCTTCGACGGACCCGCAAGTACCGCGACAAGCCGGTCTGGCACGTGACCCAGGGAGCCAACTTCACCAAGAACGAGTGGAAGTCGGCGTTCGGGACAGCGGGGCTGGACTACGTGGACCGGCGCGACGGGATGCACGCCATGCGCCACTTCTACGCCTCGACGCTGCTCGCGCAAGGCGTGTCGATCAAGGAAGTAGCGGAGTACCTCGGACACCACGACCCCGGCTACACCCTCCGCATCTACACCCACCTCGTGCCGTCGAGCCACAAGCGGGCGCGGGCTGCGGCCAACAAGGTGTTCAGGCCCCGCAAGGCCGGCCAGGCCGCCACGGACGAATCCGCGACGGCCTGACGACGGCCTGAGAGCCCCAAAAGCAGTAAAACCGCAGGTCAGAGGCGTATAGATTTCTTGTTCATGAATTCCTCGATCCCCAACGGACCCAGCTCCCGGCCCATCCCGGACCGCTTGATCCCGCCGAAGGGCAGATCCGCCTGCGACCCACCCGACTTGTTGAAATACACCATCCCCGACTCGATCCGATTCGCCACGGTGCGCATGCGGGCCGGGTCGGTGCCGAAGACGCTGGCGCCCAGGCCGAAGGGGGAGTCGTTGGCGATGGAGATGGCTTCCTCGTCGGAAGCGGCCGGGAACAGCAGGAATACGGGGCCGAAGATTTCGTCGCGGTAGGCGTCCATGTCGGGGGTCACGTCGGTGAGGACGGTGGCCTCCAGGTAGGCGCCCGGGCCGTCGACGCGGTGGCCGCCCGTGCGCAGAACCGCGCCCTGGCGCACGGCCGTCTCCACCTGTTCGAAAACCTCGTCGGCGGCGGAGACCGAGGCCAGGGGCGGCAGCTTCGTCGAAGGGTCGGAAGGGTCGCCAGGCAGGTAGAAAGCAGCCACCCGCGCGGTCAGCTTCTCCACGAACGAGTCGTACAGCTCCCCCACGACAATGATCCGCTTGGGCGCGTTGCAAGACTGGCCGCAGTTGCGCATGCGGGCCGTGGCCACGGCGTTCACCGTCTCGTCCAGGTCGTCCGTGTCGAGGACGATCAGCGGGTCCGAGCCGCCCAGTTCGAGGACGCAGCGCTTGAGGTTCCGCCCCGCCTCGGCGGCCACCGAGATGCCGGCCTGTTCGCTGCCCGTCAGTGAAACCCCGACGATGCGCGGGTCCGCGAGGATCGACGGGACCTGGCGCGACGAGGCGAAAACGTTGACGTACGCGTCTTCCGGCACACCGGCGTCGCGCAGGACCTGCTCGATCGCGACGGCCGAGCGCGGGCAGATGGACGCGTGCTTGAGCAGGATGGTGTTGCCCAGCACCAGGTTCGGCGCGACGAAGCGCGCGACCTGGTACATCGGGAAGTTCCACGGCATCACGCCGAGCAGTGCGCCGATCGGCTCTTTCCGGATCACGGCGTCGCCGTCTCGAATTTTCAACGGCTCGTCGGCAATGAGAGAGGGGCCGTGTTCGGCGTAGTAGGAGAAGATGTCCACGACGATGCCGACCTCGCCGCGGCCCTCGTTGACGCGCTTGCCCATCTCGAGGGTCATGATGGCGGCGAGCTCGTCGGACCGTTCGGCGAACAGCTCGCCCGCGCGCGCGACGATCTCGGCGCGTTCGGCGACCGGGCGTTCCCGCCAGGACAGGTAGCCGCGGTGGACTCGGGCGATCGCGTCGCGCACCTCCTGGTCGGTGGAGTTCTCGATCTGCTCGATCAGTTCACCCGTGGCCGGGTCGGTGACGGTGTACATCGCGGCGAGAGCCTCCGTGTTCGACGGAACGAAGCGGTCGGACGTGCTCAGGCTACCAAACTGCATACAGTATGCACTAGCCCGGCGAAGGTCGTCCGACTACTCCAGAGGTTTGCGACCTCTTGACCGAAGCGCCCGGTTTCCAGTATGGTCTAGACCACATTCTCCCCTTCCCCGCCCGCGCACCTCCCACGCGGCGGCTCGATCGCGCCCGTCCAAGGCCATCCGTGGGAGCGGGCACCGCTGTCGAAGGAGCCCGGTATGAAAACGAACCGCAAGCTCGTGGCCGCCCTCGCCGGTGCGGCGATCGCGCCCGTGATCGTGCTGGTCGGCCCCGTGGGCACGGCCAGCGCCCACGGCTACGTCAACGCACCCGCGAGCCGGCAGGCGCAATGCGCGCAGAACATCGTGTCCTGCGGCGACATCAAGTGGGAACCGCAGAGCGTGGAAGGCCCGAAGGGCCAGCGCACCTGCAACGGCGGCGTCGCGCGCTTCGCCGAACTCAACGACAACAGCAAGTCCTGGCGCGCCACCGCGACCGGCCGCACGGTCACGTTCAACTGGACGTTCACCGCCCGGCACAAGACCAGCACCTACGAGTACTACATCGGCAACACGCGCATCGCGAGCTTCAGCGGCAACAACCAGGTGCCGCCGGCCACTGTGTCGCACTCGGTCAACCTGGGCAACCGCACAGGCCGCCAGACCGTGCTGGCGATCTGGAACATCGCCGACACCGTCAACGCGTTCTACTCCTGCGTCGACCTGCAGGTGAGCTGACGACAGCGGCGGACGGGCCTCGGAAGCCCGTCCGCCGCTTTCGTCCACATCAGACTCGGCGATACGCCCCGGCCTCGGCGCTGCGCCGCCCGACCAGGAACCACAGCAGCGGTCCGAGGAACGGCGCGCAGAACGCGAACACGACCCACACCAGCTTCATCCCGCCGCCCAGCGGGCTCCCGAGCACGCTGACGAGCGCGGCGAGGAAGAACACCACCGGGGTCAGGATCAACGCGATGATCCCGACGGCAACGGCGATGTTCGCGGCGTGGGGGCCGTCCTGGGCTGCGGCGGCCAGCGCGGTGGGGATGGTCATCGGTCCTCTCCCTGGTTCTCGTCGGTCCACATCGGACGCGATGGGTCCAGTATGAGAGCGCGCGCCGCGGGCCCGAATCGGCTCGACGGCTCGTCCCACGTAATCCTTAAGTAGTAGCGGCAACGGGGATCACGCGCTCCAGCAACCGCATGGCCAGCGCCGCGAACACGTTCACCACGCCCAGGACCAGCCACGGCAGCCAGTACCCGACCTCGAACAACGTGGTGAAAAACGCCGGCGCCACCAGGCTCGCGACCGTGAACGAGTACTGGAACACCGCCAGGTAACGCCCTCGCGCGGCGGGCGGCGACAGCTCCGTGGCCAGTGACTGCGACACCGGACCGTGCACGGTCTCGGCCGCGGTGAACAGGAACGTCGCACCCAGCAGCACCGGCACCACCCACCCGAGCTGCCCCGGCACCAGCAGCGCGAACGCCAGGCACCACGCCGCCCACAGCACCGCCGAGGCCATCAGCACGCGCGTCCTGCGCAGCGGCGACACCAGCCGCACCGCCGGCGCGGTGAGGATCGTGAGCAGCACGGTGTTCCCCACCAGCATCGCGGGCGCGAGCCACGGCGGACCGTGAAGCCCCACGGTCACGAACACCGGCAACCCCAGCGCCAGCATCATGCTGGTCAACGCGAACACCGCGTTCAGCCCGGTGAACGCCAGGAACGGCCGCGCCCGCAGCATCCTCCGGTACCCGCCGGCGTCACCTTCCGCGCGCCGCGGCGCCCGCACGCGCACCGCGATCGCCGCGCCCGCGCAGAGAAAGCAGGCCGCCGAGCCATACGCGATCGCGCGATACGCCTCCGGGGTGCCGATCGTGACCACGACGCCGGTGATCAGGCCGCCGATGGCCAGTCCGGCCGTGCGGGTCACGTTCATCCACGCGAACCAGGAGTCCTTGCTCCGCGGTTTCTCGCTGCCGTCCACGAAATCCGCGACCGCGGTGAACACCGACGACCAGAAGAACCGCACCCCGATCGCCACGAGCGCGGCGCTGAGGAAGATGCCGACGGGCCCGGTCACGCGCGTGAACAGCAGAAACCCGATGCCTTGCGCACCCTGCGCGACGACCACCAGCACCCACGGACCCATCCGGTCGGCCAGCCGCCCGGCGATCAGCGGCACCGGCAGCGTCAGCGCGTTCGCCGCGCTGAGCAGCACGCCGATCAGCGCCAACGGCACCGTGGTCAGCTTCGCGAAGAACAACACCGACAGCGGCTGGAACAACCCGTTCCCCACCGAGTCGACCACCAGGGCCGCCAGCAGCACCGCCCCACCACGGCTCCGCACGCCAGGTCATCCCCCCGTTCGACGAACCCCCGAGCGTAACGATCACCCTGGCCGCGGTCGCCGGGATTCCCGGTCAGTGGCCTTCGAAAACGGCAAGCACACCGTCGGGCGTGTTCTCGGCGAACGACGTCACCAGGTTCTCCGCCGAACCCCGCGCGGCTTCCTCGCTGCGCGGGAACAGGGCCTTCTCGTACTGCGCCAGGGCCGCCTCGACATCGCCATCGGACTCGACCAGGGCCAACGCCAGCTCCGCACCGTCGATCATCGCCAGGTTCGCGCCCTCGCCGGCGAACGGCGACATCACGTGCGCCGCGTCGCCCACCAGCGTCACGCCGGGCACGCGCGCCCACTCGTGGCCCACCGGCAGCGCGTGGATCGGCCGCGGCACCAGATCACCGTCGGCCGACTCGATCAACGCCTTCAGTTCCGGGGCCCAGCCGGCGAATTCTTGCGACAGCTTCGCGGCCGCGTCCGACAGATGGAGCGAGGCAACCCAGCCTTCGGGCACCTGGAGAGCGACGTAGACGTGCACGCTGCCGTCCGGCTCGCGGTGCGCCAGAATCCCCTTGCCCGGCCCGAGCGCCATGAACATTCCCCCGCCGACGAGCGCCGCGCTCTCCGGGTGCTTCGCCGCGACGTCCAGCAGATCCAGTTCCACGAAGGAAATCCCGGTGTACGCGGGTACCTCGGCCGAGACGAGCGGCCGGATCCGCGACCACGCTCCGTCGGCCCCGACGAGCACGTCGGTCTCCAGCGTCGAACCGTCGGCCAGCGCGACCTCGTGCCGGCCATCACCAAGCGGACGGGCCGAAACCACCTTGGCGCCCCAGCGGACGGTGCCCTCCGGCAGCGACGAGAGCAGCAGGTCGCGCAAAGCACCGCGTTCGACCTCCGGCCGGGCCCCCTGACCATCGTCCTCTTCGGACATTCGCACCACCGCGTGCCGGTCCAGCACGCGCATGGCCTCCCCGCCGCGGTGGATCAGCGGCAAGAACTCCTCGTACAGGCCGGCGGCGCGCAACGCGGCCTGGCCCGTTTCCTCGTGGATGTCGAGCATCCCGCCCTGCGTGCGGGCCGACGCCGACGCGTCGAGGTCCAACACCGTGGCCTCGATGCCGTTGCGGTGGAGCACGGACGCGAGCGTCAGCCCGCCGAGGCCGGCCCCGATGATGGTGATCTTCATGGTCGTTCCCCTCAGGTTCGTGGGATGGCTGCGATTCCGGCGATCAGCGCGCGAAACGCCCAGGACAGCCGCTGCCCGGGCTCGCCGGACAGCAAGTCGGATCCGGCGGCGGCCAGGTGCGGGTACTTCTCGGGTGACGCGTCGTGGATGACGGCCGCCAGTGCCCGCCATTCCTCGCGGTCTTCGGGGCGCTCGTCGGCGTGTTCGGCCGCCGTCGCCGTGGCGAGCTGGAGCAGCAGGTCGACGCCCCATGCCGCCTGCGCGCTCGGCACCTCGCCCTCGGCGAGCAACGCGAGCACCGTGTCCACCAGCCGCAGGTAGTTGTCCCCGCGCGGGCGGGCCACGAGCGCCGATTGCGCCAGCCCGGGATAGCGGAACAACACCGCCGTGTACGAGCCGAGCACGGCTTCGAGCCGCTCCGCCCACGTCCCGGCCGACGGCGCAGGCTCGACCTCGCCGAGCAGCTCGTCGAGCACCGCGGCGTGGAGCTCCACGGTGTTGCGGACGTAGACGTACAGCGACGCCGCACCGGTGTCGAGCTCCTGCGCGAGCCGGCGCATCGTCAGCCGGGACAGGCCTTCGGCGCGCAGGATCGCGAGCGCGGCGGTGATGATTCCGGCCCGGGTGAGAGCCGGCTTGGCCGGACGTTCCCGGCGGTTGCGTGGTGCGGTCATGACTTCACGTTAACGAACATGTTCGTTCCGAACAAGATCGTAACGAACATGTTCGTCGTCACAGACGCCCCGGCCTTTCGAACGAAAGAGAGGTAAGTTCGGCAGTCATGCGAGGCAACCCCCGGTACGAACGCATCCTCGAACGGCTCCGGCGCGACGGCCGCGTCGACGTCGGTGAGCTGGCCGGCGAGCTGGACACGTCGGAGGTGACCATCCGGCGCGACCTCGACTCACTGGCCGAGCAGGGCACGCTGCGCCGCGTGCGGGGTGGCGCGGTGAGCCTGCTGATGCGCGGTGAGGAGCTGCCGTTCGCGCTGCGCGAGGTGGAGTCCGCGGCGGCGAAGGACCGCATCGCGGCCGTGGTGAGCGGGCTGGTGCGCGACGGCGAGGCCGTGGTCGTCGACAGCGGCACGAGCGGGCTCGCGGTCGCCCGCGCCCTCACCGGCCGGCGTCTGACGGTGATGCCGCTCGCGCTGCCGAGCGCGACGGTGCTGGCCGCCAGCTCGTCGGTGAACCTGCTGCTGCCCGGCGGGACCACGCGCTTCGGTGAGGGCTCGATGGTCGGGCCGATCACCGAGGCCGCCCTCGCGGCGCTGCGGTTCGACACCTTCGTGCTCACGTGCTGCGGCCTGTCACCCGACGACGGCGTGACCGCCCACGACCTGCAGGACGCCGCCGTGAAGCGCGCCGCGAAGCGGTCTTCGCGGCGCGCGGTGCTGGTTGCCGAGAGTGCCAAGTTCTCGCGCACCGCGTTGGCGACCGTGTGCGGTATGGAGGACGTGGACGTGCTGGTCACGGACGCCGGGGCGCCTTCGGAGGCACTGGAACGGTTTCGCCAAGCCGGCGTCGAGGTCCGGGTGGCGTGAGGGATCCGTCCACACTGGACGTCTCCCACTCTCAAGCTATAGCGCACCCCAGGGCTTGCCGCAAGACCCCCGTCGTGCCGCAGAATCGGCGGCTGTCAGCGAAATAGGGGTACGAAGTGCACGACGTGATCATCGTGGGTGCCGGTGCGGCCGGCCTGGTCCTGGCCGCCGAGCTGCGCCTGGCCGGGGTGCGGCCGCTGGTGCTGGAGCGCCAGCCGCGACGCCGGGAAGTACCGCGGGCCAACGGTCTCGGCGGCCGAATCGTGGAGCTGCTGCGCTACCGCGGGGTGCTGGAGCGGCTCGAAGCTGCCGCTTCCCCGGTGCACGCGGCGCCGTCGCTGCCGTTCGGCGGGATGGAGCTGGGCCTCTCGCACCTGGCCGAGCCGGCGTACCACGCGCTGGGCATCCCGCAGCCGGTGCTCGAACGCACGCTCGCCGAGTACGCGGCGGAGCTCGGGGTGCAGCTGCGGGAGGGGCACGAAGTTGTCGGCCTTCGCGAAGACGCCGCGGTGGCAGTGGACGTGCGTGGCCCCGACGGGCCGTACCGGGTCACTGCTCGCTACGTCGTGGGGTGCGACGGCGGCCGCAGCCGGGTCCGCGAGTTGCTGGGCCTGCCGTTCCCGGGCACGACGTACCCGGAGGTGAACCGGCTCGTCGAGGCGACGGTGCCGGATTCGGTGAGCCGGCTGGAGAACGGTGACCTGGACGTACCCGGACTGGGATTGCTGCGCCAGGGTTTCACGCGGACCGACGGCGGGGTCTTCGCGTTGGGCGCGATCGGGCCGGAGGTTCTGCTGATCAACACCGTCGAGGAGGAAGCGACCGAGTACGACGACCTCAGCCCGATGACCGAGGCCGAGTTCCAAGCCAGCATCCGTCGCGTACTCGGCGGTTCGCTGCCCCTCGGTGAGGTGCGCCGCCTGTCGCGCTACCAGTGGCAGGGCCGGCAGGTCGCCCGGTATCGGGTTGGGCGCGTCTTCGTGGCCGGCGACGCGGCGCACCTGCTTGCTTCCTCGGGGGCGTCGCTCAACCTCGGCATGCTCGACTCGGTCAACCTGGCGTGGAAACTCGCCGCGGCCGTGCAAGGTTGGGCGCCGCCCGGCCTGCTCGACAGCTACCACGCCGAACGCCACTACGCCGGCTCCCGCGCCCTCCTGCAGACCAGCGCACAGGCCGCCCTGCGCCGCGGCCACGACCCCGCCTCCGACGCGCTTCGCACGCTGTTCCAGGAGCTCCTCACTGACGAACAACCGTTGCGCCGCCTCGCCGCCACCATCGGCGGCCCAGACCTGCGCTACCCGGCGCCCGGTTCGGACCACCCCCTGGCCGGCACCTTCGCCCGCGACTTCCCCCTGTCCACCGACCACGGCCCGTCGTCTCGCGCCTCGCTGGTGCGCCCGGGCCGGCCGGTGTTCGTCGACCTCGCCGACCGCCCGGAACTCCGCGCGGTTGCCGAACCCTGGGCTCCCCGCGTTGCCCTCCACACCGCCAAGACCCACCTCCGCCCGGCCGACGCCCTCCTCCTCCGCCCGGACGCGCACATCGCGTGGGCCGCGCCTCTCGACGCAGCCGCCGATCCGGCCGGCCTCCGCGAGGCCCTCACGACGTGGTTCGCGCACCCGAGCCAAGCTGACGCACGTCACCAGAACCGAGGCGGGCAGCCCGACGCGCACGCCATCCGCCTCGCCGGAACTGGCCCGATGGACTCGACGCCGACCCGCTCCCAACCGCCATGCCGACGTAAGCCTCGCTCGGCCCACCAGCTGACTCGATCGCCCGTCGCCAAGCTCTCACGACGTGGTTCGGCGCACCCGAAGGGGCCCGAAACCGCCTCACCACACATGATCACCAGGAGTAAGTGTTCACCATGATCGATTCACCGTTTCGTGGACTGATCCTAGATCGACTTCTACCGCTAGTGTCACCGACAACCCGCTCAGCCTCGACATTCCCCCGACCGGGCGGCGGGCCAGGCCCCCTGGTAGTCCCCCTTCCGCGCCCAGGGGGCCACAAAAACAACCACCCTCACTCGCCCCGGGAGGAGAGCTCTTGCGACACGCGGTCGCCGGCCTTCGGCAGCAAGGTGAGCCACCTGCCGGCCGCGGTCTGGACCACGCGCGGTGCGCCCGCCCGCTGCCGACTGCGACGCGGGCCGTCCGTGCGTCGATGGTGCCGAGCCGCGTGGCGCCTGAGCACCCTTCGCCGACGGGGACCACCTGGCGCACCGCCTGGCGAAGGTCCGCCGACGCTCGTTTCCCCTCTGCCGCCGTGACTTCCGCATTCGGCCACCCCTCATCGGCCGGCAGGCGCAGCTGACCGACCGACGGCTCCCGCCCCGCGTGGCGACGCCGGTAGCTCGGTACGAGGCCGAGCGATCACCCGAACGGTCGCGATCCACGTCACTCGCGGGCCCTGGAACATTCGGTGGTCACCTGCGTTGTACTGACTGTCGGTACGGAGGGGTCCCCGGGCTCCACAACTCACCTTCCCGGACAGCCGGTTCGCCGGCCCCGGGTTGGCGTCACTCGCCGAGAGGCGACCCCCGTGCCGGCGTAAGACCACCCGCCCCGTTGCCTCGCGCTCCCCCAACGCGGCGCGGGGCGGGCGCCAGTGCTCCTGCTCTCGCTCGCCGGGCCCCCAGCCGGCGGAGCCGGGAGCGGGAGCACCCTCAGCACCCTCCATTGTGGATCATCGGGAATACCTTCACGTCGGCAGCAGTTACTAACTTTGCCGGTGCGGTGGTGTCCCCGGGCTCCACCCACTGCCTTCCCGGACCGTCGCAAGACGCCGGGTCGCGCCAACCGCCGAGAGGCGACCCCCGCACCGGCCTCGACCAACTCCTCAGACCACCCCACCCCGCTGCGCCGCAGTTGCCCCGAGGCAGCGCGGGGCGGGCTCATGTGCTCCTGCTCCTGTCGCCGGACCCACTGCCGCGGCGGGAGCGGGGGCATCCAAACGTCCACAGTGGATCATGAAATCAGGATCATGAAAATCACCTGAGCGACCTGCGTCACAAGGGAAATCCGGAACACCGGCCCCGCCCAGGCGTTGTACAGAGTGTCGGTACGGCGGGTGTCCCCGGGCCTCACCTACTGCCTTCCCGGGCCGTCGCAAGACGCCGGGTCGCGCCACTCGCCGAGAGGCGACCCCCCGTGCCGACGCAAGCCACCCGAAGAGAAAGCTCCCGCCCGCACCCGCCGATCCCCCCATCGGCGCGGCGCCCGAGGCGGGAACCAGTGCCCCCGCTCCCGGCCCGCGCGAACTCCCCCTCCGCAGCGACGGGACCGGGGGCACGCCCTTATCCGGAGCCGGGCCAGGGCAGTGCGTCCTGCAGCAGCCCGAGCATCCCCGACACCAGCCGCATCTGATCGACCGTGCGGATGTCGGCCTCCAGCAGATGCGGCGAACACACCAGCACCGCCACCGACTGCGCCCGCGACAGCGCGACGTTCAGCCGGTTGCGCGAGAGCAGGAAGTCGAGGCCGCGCGGGAGGTCGACGGCCGAGGACGACGTCATCGTCGTCACCACCACCGGCGCCTCCTGGCCCTGGAACCGGTCGACCGTGCCCACGCGGACGTCGCCGAAGCCGGCGTCGGCCAGCGCACGCGTGACCACGCGGGCCTGCAGGTTGTAAGGCGCCACCACGAGGAAGTCGGCGTCCGACAGCGGACGGCCCTCCCACGTGCGCCCGTGCAGCGCCGAGATCACCGAGACGACCTCGGCCGCCTCCTCGACTGAACGCGTCGTGTTCCCCCGGTGCTCCACCGACGCCAGGTACAGCCCCGACGCGAACCCGTCGACCGAGCGCGACGCCGACGGGTGCGAGTGCAGCAACCCCGCGTACGACAGCCGCGACACCGGCGCGCACACCGCCGGGTGCATGCGGCGCGTCTGGTCGAGGAAGTAGCCCAAGTGCGCCGGCATGATGTCGGCGTCGCCGATCAGGTGCCCCAGCGCCGAGGCCTCCGCGCCCGCCGGGTGCGTGCCCTGCACCACCTGCGGCAACTGCTGCGGATCACCCAGCAGCACCACGTTCTTCGCGCACGTCGACACGGCCAGTGCGTCGGCCAGCGCGAACTGGCCGGCCTCGTCGATCACGAGCACGTCGAACGGCTCCGCGCGCACAGCCGCGTTGGCGAACGTCCACGCTGTGCCACCCACCAGGTGCCCGGTGTCGTGTTCCTCGCGCCAGCGCACCAGAGCGTTGTTGTTCTTCGGCTGTTCCCACGGCACCGAGGGGTCCGGCGTCCGCTTCGCGCGTTTGGCGCACGCCAGCGAAGGATCGTTGTCCAGCGCGGCGGAAAGCACGTTCTCCACGGCCTTGTGGCTGTTGGACGTGACCCCGACCGTCCGGCCCGACCGCACGAGGTGCGCGATCAGCTTGCCCGCCAGGTACGTCTTCCCGGCGCCCGGCGGGCCTTGCACGGCGAGCACGGAACCGTCGAGCGCGTCGACGGCCTCGATCACCGTCGCGACCAGGTCCTCACCCGCGGCCGGCAACGCGCCGCCGGTCCGCAACCGGGGCGCCGTGCGGCGCAGGAGGTCCACACCAGGGTGCTTCGGCAGCACCGGCAGGGTTTCCCCGACGAGCCGGGCGAGATCGGCCACGGCCTCGTCCTTCGGCGACGGCCGCACCGGGCTGCCGGGCAGCACCGCGGCCGGGCGATCGTTCGACGTCGCGTCGGGCGCGCTGCTCTCCTCCAGCGTCAGCTCGACGGCCGAGGAAGCCACCACCTTCGCGTCGCGCGCTTCGGCGCCGTAGCGCAGGCGCACGTCGTCGCCCGGTGCGAACGGGTGCGGCCGGTCCGGGTCGCACGCCACGACGAGCGTCCGCTTCGCCGTGCGCAGCCGGCCGGACGGCGGCACCCACTCGCCGACGGACACCGAAACGGGCACCGCGCACGTCGTGTCGATCTCCAGGTCACCGAGCGGCGCCGCCAGCTGGCGGAAGAACTCCCACCACGCTGGGTTCGTCTCACGCCGGTGGTAGCCCACGGAGGCGGCGAGCAGCGCACGGGCGTGGTCGTCCGGGGTGAACTCCGCCGGGTCGTCGGGCAGGCCGTCGAGCAACGGGTCGACGAGCGCCGCCATCGCGGCCGCGCGCTCCGCCCGCCGTTGCGCCGCGACGTCTTCCTCGGTCTCCCGCAGCAGAGCGTCCACATCGGACTCAGGCTCCGGCTCGACGAGCTCGATGCCCTCGTCCACGCGCACCCGGTGCAGGAACTCCAGCAGCCGCAGGGTGGACACGCAGTCGTACTCGTTGTACTCACCGATGCCGCGCAGCACTTCGTCGGCCCGCTCCGGCTCGCCGGCCGCCGTGAGCGTGAGGTAGTCCTCGTACGCCTCGATGCTGGACGCGGCCGTCTTCACATCGCCGTCGCGGGCGGAGGGCATGTAGAGCGGCTCGAGGTACTTGATCGAGTACGACCGCTGCCCGACCCGCAACGCCTTGCGCACCACCGCATACAGGTCCACGAGCGCGCCGTTGCGCAACAGCTCGTCCACTGCTTCCTCGCGCGTGCCGTGCACGGCGGCAAGACGCTTGATGGCGGTGACCTCGTAGGGCGCGTAGTGGTACACGTGCGCGCCAGGGTGTTCGGCCAGCCGCGCGGTGGCGAAGTCCACCAACTCCTCGAACGCGCGCTTCTCCTGCGCCCGAGAGTGGGCCCAGAACGGGGTGAACCGCTGACCGCCGGTGCCGTCGGGGGTGTCCGGGTCGGCCGTCACCGCACCGAACAGGTACTCGAGCCCGGTGCCCGCCAACGCGTACGGGTCGCCTTCCATGTCGAAAAAGACGTCGCCCGGGCTCGGCGGCGGCAGCTGGGCGAGCGCGGCGGGGTCGATCACCTCGTAGGCGAGCTCGCCCGTCTCGTCCTGGCGCACCTGGATCGCGGCCTGCGCGCGCAGCGTGGTGTAGGTGGTCTCGGACATGTCGCGCGGCCGGTCGTCCGGCCCGGCGGCGGCGAGCTTGTCGATCGTGGCGAGCCCGGCCGTCACGAGCTTGCGCCGCTGGTCTCCGCGCATGCCTGCGACGAGCGACAGGTCGCGGTCCGCCTCCCGCGCCGTCGAACAGTGCTGCGCGAAGCGGCACGCGCCGCACGCCGGCCGTTCGTCGGCCCACAGCTGCAGCGGCAGCCGGGCCGGGCGGTCGCGCAGCCGCGAGCGCAGGCGGTCGAGCAGCGGGAGGAAGTCGTCGACGCGCAGGGTGCGCGTCGTGCCGTCGCCCAGCAGCAGGTGCATGTCCGGACCAGCCGGCCACCCGGCTCGGCGCAGCGCATCGGCGTACGCGGTCAGCTGGACCACCGCGGACGGCTTGGCGTGCCGGGCGAGCTTGGTGTCGTAGACCTCGTAGCCGCCTTCGTCGTCGCGCAGCAGGAAATCGGCGCGGCCGGTGAACTCGTCGTCGTGGAACACGGCCTGGTAGACCACGGGCGCGCCCGCGCGCAGCGCCTCCTCCGTCGCCTTCGCCGCGACGACCGGATCCCGCTCCTCGATCTCCACGACCTTGCGTTCGGCTCGCAGCCGCCCGAGCGTCGCCTCCTCGTGCGCGCGCCCGTGCTTCACGGCCAGCTGGTCAGGTCCTGAGCCGGGCCTCGGCGCGCCGGGCAGTCCCGCCGCCAGCGCCTGCGTGAGGACGCTCCGGTGCGCGCACTCGAGCAGATCGGCGAGATCGGAGGGCGTGTACATCGCCCGGAAGTCTGGCACGACCGCCGGCGCGCCCCGCCCACCCCGGGCACCGACACGCCGACGGCCCAGGTCACGGCCGGCGAGCCGTCAGCGCCGGCGAGGCAGCGGGATCACGTCGAAGTCGCGCGCCACGTGGATCTCCCCGTCGAAGACCTCCGCCGCTTCCTCCCCGAACGCGTCGGCCTCCGCATAGGGGTAGCGCTGCGAGAAGTGGGTCAGCACGAGCTTTCGCACGCCCGCGGCCGCGGCGAGCCGGCCGGCGTCGGTGCTGGTGAGGTGGCCGTAGCGGGTGGCGATGTCGGCGTCGGCGGCGCGGAAGGTCGACTCGGCGACCAGCAGGTCCGCGTCGCGCGCGCAGTCCAGGGCTCCCGCGCACGGGCGCGTGTCCATGACGAACGCCACAACCTGTCCTGGCTTCGGCTCGCTGACGTCGGCGAGGTGAACAGTGCGGCCGTCGAGCTCCAACGAGCCATCTCGCTGCAGCCGGCTGATGTCCGGACCTCGGACGCCGGCGGCGGCGAGGCGGTCGGGGAGCATGCGGATGCCGTCCGGTTCGGTGTAGCGGTAGCCGAAGCAGTCGATGCGGTGGTCGAGGACGTGGGCGGACATCGGGCCGTCGGTCCAGCCGTCGGCGAGCACCGGCCGCGGGACGACCTCGGCGCGCTCGTGGTAGACGGTGGAATAGCGCAGGCGCTCGAAAAACGCCTGGCCGGAGGCCGGGTAGTGACAGCGCACGGGCCGCGGCACGGCGTCGAGCGACAGCCGCTGCAGCACGGCGGAGAGGCCGAGGCTGTGGTCGCCGTGGAAGTGGGTGATGCAGATGCGCGTGAGCTCCGCGGCGGCCACGCCGGCGTGGGTCATCTGCCGCTGCGTGCCCTCCCCCGGGTCGAACAGCACGCCGTCGGTGTCGAACCGCAGGAGGTACCCGTTGTGGTTGCGGTGCCGGGTCGGCGTCTGGCTCGCCGACCCGAGCACCACGAGCTCACGTCGTGACATGCCGCCATCTTCGACGATCACCGGCCGCCGGGAAAAGCGGACGGCCACCCGGTCCATTCCGGGTGGCCGTCCTGATCGAAATTGCTGTGCGAATTCAAGCGGGCACTTTCCGCGTTATTCGATCTTCGCGTCATAGTCCGCGCACTCGGCCGAAGAGTGTTCCGGGCCACGGCGCCGCTTCCCGCGGCCACGACCAGGCCATTCAAGACGGGCTTCAGCTCAGTGCTGCGAACCCCGCTACCGGTACGACCCCGTCGAGGTCGCGCGCGAGCTGCTCGTCGAGCGTCACGAACGCGTCGCCGTGCAACCGCGTCAACGCCACGTATGCGGCGACGTACGTGTCCGCCCAGCCGAGCTCCTCGGCGACCTGCCACGCGATCGCCTGCAGCACCCGGTCACCGAGCAGCCGGATCTTCAACGCCCTCACGCGATCGAGCCGCACGGCCGCGTCCTTCTTCGTCAGCTCGCCCCGGCGCGCCTGCGCGTAGAGCGCGGACCACGCGGCGAACGGATCAGCGTGGGCGTCAGCAACCGGTGCCCCACCACGGCCTGCTCCACGGCCAGCCGCAGCGCGACCTCCGGCCCGATCACGTACTTCGCCACGCGTTCTCTCCCTCACCGCGACTTGCCTCGAGCCCACGGTGGAGAACCACCTCAGCGACATCGTTCGCGAAGCCGGGCCTGGAAGCCGGCCGCGACGAGAACCGCCGGATCGCGCGGCGCTGACCTATTTGGACAGTACCGACGTGCGCTCTTGATTCACTCTATCGATATCGTGCGGATGTTCGAGCGGGGTCGGTAGCCTGGAGATATGGAGCTTTCGCCTGCCGGCCCAGTCCGGATATCGACCATTGCGGACGGTGTGCTCGCCACCCTGTGGAGAGCACACCTCGCTTCGAAACGCGCGCGAAGACAGGTGCGGCTCGGTGCTGTTTTTCGTGCGCTGAGCCGCAACTTGCGTTGCCACCTTCTCCTGATCCGCGAGGCGGTTGGGGTGGACCCTCGCAAGATCGCGATGCCGTGCGCCTCGGGCGGACCATCGTGAACGCTCAGCCGTCCAGATCGCAGAAGACAGCCCCACCGCCCGACCGTCGCGCAGTGTGTTCGCGTCAGGTTGCTGGTCTGGTGCGCAGATACCCGTCCGCCGTACCGCAAGGAGCCGTACCCGCGTCAGGAACTCGTGGCACAGATGCGGCTCTCAGCCCATCCCTTGCCAGCTCGTCGCCGGCACGCGCCGGCCGGTGTGGCCGCGGCACCCGGACCTCGGCCGCCGGTTCGGCCGACACATGTATCGCAGCCAACACGACGAGTTTCCCGTCCGCGCCTGAGCCTTCGGCGCCGCGTGGAACCGTCGAAAGGAGGCGTGGTCCGCGCGAGCGGCCCGCCTTTCCGTCTGTCACAGCGGAACGAGGTCACGCCGACCGGGTCCCCGACGCACCAAGCCAGCCCGCCCGGAAGCCGCCCAACGACCCCTAAGCGCCCCTAAAGGCGGCCTGAACGGAGACCCTCCACAGTGGACCTCAACCCTGATCGGCTCCGGATTGGAGCTGCTCCAGGAACGCCCGCGCGGCCGGCGACGCGCTCGCGCTCACGGCGACAGCGACGGTCCGCGGCGTGCGCGGCACCAAGGGCCGCAGCACGGTGCCGTCAAGACGCGGCACGCCGACCGACGGCAGGATGCTCACGCCCAGCCGCGCCCGCACCATCTCCAGCACGGCCGACATCTCGCGGGCCTCGAACGTCGCCTCCAGGTGAACCCCGGCTTGCTCCGCGGCCGCCGCGAACACCTGCGCACAGCCGCCGGTCGGGCGGACGAACGGCTCCTCGGCGAGATCCGCGTAGGACACGGCCTCGCGCCCCGCCAGCCGATGACCGGCGGGCAGCACGGCGCACATCTCGTGGCTGTCGAGCAGCACCGTCCGCAGGCCGGGCGCGGGCAGCGTGACCACGGCGGCGTCGGCGACACCCAGGTCGAGCCAGTCCCGCACCTCCTGGTCGCTGCCCTCGATCAGCCGCACCGCGACGAGCGGGTGGCGTTCGGTGAACGCCCGCAGATCGGCCGGCAGCCGGGTCCCCGTGGCGGTGGGCAGGCTGGCGATCCGCAGCGTCCCGGTGATCTGCCCGGCTACCTCGGCGACCTCCGCGCGCAGCAGATCGACCTGCCGCACGGCCTCGCGCGCTCGCCGGACGGCGCGTTCGCCGGCTTCGGTGAGGGTGACGCCCGTGCGCTGGCGGGTGAGCAGCGGTGCGCCGAGCTCGGCTTCCAGCGCGGCGACCGAGCGGCTCACCGCGGGCTGCGCCATGCCGAGCCGCTCGCCCGCGGCCGTGAAGCCGCCGTGGTCGGCCACCGCCAGGAGCACCTTGAGCTGCTGCATCGTCGTCACGAGGACCTCCAGCCATGTTCGCCGCGGCATGCCGCCATAACGCGAAGGACATTTCCCACGGCTCACCCAGAACATTACCGTCATGGCGCAACCGAGTAACACACAGAGGAGTCACCAGTCATGCGAGTGCTGATCACCGGGGCGTCCAAGGGCATCGGCCGGACGGTCGTCGACCGGCTGGCCGCCGCGGGCCACCACCCGATCGGCCTGGCGCGCACCGCGCCGGCCGAGTTCCCCGGCAGCTTCCACGCCGTCGACCTCGGCGACCGCGACGCCACCGCCGCGACGCTCGACAAGGTCCTCGCGGAAGGTCCCGTCGACGCGGTGGTGAACAACGTCGGCTTCGCCAAGCTGGCGCCGCTCGGGTCGATCGACCTCGACGACGTCGCCCACGCCTACGACCTGAACTTCCGCACCGCGGTGCAGGTGACCCAGGCCGTGCTGCCCGGAATGCTCGCTGCCGGCCGGGGCCGGATCGTCAACGTCACCAGCATGGTCACGCTCGGTACCCCGCTTCGCACCACGTACGCGGGCTCGAAGGCGGCGCTCGAAACCGCCACCGCCATCTGGGCCGCGGAGCTCGGGCAGAGCGGTGTCACTGTGAACGCCGTCGCGCCCGGGCCGACGGAGACCGAACTGTTCCGTCGTGGCACGCCCGCCGGGTCCGAAGGCGAAGCCCGGTTCCTGGAGAAGCTGCCGGTCGGCCGGCTCGGGCGTCCGGCGGAGATCGCCCACGCAATCTGCTTCCTGCTCTCCGAGGACGCGGGGTTCATCACCGGCCAGATCCTGCGCGTCGACGGCGGAGGGAGCATCGCCGCGGCCTGAAATCCTCCGCGGACAGAGCAAAACCGCTACGGCGACCTGACCGATTCGGGCAGAATCGCCGAGATGGCGCCCACCTTCGTCCTCGTCCACGGTTCCAACGCCACCAGCCGCTGCTTCTCCGCGCTGCAGCGCGAGCTCGCGCTACGCGGCCACCGCTCGCTCGCGGTCGACCTGCCCGGCCACGGCACGGCTGGGTTCTCGGCGGCGTACCAGGCACAGGACCTGGCGACGTTCGCCACCGAGCCGTCACCACTCGCGGGGGTCACCCACGCCGACGTGGTGGCGGCGGTGACGGACGTCGTGCGGCGGGCGCACGACCACGGTCCCGTGATCCTCGTCGGGCACAGCCGCGGCGGGCTCACCGTCACGAGCGTCGCCAACGCCGTGCCGGAGCTGCTGGACCGGACCGTCTATGTGTCGGCCTGGTGCTGCGTGGACGACACCCCCGCCGGCTACCTGCGGAACCCGGCGTACTCGTCGGCCGCGCTGGACGAAGCGGCGAAGGTCATGGTCGGCGATCCCGCACAGCTCGGCGTGATCCGCATGAATTGGCGGTCCGCCGACCCCGCCCACCTCGCCGCCCTGAAACAGGCGATGCTCGCCGACGGGACCGACGCCGAGCTGCTGTCGTTCCTCGCCGGCATGGACCCGGACGAGTCCCTCGACGCCGGCAACGACCGAGCCGACGCCGCCACGTGGGGCCGGGTGCCCCACACCTACGTGCGGCTCACCCGCGACGAAAGCATGCCGCTCGCGTTGCAGGACCGGTTCATCGAGGAGGCCGACGCGCTCACGCCGGCCTACCCGTTCGACGTCCGCTCGCTGGACGCCAGTCACGTCGGCCCGTTGGTGCGTGCCGCGGACCTCGCCGACGTCCTGGGGTGCCTCACACCCCGGTAGACGAACCCGGCCGCACGATCATCAGCACCGTGACCACGGCCCACAGCAGGTTGAACACCCCCGTCGTCATGGCCAGCCGCCCGGCGACGCGGGTGTCCAGCGCGGTCGCCACCGAAGCCTCAGCAGACTCGGCCGGCACCGCACCGTCGCCCGAGGGCCCCGCCAACGCGGCCCGCTGACCCGGCAGCACGAACACCAGCAGCACGACCGCGGCCACCGCCGTCAGCGCGATCGAGACGAGGACCCACGTCTGGCCCGTCACCTTCATCGTCCCGGCGACGGCGAAGCCGAACACCGGCACGGCGATCGACACCCACGCGTACACACGGCAGATGCGGTGCAGCAACGCCAACGTCGAGCGATCACCCCGCTTCAGCGCGGCGGGGAACATACTGGCGGCCACAGCCACAGGCCCGACGGCGAGGATCGCCGCCAGCACGTGGATAGACAGGAAGACTTTGCTCACGGCCCTGACGCTAGCCCTCGCGTTTCACCGCCCGGAACCGGCTGGATCGCCGTGTTCCACCGGATTCTCGCCAGTCGCCGGAAACTAGCTGTAGTGCCCTGTGAGGTTGTTGACTCTGGTGATGGGTGGGTGGCCGTTGAGGGCGGTGTGGGCTCGGTGGTGGTTGTAGTGGTGCAGGAACTCGGGCAGTGCTTGGGCTCGATGCTGTGAGTTGGTGAAGGGCTGGGCGTAGGCCCATTCCTCGGCGAGGGTGCGGTTGAAACGTTCGGCTTTGCCGTTGGTC
This sequence comes from Amycolatopsis sp. NPDC051373, assembly GCF_040689465.1. Lineage (NCBI taxonomy): Bacteria > Bacillati > Actinomycetota > Actinomycetes > Pseudonocardiales > Pseudonocardiaceae > Amycolatopsis > Amycolatopsis sp. NPDC051373. Next base: position 10 of record NZ_JBFBAE010000015.1, on the reverse strand, counting down.
TGTGGCCGGT
>NZ_JBFBAE010000014.1:90592-222893 GCF_040689465.1 Amycolatopsis sp. NPDC051373 | reverse complement strand
GGCGTCAGACACCAGCACCACACACGGAGGCCTTCGTCGTGATCAACCCGACGCGCCGCTCAACCGTCAACAACGTCCATGGTCACTACAACTAGCGCTTGTCCGCTTCGGGCACCTGCACCGCGAGGAACACCAACGTCCGGTTCAGCCGGAAGCCCAGGTGCTCGTACAGCCGGATCGCGCCGACGTTCGACGCGGCGGCGTGCAGGAACGGCAGCTCCCCGCGCTCACGAATGCCCGCCGCGACCGCGCGGATCAGCCGCGCCGCCAAGCCCTGGCCGCGGAACGCCGGGTCGGTGCAGACCGCGCTGATCTCCGTCCAGCCCGGCGGGTGGAAGCGTTCGCCGGCCATCGCGATGAGGGCGCCGTCGCGGCGGATGCCCAGGTAGGTGCCCAGTGAGATCGTGCGCGGCAGGAACGGGCCGGGCTGCGTGCGGGCGACGAGGTCGAGCATCTCGGGCACGTCGGCCTCGGTGAGGCGGACGGCTTCCGCGTCGGGCGCCACCGTCAGGCCGGTGCCCTCGAGCTGCACGCCCGGCGTTTCCCCGAGCACGGTCCAGCCCGCGGGCGCGGGACCCGTCGCGCCGGCGATCACGGCCGTGGCTCCGGGCCCGGCGAGGTCGCCGACGTCACGCCAGACGTGCTCGTCCGGCTGATCCGGCAGGGCCACGAACGGCGCGACGTCCGCTGGGTAGCGCAGGACCTGGCCCTTCTGCTCGGCCAAGTGCGCGTGCGGTCCGGTCAGCGCTGCCCACACCGGGTTGTCGAGCGGCGACGAGCTCATCCTGCCTGCCATTTCCTAGACTGAGCGACATTCCAGAGTGCGGCGGCGGCCCGGCGATCTGCCACCCGTCCCCACCATCTGAGTCCGCCCGCCCCGAAATTATTCCCGCAGCATTATTCCCGCAGCGCCTCGAACGACTCCTTCAGCGCCGGGTAGTAGTCGTCGAACGACGGGCGGGCGGTGTCGTCGCGCGCGGCGACCAGCAGGTCGAGGTAGTACTCCCAGCCGGGCCCGATCTCGCCGATGCCGTCGGTGCTCGTCAGGTGGTGCACCAGGCGCAGCTCGGTCCCGTCCTCCACTTCGGACACGAGCAGCTCCATCGGCCACCCGCCGGCGTCCTCCATGCCCAGCAACGCCAGCCGCCGCGGTGCCTCACACGCGTCGACGCGCATGTCGATCCACGGCTTGCCCTCCTCGAACACCATCCGCACGCGGACCGTTTTCCCGGGTGCGCCTTCGCCTTCCCACGGTCCGAACCACAGCGCCGTGCGGTGCGGCTGCGTCACGTCAGCCCAAACTCCTTCGGGCGACGTCGCGAACGTGCGGCGCAACACGAGGTCGACCCCGCTGTCGGTGCGCACCAGCTCTGCCATGAGGGGACTCCTTCCGCTTCGAGGACGACAGGCTAGCCGCGAACCGGGCAAATCAGGCCGGAAACTGGCCGGATGGGGTTCTACCGTTCGGACACCACGACGTCGAAAGGATTCCGATGAGCCCCGTCGAGACCAATCAGCCGCTCGGCACGCCGACCTGGATCGACCTGGCCGTGCCCGACCTCGACCGCGCGCGGGCCTTCTACGGCGCCGTCTTCGGCTGGGACTTCGACGGCGGCGACTGTCTCGTGCGCGGCCTCCCCGTCGCCGGCCTGCACCACGCGACCGACCCCACACCCGGCTGGCAGGTCCACCTCGCGACGGACGACTGCGCCGGCACCGCCGAAGCCGTCGCCGCGGCCGGCGGAACGCTGCTGCGCGAACCGCACGACGTCGGGAATCGCGGCCGCGCCACCCTCGCCGTGGACCCGTCCGGCGCCCTCTTCGGTCTGTGGGAGGGCCACGCGTTCCCCGGCGCCCGCCTGGTCAACGAGCCCGACACCCTGGTGCGCAACGATCTCATCACCCCCGCCGCGGCCGACGCGCGCAAGTTCTACTGCACCGTCTTCGGCTTCACGCTCGACGGCAACGACGACCTGCCCGAGGCCGACTTCACCTTCCTGCGCCGCCCCGACGGCCACGAGGTCGGCGGCATTTTCAACCTCCGCGACGCCCCGGCCTCGGCCTCGGCCACCACCTTCGAAGTCGCCGACGCCGACACCTCGGCCACCAAGGTTCGCGACGCAGGCGGCACAGTCGCTTCAGTGGCGGGGACGCCGTACGGGCGGATGGCGACCGTGACGGATCCGTTCGGCACCGGCTTCACGATGATCGCGCGCCCCTGACCAGCTCGCGGCGCACGTGCCCCGGCACCCAGCTCGCGCCGGCCGGACTCGCCCACCCCTGCCGCACGAACGCCACCAGCTCGGCCAGCCCACGATGACCGGTCCCCGGGCGCCACACCAGTGACCACGGGTAACACGGCACCGGATCGACCACTGGAATGCGCTGCAGATCGTGCCGCTCGGGCCACGCGATGCGGATCTTCTCGCCGACGAACGTGAACAGGGTGTGCGACTCCGCCAGCGTGTCGAGTAGCGCTTCGAGCCCGAAGTTCGGCCCGTCCGGGTCGACGTCCACGCCGAACTCCGCCGACAGCTCCGCGTAGAAGCCCTCCCACTCACTGCCGCGCCGGATCCCCGGCACCCACGCGCGATGCTCGGCGACCTCGGCCAGGCGCACCTCCCGCCGCCCGGCCAGCGGATGCCCCGGCCCGACCACGATCTGCAACGGCTCTAGGTACGCGTACGCGTGCTTCAGCCCGTCCGGCGGCTCGCGCAGGTACGTGAACCCGGCATCGACCGCGCCCGCGCGCAGCTCCCGCAACGTCTCGGCCGCGCCGCTGGAAGTGAGCATCTCCATCGGCACCTCGCGGTGCTCGCGGTGGAACTCCCGGAACAGCTCGGCGGCCGCCAGCCGCCGCCCCAGCACGTCCACGCGCAACGGCCGCGTCTCCCGCTGCACCGACTCCACCGCGTCGGCGACCGCGCTCAGCACCGCCTTCGCGCGCGGCAGGAACGTCCGCCCGTCCGCCGTCAGCGACGCCCCCGCCGCGACCCGCTCGAACAGCGCGACACCCAGCTCGCCCTCGAGCCCCGCCACCCGCTTCGACACGGCCTGCTGGCTGATCCCCAGCCGCCCGGCCGCCAGCCGGAACTGCCCCTCCTCCGCGACCGCGACGAAGGCACGGAGTGCTTCGAAGTTCATGCCCTCCAGTGTCGCCTCACCCCGGCGGCGTGACCCGTCCGGCCGTCACCGGTCCGCCAAGGGATAACCCATGCCGGCATCCTCGATCTCGTCCAGGTCGTCCACCGTGAGTCCCCGACCGGTGAACCGCTCGACGGCCACCAGGCCCTTCGCATAACGGTCCCGCCAGTCGTCGAAGTCCAGCCCCTCGACGGCAGCGGTCATTTCCGGATCGGCGCCCAGCGGCCGGCCGAGTTCGTCCGAAGCGAGGAGTTCGCCGTCGCGAGCGAAGGAAAGCCGCGTGACGGCGTTGACGTTCCAGAACATGCTCGCGGCGCGACCGCCTCGCGACAGTTCGGCCAGCACCTCACGCTGCGCGCCCTGAAAGCCGTTCTCTTCGACAGCCAGCACGATTCCGTCCACTTCGGACACTGTCACCCACGGGCCGAACTCGAGGTCGGAGTCGAGCAGGTCTTCGATCGGTTCCGGCTCCTGGATGTCCGCGCCGAACGCCTGCAACACCTCCCGCAGCGTCAACCCGACGACAACGGTCACCGTGGCCGCCTCCGACAGCGCGCTCTGGCAGATCCACCGATACGCCGCCTCGGGCAGGTCGGCCACCGCGGGCTCCGGCTCGCCGCGCAGCCGGTGGCCCAGCCGGTCGGCTCGCGCGTGGACCACAGTCGGCGCCGGCGGCGCTTCCCAGACGACCAGCTCGTAGGACTCGGTCTCGACATCGTCGCGGCCGTACGCGAACACCCGCACCCGCAAGTCACCCGGCCACGGCGGCGTCGCGATCCGGCGGTGGTTGTAGTGCTTCGGTCCCACGAAGGTCGCGTCGCCGAGGCGAGCCGGCCAGCTGACCTCGACGACCTCGTGCCAGCCCTGCGTGTCGATCTTCGCCGGCGGTTCGGCGAGCACCCGCATCCGGACTTCCTGTACCCCGGCTTCCCGCCTGGTCCGCACGAGCACCGCGCCTTCGACGACTTCGACCAGCCCGTTGTCGGCGAATTCCCCAGGCTCGGGGAGCGGCCCCTCGGCCAGCGCGAACACGTGCTCGCGCACCGCCACTTGCATGGAGCCGAAGGCCGGCAACCGGTACTCGACGCGTTTCTTGGCAAGTACCGGTTCCTCGTACACCACCGGCATGCTCCGGCGCCGCAGGAGAACCGACGCCACGCCCAACCCGAGCCCGACCTGCGCCGCGACCTTGTCGCACCCCGCGTCACCCAGCACCGCGGCCGCCGTCACCACGGCCACCGCGAGATACGCCGCCCCGTGCGCCGCGGCGGCTGCCTCTTCGTCTCCCACCGCATCGGCACCCAGCAACCCCGCGATGGCCTCCTCCCCGACCAGCCGCGACACCAGGCCGGCGATCACCTCGGCCGCACCCTGCCGACGAGCTTCGAAGGAGCGGGCTTCGCGCAACGCTTCGGCCTCGGTGGTCAAGGACGCGAAGGCGAACGTCCCGGCGACACCGCCACCCAGCCCCGCCGCGGCCCCCACCACGGGCGGCAACGAGCGCACGGTGAGCTCCAACGCCCCGTGCAAACGTTCCACCAGCCAGCCCGGCAGCTCCCGCAGCGTGCGGATCACATCGGGTTCCGCGGTTCCAGCCCGTGCGCGGTGTTCCTGCCCTCCACGCCACCGGCCGAGCGCGGCCGCCGCCGTCGCCGGAACCGCGGCCGCCACCTGCGGCGCCCGCTCGACGATGGCCTGGACCAAAGCCGGCTCTACCTCGTCTCGGTGAGCTGCCACGGCCGTGCGGTCGGAATCGTTGTGCCCCATGGCGCCCATCCTGCCCGAGAACAGTTCGTGGAGAGGCTTCTTTCTCGAATCCGGCTGAACTCGATTGCGCCGCCGGCCTCCCGACCGCTAAACAGGCATCGTGGACCTCAGCCTCCTCGAAGCGACCGCCGACGACGCCGCCGAATTGCTCGTGCTGCAACGGTGCTGCTGGGTGCAGGAAGCCCTGCTCAACAACACCCTGGAGATCCCCGCGCTGCACGAGACCCTCGACGAGGTCCGCGAGGGGATCCGTACCTGGCGGGTGTGGGTGCTGCGGCAGGGCCCGCGCCTGGTGGGTTCCGTGCGCGGGCGGCTCGAGGACGGCGCCTGGGAGGTCGGCCGCCTGATGGTCGCGCCCGACCTCGCCGGCCGCGGCCTGGGCCGGCGGCTGCTGGAGCACGTGGAGAGCCAGGCGCCCGCGTCGGCGGCCCGCTTCGAGCTCTTCACGGGCGCCGCGAGCAAGCGCAACATCGCGATGTACGAGCGGGCCGGATACCGGTTGACCGACCAGCCCGGCCCGGTCGAGGGCCACATCCGGCACGCGGTTTTCCTGGTCAAGCGCCGGACGTGATCGCTCACCCCGTGTGCAGGTGCGCCGCCAACCGGATCCGCAACCCGCGCACGTCGGCCAGCGCCACCGAGAACGTCTCCGCCGGCCGGTGTCCCGCGGTGTTGTTCCACCGTCCACACGGTCCGGTGACGTAGGTGAACCCGTTACGCGTCAGGGGAACCGACCAGATCTGCCCGCTCCCGCACCCCGCGCCGGAGCCCCGGAACCAGCAATGCCCATCACCACCCCGTTCACACGGGACTCCACCGCCGCCGAGCTGCTCGACGGCATCGATCTCGTCGGGCGCCGGGCCGTCCTCCACATCCTCGTCAACAACGCCGGCATCATGGCCCCACCCGAGCCACACCGAAGCACCGAAGCACCGAAGCACCGAAGCACCGAAGCATTCGACCCGGCCCACGACAACACCCCGCCACGTTCCGGCGTCGCACCCGAAGCCCTCGACCCCGAAGCCGGGAGTCGGGAGTCCCTTATGGACGATCCCCGAACAGCTCATCGCAAGCTAAGGCACCAGCACAACCTTCCCCGGCACATGACCCTCCGCCAGCAACCGCTGCGCGTCAGCCGCCTGTGCCAGCGGGAAAGTCCGCGCCACGCGCACCGAGACTGTGCCCGCCTCGGCCAGTTCGACCAGCGTCAGCAGGTCCCGCTGGTCGAGGCGCGCGAACACCGGAACCGCTCCGGGGAAGGAAAACTCCACAATCGACGCCACCCGCACGCCCGGAGCCGCCAAGTCCGGAGTGGACGAAAGTGCACCCCGGCCGACAGTGTCGAGCACCGCGTCGACGCCAGCTGGAACCAACGCACGAACCCGCGAAGCAAGACCGGAACCATAAGAAACCGGCAACGCGCCCAGTGACCGCAGGTACTCGTGATTGGCCTCCGAAGCCGTCCCGATCACCCGCACCCCACGCGAAACCGCCAGCTGCACCGCGAGCGAACCCACGCCACCTGCGGCCGCGTGCACCAGCAACGTCTCACCCGAGGACAATCCGAGAGCCCGAACCGCCTGCAACGCCGTCAGCCCACCGAGCGGCAACCCGGCCGCCTCGGCCCACGACAGCCGAGAAGGTCTGCGCACCAACGTTCGCACGTCGACGGCCACCTTCTCCGCATACCCGCCGTTGCGGTGTGCGACCTCGCCGCGGATGAACCCGATCACCTCGTCGCCCGGCGAGAACTCGGGCGCCGCCGGCCCTGCGCGTTCCACCACGCCGGCGACGTCCCACCCCGGCACCGCGGGAAAGTACGTCTCCTGGACCTCGGCCAGCGCGCCCGCCTGCAGGCCGAGATCCGCGGGGTTCAAGGCCGCCGCCTTCACCCGCACCAGCACCCCGTCGAGGTTCATCTTCGGATCGGGCAGCTCGACGAGCTCCAGCACCTCCGGACCACCGAACCGGTGGTGCACCACGGCTTTCACGACCGCAGCCCCGCCGGGAGGAAGTCGTTCAGCACGTCGTGGCGCGAGATCTTCCACTCGCCGCCGACGCGGCGCAGGTCGGTGTCGTAGTAGCCGGACTCGATCGGCCGCACAACGTGCTCGGGCAGCGTCTCGAACACCACGAACTGCGCCGACAGGTGCGCGCGCTCGCCGTCGACCTCGATCAAATGGTCCGACGTCACGTGGTGCCCGGTGCCGCCTTCGGGGTGCGGCGGCATGAACTGCTCCACCGCAAACCGCACCCCAGCGCCGCCGATCAGCGGTTCGCCGACAGGCTCGTATGTGCCAGGCCCGGTCCGGACGTGGATCCGGACCTCGGCGTCGTCGGTGAACAGTGCGCCCTGCGCGGCGCCGTCTCGCCGGTCGGTCGCGCGGACATAGCGGGCCAGGACTTCCTGGACCGCGCGTTCGTCACTCACGGAAATGGCCTTTCTCTGGGGGAACGGCTCCAGGGAACCCCCAGGTGACCCGCGGAACGATGACGGTCCGGGCGACGATCATTACCCTGGAGGTATGGATCGCCTGGAGACGCGCGAGCTGGCCTACTTCGTCGCGGTGGCCGAGGAGCTGCACTTCGCCCGCGCCGCCGAGCGGCTCGGCATCGCGGCGCCGCCGCTGTCACGCGCGATCGCCCGCCTCGAGCGGCGCATCGGCGTGCGGCTGTTCGACCGCACGAGCCGCCGCGTCTCCCTCACCGAAGCCGGCAACGTCTTCCTCGCCGAAAGCCGCGCGGCGCTGGCCGCCGTGGACACCGCGGTGCGGCGAGCCCAGCGCGCGGCCCGACCGGCGCGGCTCGTGGTCGCCGTCCGCTCCGGCACCGGCGCGGGGCTGCTGTCCGACCTGCTCGAGGCCTACGCGCACCGCCCCGCCGCCGCGCCGGTCGAGCTGCTGTTCACCACCGACCAGACCCAGGCGCTGCGCGAAGGAGCCGCCGACGTCGCCCTGCTCTGCGCGTCCGCCGACGCCACCGGGCTCACGACCACGGAGCTGGCCGTCGAGTCGCCGGTCGCGCTCCTGCCCGTGTCCCACCCGCTCGCGACACGCGCGGCCGTCCCCATCGAGGAGCTGCGCCGGGTCGACGCCTACCGCGCGACGTGCCCGCCGGTGTCACTCGACGAGATCGTCGACCGCGTCGCGCTCGGCCAGCTCGTGGTGGTCGTCGGCGAGAGCGCCGCGAGCCGGATCGGCGACGCCGTGGTGGCCGTTCCGGTCGTCGGGCAGGCCGGCACCACGCTGGTTCTGGGCCGCGCCGCGGGCACACCGACGCCGGATCTGAAGGCCTTCGAGCGCACCGCGAAAGACGTCGCCGCGCGCCGCCTCGCCACCGCTGGCACCGCGTAGCCCGCACCGCCGAAGATCACCCCACATCCTCCGGACCTGCGCTTATGCACGTTCGTCGCGAAATCCTTGACTTCAAATTGAGCAAGTGATTTAGTCAATTCACTCGCAGAACGGAGTCACCGATGACCGAAGCGCACCCGAAACACGGGCTGTCCGAACAGCTCGTGGACGGGCTGCTGGAGCTGATCGCCGACGAGCGACTGGCGCCGGGCGACAGCCTGCCCACCGTGCGCGTGCTGGCCGAGCGGTTCTCCGTGACCACGCCGACGATCCGGGAAGCGCTGCGCCGGCTGCAGACCACCGACGCGGTGCGCATGCGCCACGGCTCGGGCATCTACGTGGGCGACGGCATCCACCGCACGCTCATGCCGAACCCGAACTCCGCGCCGATGAAGGACGAGCTGATCCTCCAGCTCGTCGACGCCAGGCTCACGATCGAGCCCGGCATCGCGGCGCTGACCGCCCTCAACCGCAGCGAGGAAAGCCTGCAGCGCCTGGAGCTCGCGCTCGACACGGCCAAGCGCGACAAGACCGACCACCGGCCGCACCTGAACTTCCACCGCGAGCTCGCCGGCGGTTCGGGCAACCAGGTGCTCTTCGAGGTCGTCGATTCACTGCTCGCCGCGCGTGGCCGGGAGCAGAAAGCCCTGCGCGCCCTCATCGAGGACCGCCGGCGCGACTACGAGGAGCACCTCGCCATCTTCGACGCCGTGCGCTCCGGCGACGCGGCCGCCGCGGAGGAACACACCCGCCACCACCTCGAACAACTCCGCACCGAAGTGGCCCGCCAGCTCGGGCGGGCCGAATGACCGGGAAAGACACCATGCCGATCGCACCACGTTCACACCGCCTCGCCGACCTCACCTGGCCCGAGATCGACGACCTGCGCCCGCACGCCCCCGTGGCGATCGTGCCGCTCGGAGCCACCGAGCAGCACGGCCACGGGCTCGCGCAGCGTACCGACACCACCCGGGCCGAAGTCGTCGCAGACCTTGTGGCGCAACACCTTTCGCCGAAGGTCGTGGTGACGCCGGTGATCCCCGTCGGGGTCTCCGAGCACCACATGGCCTTCCCCGGCACGCTCACGCTGTCGCCGATCACGCTGCAGCAGGTGATCGTGGAACTCGTCACCAGCCTGCACCGCCACGGCTGGCGCAAGGTCTACGTGCTCACCGGCCACGGCGGCAACAACGCCACGGTCGAGGTCGCCGTCACGCGGCTGCGCACCGACCTGCCCGACCTGCACATCGCGTGGAGCGGGATCACACCCGTGGTCTCGGACCTCGTGTCGAAGCTGTCCGAAAGCCGGATCGGCGGCCACTCCAGCGAAATCGAGACCTCGCAGGCGATGTTCGCCGACCCGGACCTCGTGCTCCCCGAGCGGCTCACCCCCGGCAGCTCCACCTTCGACGACCTCGACCAGGCGGGCAAGCTCAGCCGCTCGCGGCCGGGGATCCACTTTCCACAGTCCTATCACGACCTGAGCAAGACCGGCACGCTCGGCGACGCCACCAAGTCGTCCGTCGAGATCGGTGCTCGGCTGGTGGAAGCCACCGTCGAGCGCATCAGCGGCTTCCTGCAGGAGTTCCTCGACCTGCCGGAACGCCAGTCCGCCCCCACCCTCACCAGCTTTCCCCAGGAGACGCCATGACCGCCCCGACCCGACGCCGTCTCGGAGTGGCCACCCTCGTGCTCGCGGCCGGCCTCACGCTGACCGCCTGCGGTGGCAGCGACGACCAGGCCGCCAACCCGCTCGGCACCGCCACGCCCGGCAAGGTCCACTTCGCCTTCCGCTCCGACGACAAGCCGACGTCGTTCATCGACGGCGGCAAGCCCGCCGGCTTCCTCATCGAGCTCACTCAGGCGATGGCGCAGAAGATGAACTTGACCGCCGACTACACGGCGACCGACTTCGCGAGCATGCTGCCCAACATCCGCAACCACAAGTACGACTCCGCCGCGTTCGGCACGCTCGTCACGCCGCCGCGCCAGGAGGTCACCGACTTCACCACCGCGGTGAACTACGGGCAGGCGCAGCTGATCTCCCGCAAGAGCGCGCCACTGGCCACTGTGGACGCCTCAGGCGGCAAGACCATCGCGATCACCCGCGGCAGCGAGCTGATCCCGCTCGTGAAGAAGCGCGTGCCGACCGTGACGGTCAAGGAGTTCCCGAACATCGCGGCCAGCTCCAACGCGCTCACGGCCGGCCAGGTCGACGGGCTGTTCACCGGCGTCGCGACCACGAACGACCTCCTGGAGAAGCACCCGGACTACCAGGCCTCGCCGGCGATCACCAGCGGCATGACCGCGTTCCCCGTGGCCAAGGACAAGCCCGAGCTGAAGAAAGCGCTCGACGACGCGCTCAAGGCCGTGATCGCCGACGGCACGTACACGAAGCTGTTCGACAAGTGGAACCCCAAGGGCGTCGCGATCCCGTCGGACATGCTCAAGGCCTACCCCGGCATGCAGCAGCGCCCCGGCGTCACCGCCGCCGACGGGTCCTGAAAGGACAGCGCCATGGACGGTCTGAAACAAATCTGGGACACGTTCTTCGACCTCGACCTCATCGGCAGCACGCTCCCCACGCTGCTGAAGGAGGGGCTGCTGAACACACTGTTCCTCACCGTGCTCGCGAGCGCGATCGGCCTCGTGGTCGGCATCTTCCTCGCCAGCGGCCTGATGTCGCGCTTCCGGGTGCTGCGCCTGCCGTGCCGCTGGTACGTCGACATCCTGCGCGGCCTGCCCCACATCCTGAGCATCTACCTCATCGGCCAGGGTCTGCCGCTGGCCGGGCTCACGATGTTCGGCAACTGGACCTACGGCTACGCGGCGCTCGCGATCGGGCTCATGGAAGGCGCTTACATGGCGGAGATCTTCCGCTCGGGCTTCCAGAGCGTCGACAAGGGCATCGTCGAAGCGTCGCGCAGCCTCGGGATGTCGCACACGAAAACCATGCGGCTCATCGTGATCCCGATCGGTTTCCGCCGCGTGCTGCCGGCGCTCACCGGCCAGTTCATCCTGGTCATCAAGAGCACGGCGCTGGTCTACCTGCTCGGCCTCGCCGCCGGGCAGCGGGAGATGTTCGCGATCGCCCAGGACACGTCCACCAACAACGCTTCGCTTTCGCCGCTGGTCGCCGCGGGCCTGTTCTACCTCGCGATCACCGTGCCGCTCACCTACGTGGTGAACAAGTGGGACAAGCGGATGCGCGAAGGCCGGCCCGCCGCGGCGACCGCGCCGGCGGCCGTGCGTACCGAGGAGGCACTGGTATGACACAGGCGAGCACCACGGCGGCCGACGCCGTGACCACCGGATCCCGTGAAAACCCGGGTACCACCGTGCGCTACGAGCACATCGACAAGACCTTCGGCAACACCCCGGTGCTGCACGACATCGTGCTCGAAGCCCCGGGCGGCACCACCACGTGCATCATCGGCCCGTCGGGCTCCGGCAAGTCGACGCTGCTGCGCTGCACCAACCTGCTGGAGATCCCGACGGCCGGGCGCATCTTCATCGGGGAGGAGGCCATCACCGACAAGGGCGCGGACGTCGACCGCATCCGCACCCGCGTCGGCATGGTGTTCCAGAACTTCCACCTGTTCCCGCACCACACGGTGCTCGACAACGTGACGCTCGCCCAGCAGCAGGTGCTCGGCGTGTCTCGCGACGAAGCTGTGGAGACCGCGCGGGCGAACCTCGCGGCGGTCGGGCTCGCGGCGTACGAGAACCGCCGGCCCTCCCAGCTCTCGGGCGGCCAGCAGCAGCGCGTGGCCATCGCGCGGTCGCTGGCGATGAACCCCGAGGTGATGTTGTTCGACGAAGCGACGTCCGCACTCGACCCCGAGCTCGTGAAAGGCGTGCTCGCCGTGATGCGCGACCTGGCTTCCCGCGGCATGACGATGATCGTGGTGACGCACGAGATGCGCTTCGCCCGTGAAGTCGCCGAGCAGGTCGTGTTCCTCGACCAAGGACGGCTCGTGGAAGCCGCCCACCCCACCGAGTTCTTCGAGTCCCCCCGCAGTGACCGGCTCCGGTCCTTCCTCGACGAGGTGCTCTGAATGAGATTCGCCAAGCTCGCCGCCGTCGCCGCGCTTGCGCTGACCGCCACGGCGGTCGTGCCGCAGACCGCGTCCGCGACCCCGTCCGTGCGCAACTACCCCAGGGTTTCGACGGGCTGCACCGCGCACTCGACCTCCCTGCCGCTCGGGCAGACGGTCACGCAGACGATCACCTCCGGCGGGCTTTCCCGCGACTACCTGATCCACCTGCCCGCGAACTACCAGCCCGGCCACCCGAAGCCCGTGGTCATGGCGTTCCACGGCCGCAAGGGCGACGGCAGCGACATCGAAGAGTTCTCCGGCATCGACGGCCTCGACACCATCGCCGTCTACCCGGTGGGCGCCAAGGGTCTCGACGACCAGCGCGCCTGGCAGAGCGCCCCGTACGCCGCGGAAGGCGTCGACGACGTCCGCTTCGTCGGCGACCTGCTCGACCACCTGCAGGCGACGCTCTGCGTGGACCCGCTGCGCATCTTCGCCACCGGCAAGTCCAACGGCGCCGGTTTCGTGTCGCTGCTGGCCTGCCGGCTGCCGATGCGCATCGCCGCCTTCGCCACGATCGCCGGTGCGTTCTACCCCGGCACCACGGTGGGCTGCTCGTCGAGCGTGCCCGCCCCGATCGTCGACTTCCACGGCACGGCCGACCCGACGATCGAGTACAACGGCGGCACCAGCCACAGCGAGCCCATCCCCTACCTCATGGACTGGGCCCAGAACTGGGCCAACCACAACCACTGCGCCGCGACACCCGTCGAGACCCCGATCGGCTCCGACGTGATCCAGTTCTCCTGGCAGAACTGCGCAGTGAACGCGTCGGTCACCCACTACCGCATCCTCGGTGCCGGCCACACCTGGCCCGGCGAACTCGTGGACAGCGGCCCGGGCTCGGCGACGCAGACGGTGAAGGCCCAGGACGTGATCTGGAGCTTCTTCAACGCCCACACACTGGGTTCCGGTCTGTTCTGAGTTGTCTGCGTCGGCTCCGCCGACGCGCGACGCCGGCTCGCTGGGGTGGTGGCCAGGCCGCCACCCCAGCGAAGGCTTACTCCTCCATCAGCTCCTGCACCATCGGCGCCACGCGCGTGCCGTAAAGCTCGATGTTGCGCAGCACCGAGCCGCGCGGCAGGCCGGCCAGCCCGTACTTGAGGTCGAACCGCGTGGCCCCCACCGTCTTGAGCGACGCGGCGATCTTGCGCGCTACCGTCTCCGGCGAGCCGACGTGCCAAGCACCACGTTCGGAGACCTCCTCCAGGAACTGCTCCCGCGACGGCGGCCGGAACCCCCGCTCGCGCGCGACGCGGGTGAGCACGTCGACGTAGTGCGGGTACAGCTCCTCCAGCGCGTCCTCGTCGCTGTCGGCGATGTGGCCGGGCATGTGCAGCCCGATCGCCTTCTGCGGTTTGTCCAGGCGCCGGCGCACGTCGCGGAACAGGTCCGCGAACGGCTTGAACCGCGCGGCCGGGCCGCCGATGATCGCGAGCATCAGCGACATCCCGTACTTCGCCGTCCGCAGCACGGACTCAGGGCTGCCACCGACGCCGATCCACGCGGGGATCGGACCCGTCTCCGTGTGCGGCACCACTTCCTGCCCGCTCAACGAGGGCCGCAGCCGGCCGGACCACGTCACGGGCTTCTCCTCCAGCAGGCGGGAGAACAGGTCCACCTTCTCGTCGAACAGCTCGTCGTAGTCGCCCAGGTCGTAGCCGAACAGCGGGAACGACTCGGTGCTCGACCCGCGCCCCAGGATCACCTCCGCCCGCCCGTGCGAGAGCGCGTCGAGCGTCGAGTAGCGCTGGAAGACGCGCACCGGGTCGTCGGAGCTCAGCACCGTGACGGCAGAGCCCAGCCGGATGCGCGACGTGCGCGCCGCCACGGCCGCCAGCACCACGTCGGGCGCCGAAAGCGGCATGTCCACCGTGTGGTGCTCGCCGATGCCGAAGAAGTCGAGGCCCACGTGGTCGGCGAGCACGCCGTGCTCGACCAGGCCGCGGATGGTCTCGGCGTGGCTGACGGGCGTGCCGCCGTCGTCGGAAAGCACGTCCCCGAACGTGTCGAGTCCGAGGGTGACCGAATACTTCGTCATGCCCCGATGTTGTAACCAGCGCGGCAACCGCACCTCGCCACGCGCTGGGTACCCACGCGAGGGGACGGCAGCGGACGCGCCACCGGAGGAGAATCAACGGCATGAGCGAGCAGCGCAACACCGAGCTCGGGGACTTCTTGCGCGCCCGCAGGGCGGCGCTGACGCCCGCGGACACCGGGGTTCCGACCTACGGCACCCCGCGCCGCGTCCCCGGGCTGCGGCGGGAAGAGGTCGCGCAGCTCGCCGGCGTGAGCGTGAACTACTACACCCGCATCGAGCAGGGTGAGAGCCACCAGATGTCCGACTCGGTGATGGAGGCCATCGCCAACGCGCTGCGCCTCGACGACAGCGAGCGGATGCACCTGCTGCGCCTGGCCTGGCCCGCCCAGGTGATGCGGCGGGAGGCCGGTCCGGAAATGGTGCGTGACTCGGTTCTCGCGCTGGTCGAGAGCAACATCGACCAGGCGGCGATCATCGTCGGCCGGCGGACCGACCTGCTGGGCGGCAACCGGCTCGGTTTCGCGTTGCTCGGCATCGACCGCGACGCGCGGCCCAACCTGACCAAGCACATGTTCCTCGAGCCCGCCATGCGCGATCTCGTCGTCGATTGGGAGCGCCAGGCCCACAACGCGGCCTCTTACCTGCGGATGACCACCGGCGAGCAGACCGACGACCCGAAGATGGCCGAGCTGATCGGCGAGCTGAGCATCCAGAGCCCCGAGTTCGCGCGGATCTGGGCGTCGCACCCCGTGGCGGAGTGCCTGCACTCGGTGCGCGAGTACGACCACCCGCTCGTCGGGCGGCTCACCCTCAACGAGGAGAGCCTGCGGATGCCCGACGACTCCGGTCAGCGCATCATTTTCTCCGGCGCCGAACCCGGTTCGCCGTCGGCCGAGCGCCTGAAGCTGCTCGACTCGCTGGTGTCCTAGAGTTCGTCGAAGACCAGGACCGTGTGCGTCGAGAGCACGTCCTTCATCGCCTGAAGCCGTTCGAAGACCAGGTCGCGCAGGCTGTCGGCGTCGCTCGTGCGCACGAACAGGATGAGGTCGTTGTCCCCCGAGACGAGCCCGCCGTGCTCGATCTCGGGGATGCTCTTGAGCGCCGCGCTCACGGTGCGCCACGAGTTCTGCGTGACCTTGAGGTAGACGTACGCCGCGAGCCCCTGCCCCATCCGGCGCGGATCGGTCACGGCGGCGTACCCGGTGATCACCCCTTCGCGGTGCAGCCTCTCCACCCGCGTGTAACAGCCCGCTCGCGAAATGTGCACGCGCTCGGCCAGCGCGCGCATCGACGCGCGCCCGTCGGCCTTCAGCTCGGCGATGAGTTTCAGGTCGACCTCGTCCAGGGCCGCCGCCATTCGTCCACCCGGCTCGGACATCCCCGCACCTCCCGAAGCCAATTATCCGGCTCTTCTCGGTCGGATGAGCCATTGTTCCACACTTGCCGTCGATACCTGGAACCCTGATCGGCACGGAGCGAAGATCGGCGTTAGACGTCTTCCCCTGTCCCCGTCGATCGGAGCTGCCGGTGACCACCACGGAACGCACCGCCGCGTCGTTCTTCCTCCCGAGCGACGAGCCCCTGGGCCTCATCACCGCCGACGGCGCGCCCGTCGCCGACGCCGCCCTGGAGATGCCTGCCGACGACGTGCTGCTGCGCCTGCACCGTGCGATGGTGTCGGGCCGCCGCTTCGACGCGCAGGCCACCGCCCTCACCAAGCAGGGCCGCCTCGCCGTGTACCCGTCCGCGCGCGGCCAGGAGGCCGGCGAGATCGGCTCGATCCTCGCGCTGCGTCCGCAGGACTGGCTCTTCCCGACCTACCGCGACTCGATGGCGGTCGTCGCGCGCGGCGTCGACCCGGTCGAGGTCCTCACGCTGCTGCGCGGCGACTGGCACTGCGGCTACGACCCGTACAGCGCCAACGTCGCGCCCCAGTGCACGCCGCTGGCCACGAACACGCTGCACGCTGTCGGGTTCGCGCACGCCGCCAAGACCAAGGGCGAAGACACCGTCGCGCTCGTGCTGCTCGGCGACGGCGCCACCAGCGAAGGCGACACCCACGAGGCGCTGAACTTCGCGGCCGTGTGGCAGTCGCCGGTGGTGTTCCTGGTGCAGAACAACGGTTACGCCATCAGCGTCCCGCTCTCGAAGCAGACCGCGGCGCCGTCGCTCGCGCACAAGGGCGTGGGCTACGGCATGCCGTCGGTGCTGGTGGACGGCAACGACGCGGCCGCCGTGCACGCCGTGGTGGAGCAGGCCGTCGCGCGCGCCGCTGCGGGTGGTGGGCCGACGTTGATCGAGGCCCTCACCTACCGCATCGAATCGCACACCAACGCCGACGACGCCTCCCGCTACCGCGACCGCGCCGAGGTCGAGACCTGGCTCACCCGCGACCCGATCGCCCGGCTCGAGCGTTACCTCACCGACCGCGGCCTGCTCGACGACTCGGCGCGCGAAGAGATCGCCGCGCGCGCCGAGGCCGAAGCCGCGTCGCTGCGCGAGCGCATGAACGTGGACACCGTGCTCGACCCGGCGGACCTGTTCCGCCACGTGTACGCCGAGCCCACGGCCGCGCTGCGCCGTCAGGCCGAAGACCTCACCGCCGAACTCTCCTTCGGAGCCGAAGAATGACCGTGACGTGCGAGTCCACTTCGGACGCTGACGTCGAGCCGGACACCGTCACCATGGCGGGCGCACTCAACCGCGCTCTCGCCGACGCGCTGGCCGAGGACGAGCGCGTGCTCGTGTTCGGGGAGGACGTCGGCACACTCGGTGGCGTCTTCCGCGTCACCGACGGGCTCGCCGCCCGCTTCGGCGAGGCGCGTGTGTTCGACACCCCGCTCGCCGAGTCGGGCATCGTCGGCACGGCCATCGGCATGGCGATGAACGGCCTGCGGCCCGTGGTGGAGATGCAGTTCGACGCGTTCGCCTACCCCGCGTTCGAGCAGATCACCAGCCACCTCGCCAAGCTGCGCAACCGCACACGCGGCGCCGTCGAGCTGCCCATCGTGATCCGGATCCCCTACGGCGGTGGCATCGGCGGCGTCGAGCACCACTGCGACTCCTCCGAGGTCTACTACACGCACACGGCCGGCCTGCGCGTCGTCACGCCGGCTTCACCCGCCGACGCCTACGCGCTGCTGCGCCAGGCGATCGACAGCCCGGACCCGGTGATCTTCCTGGAGCCCAAGCGGCGCTACTGGGAGAAGGAGAGGGTGCGGCTGGACCACCGATCGTCCACTCTGGACCGCGCGGTCGTCCGGCGCCCGGGCACCGACGTCACGCTGATCTCCTACGGTGGCGCCCTCGGCACCACGCTCGAAGCCGCCGCGGCGGCCGAGGAAGAGGGCTATAGCGCCGAGGTGATCGACCTGCGCAGCCTCGCGCCGTTCGACCTCGAGACGGTTGCCGCTTCGGTCCGGCGCACCGGGCGTGCGGTCGTGGTGCACGAGGCGAGCCGCTTCTGCGGCTATGGCGCCGAGGTCGCGGCCCAGCTGTCGGAGACGTGCTTCCACCATCTGGAGGCGCCCGTGCTGCGCGTCGGCGGGTTCGACATCCCGTATCCCGCCCCGAACCTGGAGAAGCACCACCTGCCGAACGTCGACCGAATGCTCGACGCGATCGAGCGGCTGCAGTGGGACGACGCGGCCCCGCTCGCGGGCGGAGGTGCGTGATGGCCGTCTTCAAGCTGCCCGACCTGGGCGAGGGCCTGACGGAGGCCGAGATCGTCGCGTGGCACGTGACGGTGGGCGACACCGTGACCGTCGACCAGACGGTGGTGGAGGTCGAGACGGCCAAGGCGAGTGTCGAGGTGCCGGTGCCCTTCGCGGGCCGCGTCGCGACGCTGCACGGCGCGGCGGGCGACGTGCTGACCGTCGGCAGTCCGCTGATCACGGTGGAGGAGGCGCCGGCGTTTCTCGAGCCTGGAGTGGTGACGCCTACGGGAAGTACTTCCACGGAGGGCAGTGGCAATGTCCTGATCGGGTACGGCACCGGCACGGCTCAGGCGCGGCGAACCCGTCGTGCGCGCGGCACGCGGCGTCCCGAGGCTGCCGTGGTGTCCGCGCCGCGGCCGGTGAACGAGCGCGTGCGCGTGGTGTCACCGCTGGTGCGGCAGCTCGCCAAACAGTCCGGTGTGGACATTCACGCGCTCGCCGGTTCGGGTACCGACGGGATCATCAGCCGGGCCGACGTCGAGCGAGCGATCGCGGGGACCGTCGAGCCTGTTGTTCCTGCCGCCGCTGATGAACGCCGGATCCCGTTGCGCGGCGTCCGCAAGACCGTCGCCGACAAGCTCACCCGCTCGCGCCGCGAGATCCCCGAGGCCACGGTGTGGGTCGACGTCGACGCGACGGCCCTGCTCGAAATCCGCGCCGCTCTCAACGCCGACGCCACCGCCCCGAAGATCAGCCTGCTCGCGTTGCTGGCCAAGTTCACCGTCGAAGGCCTTCGGCGTTTCCCCGAGCTCAACGCGCACCTCGACGGCGACGAGATCGTGATCCCCTCGGCCGTGCACCTCGGGTTCGCCGCGCAGACCGACCGCGGCCTCGTGGTCCCCGTCGTGCCCGGTGCGCACGCCCTGTCCGTGGAACAGCTCTCCGGCGCTCTCGCCGAACGCACCGAGCGCGCCCGCTCCGGCTCGCTCGCCCCCGCCGAGCTCACGGGCGGCACGTTCACCATCAACAACTACGGCGTGTTCGGCGTCGACGGTTCCGCCGCCATCATCAACCACCCCGAGGTCGCGATCCTCGGGATCGGCCGCATCATCGACCGTCCGTGGATCGTCGACGGCCAGGTCGTGCCGCGCAAGATCACCGAGCTGACGCTGGCGTTCGACCACCGCGTCTGCGACGGCGGCACGGCGGGCGGGTTCCTGCGGTTCATCGCGGACTGCGTGGAATCACCGCTGCGGCTCCTGCGCGGCCTGTAGCCGTTCCCCAGGCGAACGTGATCTCACCGAACTCGATCTCACTGAGGTCGATCGACACCAGCAACGGCTCCAGGACCGGCTTGCCGTCCTCGCCGACCGGGTGGACGCGACGCTTGGTCGGGACCACGATGCCGTCGACCGCGCAGTGCGCCGACGAGTAGTGCGCCGCGAGGCCGCCGGCGACCACTTCGGCGTCGTAGTCGTGGCGGCGGATGAGGCCGTCGGCGTCGAAGTAGAACGTCTGCACCTTGTTGTGCGTGGTGAGGTCGTCGGGAAACTCCACGCGCAGGCGGCGCCACGTCTCGCCGTCCTCCTGCCACGGCTCGAGCTCCTCGGCGCGGAAGCCGGGGCGCGTGAGCGTGAACGGCGTGGTCAGGTAGGTCCACATCGCGTAGCCCGCGAAGTACGGCCACCGCCGGATCTCGCGGCACCTCGACCTGACCCGGATGCGCGTGCTGGGCACCGTCGCGGCGCGCCAACCCGTGCGGCCGAACGCGATCGCCGCCGAGCTGGGGCTGACGGCGTCGGCGACCAGCCGGCACCTGGCCGCGCTGGCGCGGGCCGGGCAGATCGCGATGGAGCCGGACCCACGCCGTCTGAAGCCGGTCCCATTGCGACTCCGGCGTGTGGCCGGCGAAGGACGCGCGGGTGTTGTCGCGCTCCTCCACGACCTCGCCGGCCTCGTTCTCGATCGCCACGTGCTCACCGCGGAACGCCGTGCGTAGCCCGGGCCCGCCGAACGACCCGCTGGTCAGCGGGCCCGGGCCGGCAGCTACCGAAGGGTCACTCGACGCCGAGCATGACCTCGGTCGGCTTCACCAGCGCGGTCACCGGCTTGCCAACCTCGAGTTCCAGCTCCTCGGTGGCGTCCTTGGTGATCGAGGCGGTGACGGACTGGCCGCCGTCGAGCTGGACCGTGACCACGGTCATGACCGCGCCGGACTTCACGGCCGACACGGTGCCGACGAGCTGGTTGCGGGTTGACAGGCGCATGTGGACAGTCCTTTGTGCGGTGTGTGGAAGTGCGACAACGCCGCCACGGTAACCCTTTTCCTCCGGTTCCGCCGCCGCTCGGATCACCCGTCGAACCGGCCTGCGGCACCACTCATCCCCTTGACCCCGCACTTGCACGCCCACCGCCTCTGCCGAGCAGCACCCGCGATCCCCGGTGATTTTCACCGCTCGCGTGTCGCGCTAGGTTTACCGGCGTGGAACTGCGCACCCGGGACGCCCGCCGCCTGGCCATCAGCAGCCAGCACCTCGACGGACCGGGAGCACGCGGCGTCGGCGAGGTCCTGAACACGCTGCGGTGCCTGCAACTCGACCCGATCACCGTGGTCGCGCACAGCCACCACCTGGTGCTGCGCAGCCGGTTGCGCACCTACGACCCCGCGGAACTCAACACCCTGCTCTGGGACGAGCGCCGGCTGTTCGAGTACTGGGCACACGCCGCGTCGATCGTGCTCACCGAGGACTACCCGCTGCACCAGGCGCTGATGCGCGGCTACCCGGCCGGGAAGTCGGCGTACGGGCGCCGGGTCGCGGAGTTCCTCCACGGCAACGGCGCCTTGCGCGAGCACGTCCTCGACCGGCTCCGTGACTCCGGCCCCCTGCCGGCCGGCGCGTTCGAGGACCGCTCGGCCGTCGGATGGGTCTCGGGCGGCTGGACGACCGGGCGCAACGTCGAGCGCATGCTCGACGTCCTGTGGTTCCGCGGCGAGATCATGGTCGCGTCGCGAACCGGCGGGAAACGCCTGTGGGACTTGACTTCCCGCTGTCTGCCCGCCGGCCTCGATCGCGCACCCCTGACCGAGACCGAGATCGTCACGCGCTCCGCGGAACACGCGTTGCGCGCCCTCGGCGTCGCGCGGCGAGCCGACATCGAGCAGCATTTCGTCCGCAACCGCTACCCCGGGCTGACGGAGGTGCTGGCGACACTCGTCGAGGCCGGCCGCGTGGTGCCCGTGACTCTGGAGAAGGACCCCACGCCGTGGTACGTCCACGCTGACCGGCTGCCGCTGCTGACAGCCATCATCGCCGGCGACTGGACGCCGCGCACGACGTTGCTCTCGCCGTTCGACAACCTCATCTGCGACCGCGCCCGCGCGCAACGGTTGTGGGACTTCGAGTTCCGCACGGAGATGTATGTGCCGAAGGCCAAGCGCCGCTACGGCTACTACGTGCTGCCCATCCTCCACGGCGACCGTCTGATCGGCCGCGTCGCCCCGCGAGCGGATCGCCGCCGCGGGGTGCTCGAACTCGAAGGCGTCTACGCCGAACCCGGCGCACCGGCCCGCGCGGGTACCGCCGTCCGGCGCGCGATCGCGGAACTCGCGGCGTTCACCGGCACCGAACGCGTCGAGTATTCCGGTGCCGTACCCGAACCGTGGCGGGCGGCGCTGATCAGGAATTGACGTTTTCCTTGCGCGACTTGATCATGCGCACAACACGCGGTCCGTCGTACGGTAAAGCTTAGCTTTGACAAGCATTACCGAGAGAAAGGACCACCCGCCATGTGGGCAACCCCTCACCGTTGCGCTGCTGATCGGCTTCTTCGCCGAACCTGACGCTGGACCGGACGGGGGCCGCGATCGTGTTCCTCGTGCTCGCGGCGGCCACGATCGCCACCACGGTGGTGCTGCGCAGGAACAAAGCCGCCTGAGTCAGGCGCGCACGGGCTTGCCCGGCAACGCGTCGGGCACGATGGAGCCGGCGCGGACCACCGGGGTGCCGTTCACGAACACGTGCTCGATCCCCACCGAGGGCCGCGTTCCGTCCACATAGGACGCCTGGTCGGCGATCCTCGCGGGGTCGAAGACCACCACGTCGGCGTCGCTGCCGGCGCGCAGGCGGCCCTTGCGCCGCAGGGCGGGCACGGCTTCGTCCAGGACCTGCGCCGGCAGCAGCGAGCAGCGCGCGACCGCCTCGGACAACGTCAGCTTTCCGCTTTCGCGGTAGAGCCGGCGGATGGCGCGCGAGAACGTGCCCGCGCCACGCGGATGGCCGAGTGCGCCCGGCGGCAGCGGCCACGTCAGGGGGTCCGGCCGCCCACCTGTCCAGGTCAGCGGCATGGCGTCGCTCGCGATGGCGGTGCCTTCGAAGAGCAGGGCGCGTTCCAGCGCCGGGTCATCCTCGTCGAGGAAGTGCAGCAGCGCGAGCGCGCCCGGCGTGCTCGCACGGACCTCGGCGAGGCGCGCGGCGTCCGCGATGCGCTCCCCCGTGCCGACGAGCACGAGCGAGTCGGGCCGGATGCCTTGGCGCGCCAGGACTTCCGGGGCCAGGAAGGCCGCGCCGATGGCCGTCGAGCCGGCACCGTAGGGATAGGCCTCGGTCGTCACCTCGGCGCCTTCCATCCGGCAGCGCTCCACGAGCCCGAGCACGCGGTCGACCTGGCGCCCCGACGTGCTGTTCACGTGGCAGTAGTGCAGGTGCACGCCGGTCTGCCCCGCGACGCGCGCGATCTCCTCGGCGCCGTCGACGGGCACGTCCGGGTCGGCTTCCACGAGCGGGCGCGCGTGCGTGAACGCGGGCCGCCCGGCCTCGGCGGCCAGCTCCGCCACGGCGACGAACTCGGCCGGGTCGAGGTGCGGCGCGTAACCGGCGAGCACGCCGATGCCCAGCGCGCCGTCGGCCAGGTCCCGGGACAGGTGCTCGAAGATCCGCGCGTGCTCGGCCGTCGACGCCTCGGCGCGCCACGCGGGCACGCCCAGGTGCGTGAGCACCGTGTCGGGCGGGCCGTCGAGCGGCGCGCCCGCGAGCACAGCCATGCGCGCCAGCGCCCACGACGTCGAGTAGCCGTAGTTGATCGGCCGGCCCTCGGCCGCGGCCCGCGCGTACGCCGCGCCGACCGGTGTGATGCCGGCCTCCAGCTCCAGCGCCGTGGTGACGCCGTCGAGCGCCTGCAGCCGCTGCTCGGGAATCGCCTGGCCGTGGCTGTGCAGATCGACGAACCCCGGCGCGACGACGAGGCCGGTCGCGTCGATCGTCTGCTCGCCGCGAAGCGGTGTTGCGGACACCACACTTACGGTGCCACCGGTGATCCCGACGTCAGCCACCGCGTCGAAGCCGCTCTCCGGGTCGAGCACGCGTCCACCGCTGATCACGAGCGGAAAGCTGTCCTGTGAAGTGGTCACGATTCGCTCCTGGGAGTGGGCGACGGCACGCACAAGGTACTGCTGATTCACCCGGCCGTGGGAATGACCCTCACCCCCGGTTTGTTGACACGTCCGCAGAGCTGAGACTAAATTGCGGACGCGTCATCAAACACCTCTGGATCAAGCCCTGACCAGTGCGACTGACCCGATGACCGCCCCCTCGAACCAGGAAAGTCGGACATGACCAAGATTGCGATCATCCTCGGCAGCACCCGTCCGGGCCGCAACGGCGAAGCCGTGGCGAAGTGGGCCCTCGACATCGCGAAGCAGCGCGGCACCGCCGAGTACGAGCTCCTCGACCTCCTCGACTACGAGCTCCCGCACCTCGACGAGCCGCTGCCGCCGGCCATGGGCCAGTACGCGCAGGCACACACCAAGCGCTGGGCCGAGAAGATCGCCGAGTTCGACGGCTACGTTTTCGTGACCGCGGAGTACAACCACGCCATCCCGGGCCCACTGAAGAACGCCATCGACTTCCTGGCCGCCGAGTGGAACAACAAGGCTGCCGGCTTCGTCGGTTACGGTTCCGTCGGCGCCGTCCGCGCGGTGGAGCAGCTGCGCCTCGTCCTGAGCAACCTGCAGGTCGCCCACGTGACGAGCCAGGTCGCGCTGTCGCTGTTCACCGACTTCGAGAACATGTCGACGTTCAAGCCGGCCGAGATGCACACCGGCTACCTCAACACCACGCTCGACCAGGTCGAGGCGTGGAGCAAGGCGCTCGCCACCCTTCGCAACGCCTGAGTCCCGTGTTTGACCTCCCCGCAGCCGGGTAGCCGGTGAGCAGCCGACAAGGGAGGCGACACGATGAACGACAAGGCCGAGAACAAGGCGGAAGAGCTCAAGGGCCGAGCCAAGGAGGCCGTCGGCGACGCCACCGGTAACGAGCAGTGGCAAGCCGAAGGCAAGTCGGAGCAGGGTAAGAGCAACTTGAAGCAGGCCGCCGACAAGGTCAAGGACGCCGTGAAGGGCGTCAAGGACTGAGTTCGGGAAAACCCAGGGTCACGTGACCCTGGGTTTTCTTGCGCCCACCGTACTTGCGCATCACGCAGACTTTGCGTGATGCGCAAACTTACGATAGCTTGGGAGCATGACCGAACGACCGAGCCTGCGCGAACGGCGCCGCCAGGAGACGCGCTCCGCGATCTCCTGGGCCGCGATCCGGCTCGCCGTCGAACGCGGTCTGGCGCACGTGACCATCGAGGACATCGCCACCGAGGCCGGCGTTTCGCCGCGCACCGTGAACAACTACTTCTCCAGCAAGGCCGAGGCCATCGCGGCCCGGCACCACGACCGCGTCCAGGGCATCGCCGACCTGCTGCGCACGCGGCCGGCCGACGAACCGCTGTGGACCGCCATCACCGAAGCCGCGCTCGCCCGGTTCGAGGCCGACGGCGCCGACCGCGCCGAGCGCACCCCGGATCCACTGTGGACGCAGGGTGTGCAGCTGATGGTGGCCGAACCCGCGTTGCAGGGCGAGTTCCAGAAGGCCAATGTGGCGGCCGAGATCGCACTCGCGCAGGCGATCGCCGACCGAACCGGCACCGACGTCGACCACGACCTCTACCCCGTGCTCGTCGCCACCGCCGCCGGCGGCGCGATCCGCGCGGCGACGGTCCACTGGCTGCAAGCCGAACCACCCGTTTCCTTCGGCTCGGTGCTGCGCGCCGCTTTGGGCGCGGTAACCGTCTCACTTCCCTGATCTCCCAGCTGTTCCGATCCGCCAAGGAGAAAACCATGCCCGCGATCGACGTGGTGATCGCCGGCGGTGGGCCCAATGGGCTCATGCTGGCGTGCGAACTCAGTCTGGCCGGCGTCCGGCCGATCGTCCTGGAACGGCTCACGGAACGCGATGAGGAACAGCGGGCCAATGGGCTCGTCGGCCAGGTCGTGCGGCTGCTGCACCGCCGTGGCCTCTACGATCGGCTCACCGGCCAGGCCGAGCCGGCACCCGCGCCGCAGTACATGTTCGGCGCGTTCCCCCTCGACCTTGCCCGGTTGCCGGTCAATCCCGTTTACATCCTGCCGATACCCCAGCGGGAGCTGGAACGCGCACTCGAGGAACGGGCGATCGAGCTGGGCGTGGAGATCCGTCGCGGACACTCGGTGACCGGCTTCGAGCAGGACGGCTCGGTGCGCGTCACCGTCGCCGGCCCCGCCGGTGAGTACACTATGGACACCAGATTTCTGGTCGGCGCCGACGGCGGACGCAGCACCGTCCGCAAGCTCGCCGGCATCGATTTCCCCGGTGTCACAAGAGACAACGTTGTTTCGTACACCGGGCACGCGAGCGTGCCGGACTCCCTGCGCGACCCCGCGACACGCGGACTGCGCCTCGACGGCGTCGGCGTTGTCCAGCCCTTCCGGCACTTCCGCACGGAGACGGGCCTGTTCGTGTTCGCCCCGTTTCCGAACGCGGCGCCGCTGATCGCTTCGTCCGAACGCGACCGTCCCAAAACACCCGACGAAGTACCGCCGACGCTCGACGAGCTTCGCGCCAGCGTCCGCCGAGTCCTCGGCGTCGATCTGCCGCTCGACACGCCGACCGGCCCCGGGCCGCACCAGCTGCGCCGGGTGTCCAGCGGCAACACGCGGCTGGCGTCGACGTTCCGCGCCGGCCGCGTGCTCCTGGTCGGCGACTCCGCCCACGTGCACTCCGCGATCGGCGGGCCGGGCCTGAACCTGGGGCTGCAGGACGCGGTGAACCTGGCGTGGAAACTCGCCGCCGAGGTCCGCGGCTGGGCACCGGCCGGCCTGCTCGACACCTACGACGCCGAGCGCCGGCCGGTCAGCCGCCGCGTCGTGATGCACACGCAGGCACAAGGCGCGCTGACCGCGCCGGGCCCGGAAGTCACGGCGCTGCGCGAGCTGTTCGGGGAACTCCTCGGCCACCAGGACGTGACCCAGCACCTCGCGGATTTGTTGTCCGGCGCGGACATCCGCTACGGAGACGACCCGCACCCGCTCGTCGGCCGCTGGGCACCGGACCTGCCTTCCGACGCCCTCGCCAAGGCGTACCTCGCGGCGCGGCCGGTCCTGGTCGACCTCACCGCGGACGCCTCGCTCGCCCCCGCCGTGACCGATTTTCAGGACCGCGTCGACACGGTGTCCCTGCCCGTCAGGTCGATCGAAGCGACCGCGTTGCTGATTCGCCCGGACGGCTACGTCGCTTGGGCCTCGTCCGATCCCGAACCGGACGTGGCCGGACTGCGGAAAGCGTTGGTCCGCTGGTTCGGCGCCGTCACCGCAACCGCGTGACGGCCACGTCGACACACGCCGACGCGGCCAGCCGGCCCTCGGGCGTCACCAGGCTGCGCGTGGCCACGGTGAACGCGGTGCGCAGGCCCTTCCGGTGCGTGTCGTCGAGGGTGACCATCTGGTAGTAGCTGTCGTGACAGGTCTGCCAGACCTCGTCGGGCGTGCCGCCGAAGTCGACGACCATCCGGTCCCACGCGACGGGTTCGAAGCCGGCAGGGCCGAGCAGCTCGTCCAGACCTTCGCGCGTGCGGGTCCGGGGGTCGCCGGCCGCCGGCACCCGGCGTTCCTCCGGCACCACGGCGAACAGCGGTCGCGCGACCTTGAGGAAGATCTCCATCGCCTCCCGCCCGCCACCACCGACGCCGATCGCCAGCGTGCCGCCCGGGGCCAGCACGCGCGCGACCTCGGCGACGACCTGCTCGACGTCGGCCATGAGCATCAACGCCATCAACGACACGACCGTATCGAACTCGCCGTCCTCGAACGGCAGCTCCTGCGCCCGCCCTTGGCGCAGATCGGCTTCGGCCAGCTCGGGCCGGCGCCCGGCCGACGCCAGCTGCCCGGGCGAAAGGTCCACGCCCGCCAGCTTCGGCACCCCGCGGCTGCCGAGTTCGGCGAGCAGCGCGCCGTCACCGCAGCCGAGGTCGAGCACGGCCTTGGCTGTGGTGACGCGGTCGGCGAACACCTCGTACACGGTCCGCCCGTCGCCCGTCACACGACCGCGCCCGGCCAGCTCGGACGCGGCGTCCGGGCGGGCGTCGTGGTAGCTGCGCAGGAACTCCTCGGCGGACGTCATGGCGAGACGTTAGCGCGGATCGTCACTCCGCCAGGCGCGTTCGGGCGATGTTGAGCCGCACGGCCGCGGGCAGGATCCCGTCGGCGGTCAGCAGCCCACGCGTCGCCTCGCTGAACTCGGCGCGCAGTTCGGCGAGCTGCACGTCGTCCAGCGTCGAGGCGGGGTAGAGCGTCTCACAGCACGTGACCCACACTTGTTCCGGCGGTGCGGCGAAATCGACCACGATCTGTTCCCAAGCAACGGGTTCGAACCCCACCGGCGCGAGGAACTCGTCGAACCCCTCGGCGCTGCGCGTCCGCCGGTCCCCGTCGATCGGCGGTTTGCGTTCTTCGGGCACCGCATCGAACCTCGGCTTGGCGAGCTCGAAGAGCACCTCCGTGGCCCCGACGGCGCCAACCCCGCCCACCACCGCCGCGAACACCCCACGCGGCGCCAGCACCCGCGCCGCCTCCGCCACGACCTGCTCGAGGTCGGCCATGAGCATCAACGTCATGTGCGACACGACGGCGTCGAACGTTTTGTCCGCGAAGGGGAGTTCCTGTGCTCGCCCTTGCTTCAGCTGGGCTGCTCTGAGCTCCGGCCTTTGCGCGGCCAGCTCCAGCTCCCCCGCGGACAGATCGATCCCGGCCAGGCTTTCGGTTCCCTGCCTCGCGAACGTCGCCAGCAGCGCCCCGTCACCACACCCGAGATCCACCACCCTGCGCGCTTTCCCCACCCGCTCGGCGAACACGTCGTAACTCGTGCGCCCATCCCCGACCACCCGCCCGGCCTCGATCAGCACCGACTGCGAATCCGGCTTGCGGTCGTGGTACTCCCGCAGCCACAGTTCCCCCGGTGTCGTCATGCCCCCGACGTTAGCGCGGAAGATCTCAGCGCAGCCTCGTTTCGACGATCCGCATGTTCAGCCCTGCGCGCAAGCGGCCGTTCTCCGCGAGTTGGCGGGTTTCTTTCAGGAACGCGGTTTCGAGCCGCTTCAGCTGCGTGGCGTCGAGGGTGTCGACCGGGTAGAACATCTCGCAGCAGCGCGTCCAGACGTCCGCTTCGGGCCCGCCGAAGTCGAGGTCGATCAGGTCCCACGAGACGGGCTCGAAGCCGGCCGCGCCGAGCAGCTCGTCGAGGCCTTCGCGGCGCCGCACGCGCGGATTGCCAGCGATGCGGACTCGGCGCTCTTCGGGAACCTCGTCGAACAGGGGGATCGCCAGCTCGATGAACACCTTCAGCGCTCCCGTGACCGCACCGGCGATGGCCGCGCCGAACACCCCACCCGGTGCCAGCACGCGAAGCCGCTTCGGCGATGACCGCTTCGACGTCGGGGAAAAGCATCAGCACCATGTGCGACACGACGGCGTCGAACTCCCCGTCCCCGAACGGCAACTCCTGCACCCGAGCCAGCCGCAGGTCGGCTTTCCCAAGCTCCGGCCGGGCGCGCGCCACGTCGAGATGCGCCGCGGACAGATCAACGCCCGCCAAGACCTCCGCGCCGTTGATCGCGGCCAGCAGCGAACCGTCGCCACAGCCGAGGTCGAGCACGCGCCGTGCACCGGACAACCGCGCGGCGAGGACCTCGTAACTCGTCCGCCCGTCATCGACGACCCGGCACGAATCGATCAGATCGGACATCACATGGGGTTTCCGGTCGTGGTACGCGGCCATGAAGGCTTCGGCGGGTGTCGTCACCCCCGCGACCGTAGCGGGATTTAATCCATCTCTTCGCGTGAACGACAACCAGGTGGTGCTGCGACCGCGATGAAGGCAGCCCCGTTCGGAGTGGCCGGGGCGGACTATTCCGCCAACGCTGCGCTTACCTCGCAGCTGTCAACGACCAACCCCGAAACCTCCAACGAGTGTCCCCACCAGACGACCACAGCAGGATTTGATACATCTCTCCCATGAACGACAACCAGGTGGTCCTGGGCATCGACATCGGCACAACCGCCGTGAAAGTGGCCGCGTTCGGCACAGACGGCCGGGCGCGCGCGGTGCACAGCGTCGCTTACCCGATCACCCGGCCGCGGCCCGGCTGGGCGGAGCAGGACCCCGAGGACTGGTGGCGAGGCTGCGTCACCGCGACCAGCACCGTCCTCGCCGAAGTGCCCGACGTCGTCATACGCGCGGCGGGGATCGTGAGCCAGGTCAACACTCACCTGCTCGTGAAGCAAGACCTGACCCCGCTGACGCCCGCCGTGATCTGGCAGGACCAGCGGTGCGCCGACATCGCGCGGGAGCTGGACACGCGGTTCACCCCCGAGGCCAAGCTGCGGATCTGGGGCGGGCCGGTGGCGCTGGACGCGTCGTTCGTCGGGGCGCGGGCGGCGTGGTTCGCGGAGCACGAACCGGACAAGTGGGCCCGGAAGCGGTGGATCCTGAGCCCCAAGGACTTCATCGGCGCGCGCCTCACCGGCCGCGTGGCGACGGACAAGCTGTCCGGCGTCCGGATCGCGGGCGCGCGCGGCTATCTGCCCGAGGCTGTCGCCCTCGTCGACGGGCTGGGTGAGCGGCTGCCGGAGCTGCTGGAGCCCGAAACGCCGCTGGGGCCGGCAAAACAACTCGAAGGTGCGCCCGTCGTCGTGGGAACGATGGACGCGTTCGGCGCGGTTTTCGGAACGCGCACGACGGAGCCGGGCCGCGGCATGATCTCGTGCGGCACGTCGCTGGTCGTCGCGGGTGCGTCGCGTCACCGCGCCACCCAGCAGGGCATCGTGACATTCCCGCCGCGCGGCGACCTCTACGTCCACGCCGGTCCGACGCAGGCCGCGGGCGAGGCCGTCAGGTGGTGGGCCCAGGCGTCGGGACAGACCGTGCCCGAGGTGTTCACCACAGCGGCCGACGGTGCGGCCGGGATCGTGTTCACGCCGTACCTTCAGGGCGAACGCGCACCGCTGTGGGACGCCGACGTGCGCGGCAGCTTCCTCGGGCTGAGTTCGTCGGCGACCCGAGCGGACCTCTCGCGCGCAGTGCTGACGGGCGTCGCGTTTTCTGCGCGGCACGTGCTGGAGCAGGTGGAGCAGGCGTGCGGCTTCCGGCTGCCGACCCTCACGTTCTCCGGCGGCGGCGCGCGCAGCGACCTGTGGACGCAGCTGCACTCCGACGTGCTCGGCCGCCCCATCGAACGCCTCCGTGTGCACGACAGCGCCGCGCTCGGGGCCGCGCTGCTGGGGGCCGTCGGCGTGGGACTGCAGCCGGACGTCGAGACGGCGGCCGCCGCGACCGTCGCCGTGGAGCGCGTGTTCGAGCCGCAGACGGACCTGACGCGGCTGTACGAGGCGTACCGCGCTTCGTACGAGGGGCTCGCGAAGGTGCACGAGCTGCTGCGGTGAACCAGCACCACACTGCGTCCGTGTCCTCCGGCATGGACGAGGAACAGCCGGCCCCGGACTACGACGTGCTCGCCGCGATCATCGGCTTCCCGCCCCGCGACCCTGATGTAATGGAGGAATGAGGACGATCCGCTACGGCGGCGAACCCAGCCAGTTCGTCGAGCTGCACGGCGACCACCCCGTGCGCGGCACGGCTTTCCTGCTTCACGGCGGCTGGTGGCGCGCCCAGCGCGACCTGCACCTGATGGACGCGCTCGCCGCCGACCTCGTCGCCGCCGGCTGGCTCGTCGCGAACCTCGAGTACCGCCGCATCGACGGCGACACCGGCGGCTGGCCCCAGACCCTCCGCGACGTCCTCGCCGCCATGGCCGCGGTGCCCGTTGCCGAAGACCTGCCGACGATCGCGGTCGGCCACTCCGCCGGCGGCCACCTCGCCCTCCTCGCCGCTGCGTCCGTGAAACCGTCCGCCGTCATCGGCCTCGCCCCCGTCACCGACGTCCCGCGCAGCGCCGCCGAAGGCCTCGGCGAGGGCGCCGCCAGCCTGTTCCTGCCGTCCCCCGACCCGGCCGCCTCGCCCCTCAGGTGCCTGCCGATCGGGGTGCCCCAGCTGATCCTCCACGGCGACACCGACGTCCGCGTCCCCATCGACCACAGCCGCGTCTACGCCGAAGCCGCCCGTGCCGCGGGCGACGACGTCACCTTCACCGAACTCCCCGGCGTGGACCACTTCCGCGTGATCGATCCCGCCGACGACCCCTGGCAGCACGCCCGCACCTGGCTCACCACCCGCTTCGACTGAGCGGCGGAAAAATCGGTGGGCACGGCGACGCCCCACCGCTATCGTTCCGGGGACCGTGACTCGACACCGGGAGGTGAGACCCATGAACGCTGTTTCGATGTGGGTGCTCCCCTCGTCGTCACGGTCGGGCGACTGACGTAGGGGTTGCCGGGAGCGCCTTGATCAGGCACTCCCGAAAGGTGACCACTATGAACACTCTGCGCTTCACCGCGGGCGAACCCGCGGTGGAGATCACCCACGTCGCGCCGAAGCTGTGGCACGCGCTGGACGACGACCGGGTGACCGGCCGCGCCGAGGCCACCACGCGCCCCGACGGGCGGGTCTTCCTCAGCGTCGACGCCTGGCACCGCTCGGTTTTCGACCAGCTCGTCCGCACGATGCTCGAGACCCTGCCGGAACCGCTCCACACGGTGGTCGACGAAACCGACCACGAACTGCTGGCCGCCTGGCGCCAGGCCGGCCTGACGATCCGGCGGCGCGAGTGGGAGTACGTCGTGCCCACCGATCCGCGCGTCACCGGGCCGGCGCTCCCCCCACCGGGCGTCACCCTCGTGCCCGCCGGGACCGCCGAAGACGGCCTGCTACGCGAGGTGGACCGCGCCGTCCGAGCCGAGGTCGAAGCGCGCGTCGGCTGGCAGGAAATGCCGGCCGAGGTGCTGGTCCGGCCCGGCGACACCATCATCGACCCGGCGAAGTACGCCGCTGCGGCCGAAGAAGGCGAGTACGTGGGGCTGGTCCGCGTGGTCCAGGTGACGCGGCTGCCCCGCATCGGGCTGGTCGCCGTCCGCGCCTCCCGACAGCGTCGCGGCATCGCCCGCGCGCTGCTGGTCCACTCGCTCGGCGTCCTGCACGAGGCGGGGATCGAAAGGGCGTCGGCCGAGGTGAACGAGGCCAACGAAGCGGCGACGGCGTTGTTCGAGGGCCTCGGCGCCCGGCGGGCCAACAGCACCCTGGAGCTGGTGCGCCATGGCCGGTAAGGACGGGATCGAAGTCGAGGGAACCGTGGTGGAGTGCCTGCGCGACGCCCGGTTCAAGGTCGAGCTGTCGAACGGGCACCACGTACTCGCCCACATCAGCGGCAAGATCAGGAAGAACTTCATCAAGATCGTGCCCTACGACCGGGTCCTGGTGGAGCTGAGCCCGTACGACCTGAGCCGGGGCCGGATCCTGTTCAGGTACCGGAACTAGCGCCGGTTCCCGTCGGCGGGTGGGCGCACCTGCCTGCGCCGCCCGCCACGGGACCGTCCGAAGTGGACCCCCACTCCCGGTTTGCCCGAACACACCACCTGCCGGGGCAGGAAGCGCCCGAAGGTCAGACGTTCGCTTCCACGAACTGGTGGCCCTCGGTATTCTCGACCACGATCGAAGCGACCTGAGAGGGGTCGACGAGGGCGGAACCGTTGAGGTCCGCACCGTCGTGGACAGCCTTCTGGGACACGAGCCAGCCACCGGCGATTTCGCGGTCGCCGTTCTTGCTGACCACGATCAGGCGGCACTTCTCGCCCGCCGGAATGCCCGTCACGGCCGCCTCGACGCGAACCCAGCCGGCGGCCGGGACGATGCTCGCGGTGAGCCGCGTTTCGCCCGAGGTGCTGCTGAGGAACTTGGTGCCGGGCACGGTGCTCGACGCGGTCGTCGGCACCGGCGCGGGTGGCGGTGGAACGGCGACGGCCGGGCCCGCGGGCGAACCCGCCTTCCCCACCACGACACCGATGCCCATCGCGGCGGCGGCGACCACGACCGCGGCCGTCGCGGCAAGGAACCGGCCGCGCCCGGCCGAGCTGCGCGCTTCCGAACGCACCTGGCGCAGCGTGCGCTGCAGCAGCAGGTCGCCGCCCTCGGGCGGGCCGTCGAGCAGCGCTTCGGGCGGCACTTCGCCCAGGAACTCCTGCATCTCGCGCAGCGACTCGACCTCCGCGCGGCAGTCCGCGCAGCCGGCGAGGTGCGTCTCGATCGTCTGCTTCTCCTGCGCGGAGACGTCACCGGCGACGTAGCCGGCGAGGTCCGCGTGGTCGGGGAAGTCGCTGAACCCACTCATCTACGCCGCCCCCACCCGCTGATCCGCGAACTTCTCCCGCAATGCCCGTAAACCGTAGTACGAGCGGGATTTCACCGTGCCCGCCGGGATTCCCAGCTGCTCGGCGGCCTCGGTCACCGTACGGCCGTGCAGGTACATCTGTTCCAAGACTTCGCGGTGCTCGGGCGAGAGGCCCTCGAGCGCCGACAGGACCACCATCGAGTCCACGACGTGGTCGGCGTGGTCGTGCTCCACCGGCACGGTCGTGGGCGACTCCGCGACCTCCGCCGGGCGCGCGTCACGCGCGCGGACCTTGTCGATCACCAGGTTGCGGACGACGGTCAGCAGCCAGCCTCGCACGGAACCCTTGCCGTTGACGAGGCTGTCCGGGTTGCGCCAGGCGCGCACCAGGGCCTCCTGCACCACGTCCTCGGCGGCCGCGCGGTCGTTGAGGAGTCTCGTGGCGTAGGCGAGCATCGCCTTTCCGTGCTCCTCGAACAACGAGCGGACGAGCGCCTCGTCGGCCACCTGCTGGCGGTGACGAGTCCTCAACCCGGCCATTCCGGACCACCCTCCCCGAACCGGCAAGATCACCCTTGCCCTGCTGCGCAGAACTGTAGGACAGCACCCGAGGCCGTCCGCACGAGGTGCGCGATCGGCGACCACCACCCACAGTGGCCGCTTCGCACCCCGCGACAGTCAACCCTTCCCCTGAACGGACGATTGCCATCACCGGGGGCAACCGACACCTTCGGCCACGGACGGTGCCCGTTCGTCCCCCTCGGACCCGGTTTGAGCGCTCTCGCCGACCTCACCACCACGCTCGGTGACGAAGACGTCCCGCACGTCCGGCCGGGCCCGGCCGCCGCACTCAGCCGGTCGGACCACTCACCGGGACGAGTGTCACCGTGGCCGTTTTGCCGCCTTGACCGGCGACCGTGACGCGCAGTTTGTCGCCCGGGTGGTGGGTGTCCATGAGCGCGATCAGCGCCGTCGCCGAGGTGACCGGTTTGTCGTCGATGCCCACCACGAGCAGGTTCGCCTTCAGGCCCAGCTTGGCCGCCGGCCCGCCCGCGACCACGGACTTGATGAGCGCGCCGGTGCCGTTGCCGCCGTCGACCACGGTGAGGCCGACGAACGCGCTGGGTCCGATGTGGATGGTCTCCGACGACTGACCCGCCAGGATGTGGTGCGCGATGTCGGTGGCCGTGGCGATGGGGATCGCGAAGCCCTCGTGCGGACGCAGGCCCTCGTCGAACACGTAGCCGGCGTTCGCGGCCGTGTCGACGCCGATCACACGGCCCTGCTCGTCGGCCAACGGCCCGCCGGAGTCGCCCGACTGGATGTCGGCGTCGACCTGCAGCAGGCCGGTGAGCGTCTCAGTGGCGCCGGTGATCTCGTCCGCCGCCGTGACCTGCCGCCCGAGCGCCGTGACCTTCCCCGGCGACGCACTCGGCGGCCCACCCAGGCCGCCCGCGTTGCCGATCGCCACCACCCCGTCGCCGATCTTCACCGCGCCAGACTCGCCCAGCGACGCCGTGACCAGGCCGGACGCGTCTTTCAGCTTGAGCAGGGCGACGTCGTGGCTGCGGTCGTAACCCAGCACGGTGGCGTCGTAGCCGCGGCCGTTGCCGACGTCGGTCACGTGCATCGAGGTGGCGCCCTCGACCACGTGGTTGTTGGTGAGCACCAGGCCGTCGTCGCTCAGCACGATGCCCGTGCCCGCCGCGCCGCCGCCCTCGAGCCCCAGCTCCACATCGATGTCCACCACGGCGGGGCTGACCTTCGCGACCACCGACGCGACGTCGAACGCCGGCTGCGCCCGCACCTGCGCCACCGGCGGCGCAGGCGGCGTCTTCGGCCCCCACGCGTAGTGCCCGACGGCGACGCCGACGAGCGCCAGCAGCACCACCAGTCCGAGTGAGATCAGCACGGCACGCAGGGGCCGCTTGCGCTTCGGTGGCTCCTGGGGGTTCTGCGGCGGCGCCGGGACCTGCGGGAGTGCCTCTTGCTGCTGGTGCGCCCACGGCGCACCGAGGGGGGCGTCGGTGTTCTGGCTCATCTTCGGTTCCCTGCCGCTCGCATCGGACAGCACACGTGCATTGTTCACACCGCCTCGATCGGGGAACAGTACTGGCAGGCCCGCCGGGGCGTGGGTTACGTTCGAAGTGATCTTCCCAGCCTGCTCCTCTCACCAGGTCGGCACACGCCGGCGGCTGTGCACTGGGATCACCGCCTCCGGCGCCCGACGGCCCTGGTCCGCAGCGCCCATTGCGTCCTTTGTGGACACTTTCGCCGATCCGCTGAATCCGCGGGTCTGGTGCCTCCTCGGGTGCGGACGTAACGTCCGAAGCGAGACCGAGGAGAGGTGGGTCATGCCCGAACACTTCAAGATGCTCATCGGCGGTCACGCCGCCGACGCGATCAGCGGCAAGACGTTCGAATCCCGCAACCCCTACACCGGCGGACCCTGGGCCGTGCTCCCCGACGGCGGACCCGAGGACGTCGACGCCGCCGTGCGCGCGGCCCGCGCCGCCCTCGACGGCGAGTGGGGCTCCGCGACGGGCTTCACCCGGGCCGCGCTGCTGCGCCGGCTGGGTGACCTGATCGGCGAGAACGCCGAACGGCTGGCCCGCCTCGAGGTCAACGACTCCGGCAAGCTCCTGCGCGAGATGCTCGGCCAGCTCACCGCCCTGGGCGGCTGGTACCACTACTTCGCGGGCCTGGCGGACAAGATCGAGGGGCGGCAGATCCCGTCGCCCAACCCGAACTACCTCGTGTACACGAAGCGTGAGCCGGTGGGGGTGGTCGCGGCGATCACCCCGTGGAACTCGCCGTTGTTGTTGCTGACGTGGAAGCTGGCGCCGGCACTGGCCGCTGGCTGCACCGTCGTGGTGAAGCCTTCGGAGCACGCGCCGGTGTCGACACTGGGGTTCGCTGCCTTGGTCACGGAGGCCGGTTTTCCACCCGGGGTGGTGAATGTCGTCACGGGTCTTTCGCGCGAGACGGGTGCCTCCCTGGCCGGCCACCCCGGCGTGGACAAGGTCGCGTTCACGGGATCGACGGCGACGGGCCGGGCGGTTGCCCGGGCGGCGGCCGAGAACCTGGTGAAGGTGACCTTGGAGCTGGGCGGGAAATCGCCTCAGGTCGTGTTCGCCGACGCGGACCTGGAGGCGGCTGCGAACGGGATCGTGGCGGGCGTTTTCGCGGCCACCGGGCAGACGTGCATGGCAGGCTCGCGGTTGATCGTGCACGCGGATGTCCACGACGAGCTGGTGCGGTTGGTGGCCCGGCGCGCCGCCGCGATTCGGCTGGGCGATCCGACGGCGGCGGAGACCGAGATGGGACCGGTGGCCAATGAGCCGCAGTACGAGAAGGTTTTGTCGTACTTGGAAACCGCGCGAGCCGAGGGGGCGACGGTCGCGTACGGGGGTGTCGCGGATCCCGGCTTGGGCGGGTTGTTCGTGCAGCCGACGGTGCTGATCGGGGTCACACCCGAGTCGACGGTTTACCGGGAAGAGGTGTTCGGGCCCGTTTTGGCGGCATTGACGTTCACCGATGAGGACGAGGCGGTGAAGCTGGCCAACGACACGCCGTACGGGTTGGCGGGGGCGGTGTGGACCAAGGACGTGCACCGGGCGCATCGGGTCGCGGGGCGGATCCGGGCCGGGACGGTGTGGGTCAACGCCTACCGGGTGGTGGCTCCGTCGGTTCCGTTCGGGGGCTTCAAGAACTCCGGGCTGGGGCGGGAGAACGGGGTTCACGCGGTGGACGAGTACCTGGAGGAGAAGGCGGTCTGGGTGGAGCTGACCGGAGGGACGCGAGACCCGTTCACGCTCGGCTGAGTCCATTGTAGAGCCCCGAAAACCCGGTGCGCCGGCGACTCGGGCCTGGCAGGATCTTCGTGGTGTCCGGGACGATTGCGTGCGACGAGTCCGGTTCCGAGGGTGTGAACCTCATCGGGGCGAACACGGACGTCTTCGCGCACGCCGGCGTGCAGGTGGGCGTTGAGGCCGCCGCGGACTGCGTCGGGGAGCTTCGCGAACGAATCGGGTCACCGGCGCTGGAGTACAAGGCGAACCACCTGCTGCGGGCCAAGAACCGGGCGGCGCTGGTGTGGCTGCTCGGACCGTCCGGGCCACTTGCGGGGCGGGCCGGGGTCGTGCTGGTGGACAAGGCGTTGTTCGTCACCGGGAAGGTGGTGGACCTCCTCGTCGACCGGGTGCCTTACCCCGGCTGCCTCGCGCGCCGGCCGGACTCCCGGGCGCTGGCGCTGCACCACGACGGCCCGCGGCTTTTCGGGCCGCGGTGGAGTGAGTTCCTGCAGTCGTTCACCGCCCTGCTGCGAACCTCACAGCGGCGCGGCCCCGGGCTGGCGCCTTCGGAGTTCTTCGCCCAGCATGACGTGTTGAGTTCGCTTGCCCGGGTGCCGCAGTGCAGCGCTCACCTGCCAGCTGCCTCTTCGCCGGCGAAGCAGTGTTGGTCACACGATCTCGAGGACTTGCGGATCGGGCGGTGGGAGCAGCGGGGGTCGAGCCACCCGTCGATCGAGGCGCCGCAGCGGGGGTCAAGCCACCCCGAGCACCTGCGGGTCGAGTCGCGGGAGCAGCGCGAGTCAAGCCACCCCAAGCACCCGCACATCCAGCCCCAGCGGCAACGCGAGTCAAACCACCCGCCGATCGACCCGCAGCAGCAGCGCGACTCAAACCACCCCACGCACCCCCAGATCCGGCCGCCGCAGCAGCGCGAGTCAGTCCACCCGCGATTCGACCCAGCACCGGCGCGCGAGCACCTGACCGCGCTACGCGAGCAGCTGCGCGCAGACCCCTCGCTGGTACCACCACTCGACCCGCTGATGCCGGCCCTCGTCGACACGGTCACCCACTGGCACCCCACCACCGTCATCCACGACGAACAGCCCTCACTCACCCCCGCGCGCCTCGCCACCCTCCTCGGCCCCACCCGCGACATCCACTTCGTCGACTCCCGCGCCGACCCGCGCGTCCAACTCGCCGACTTCCTGGCCGGCGTCACCCGCCGCCTGGCCGAAGACGCCCTGCACCACCGCGGAGACCCCGAGCTCACCGCTCTGCTGCACCCCTACCTGCTCCCGACCTCAATCTGGGCCGGCCCGCTGTGAAGGGCAACGCGGTGGAGACTTTCGGACACTTCGCGAAGATCAGTCGGCCGACCCGTGTGCGAACAACACCCGCCGCTGCCGTCTCGGCGGCCCGGTCGAGCGGTCCCTTCACGACGCCGTCGACTACACAAAGTCACGTCCCTGCGCAACGCCCGCTCGGACTCCGCTCACCGACCCGAGCCCGTCGCGAAGGGTCTGCTCGCGACGGCCAAGACCAGCCCGCGAAATCGCCCCCGACCACCTGCCGAGACCGGCCAGCCACCCTGCCCGTCGCCAAGGGACCCCTCGCGGCTGCCAAGACCGGCCCGCGAAGCGACCCCGACGCCCGCCTAGCCCCGGCCAGCAACCCGAGCGCACCGCGAAGGGCCCGTTCGTGACAGCCAAGACCAGCTGCGGCACCCGACCACCTGCCGAGACCAGTCAGCAACCCGAGCGCATCGCGAAGGGACCGTTCGTGACAGCCAAGACCAGCCCGCGAAACCTCCCGACACCGCCTAACCCGGCCAGCAACCCGAGTCCGTCTCAAACGGACCGATCGCGACAGCCAAGACCAGCCGCGGCACCCGACCACCTGCCGAGACCAGTCAGCAACCCGAGCCCGTCACGAAGGAACCGCTCGCGGCTGCCAACACCAGCCCGCGAAACCTCCCGACACCCGCCTAACCCAGCCAACAACCCGAGTCCGTCACAGAGGGACCGCTCGCAACAGCCAAGACCAGCCGCGAAGCCACCCCGGCCACCTGCCGAGACCAATCAGCGATCTGAGCCCGTCGTGACCGGTCCAGCCGCCACCCGGATCAGTCGCGCGGCGTGACGATGTGGACCGCGGCCTCTTCGGCGGACGCGGCGCCGCCGTCGATGCCGGCGTCGGAGGCGTAGAGCTCTTCGTCGGTGTCCGGGCCGAAGCCCGCGTCTTGGGCGACGAGGCGGCCCGCGCGCGCGTCGCCGACTTCGTCGTCGAGGAGCTCGCCGTCGGTGTCGGTGGTGTCGCCGAGGTCGTCGCCGTCGTCGTACGCCAGGTCCGGCAGCTCCCGCGCGAGGCGGCCCTCCCAGCTTTCGCCGGCGAGCTCCTCCGCGGCGGTCATGCCCCACTCGCGCACGGCCAGCGGCTTCTCGGGCGGCGAGTAGCCCTCGTCGTACGGATCGCCGTCCTCGAGGGTGTCTTCGGGGTCGAGCACGCCGGTGTCGGCGTTGTCCTCGATGTCGTCGTCCACGAACGGCTCCTCTCTCCGTACCCTCCGCGTGCAGATTACGCACCGCTGCCAGTGTCCCTCGACCGGTGGGTCCCGGCGAAGATCGCTACCCTCGGGCGCGCCTACGGAGGTGGAGGGGTCAGTGACAGAGTGGAGCGGGCCGACGTTGCTGGCCCTGTTCGCCGGGTTCGGGCTGGCGTTCGTGCTGGTGGTGCCCTACGCCGTGCTCAGCTACCGCCGCCGCGGCGAGTTCGGCCCGGGGCGCGCGATCGCGGCGCTGGGGTTCCTCGTCTATTGCTGCGCGCTGATCACGTACACACTCATACCGACGCCCGTCGTCGACGCCGCCTTCTGCGCGAGCCACGAGTCGCTGCGCCACCCCGTCGTGAACCCGCTGCAGTTCCTTTCGGACATGAAGCAGTTCCACACCGGAATGCTCAGCAACCCGGCGCTGCGGCAGGTCCTGTTCAACATCGCGCTGTTCGTGCCGTGGGGCGTGTTCATGCGCCGCCTGTACCGAAAGGGCCCGGCCTTCGCGATCGCCACCGGGTTCCTCGTGTCGCTCTTCATCGAGACCACGCAGCTTACGGGCGTCTGGTCCCTCGTCGAGTGCCCCTACCGCCTCTTCGACACGGGCGACCTCCTCTCCAACACCATCGGCGCCACGGTCGGCGCCCTGGCCGCCCCGGTGCTCGGCCGCCCCCACGAACGCCTCGACGCGAAGGCCCCGCGCCCCGTCCGCAGCGGGCGTCGCCTGTTCGGCATGCTGCTGGACCTCATCGCGGTGACGCTGCTGGGCGTGGCGCTGAACGGCGTCGTCGTCGCCGTCCAGCTGCTGCGCGACCCGGACAGCCTTCGCGGTCCTGGCAATCCCGTTGTCAACGCGGTGCTCGGCGAGTGGTTGCCCGCGTTGGTCCTGCTGTTGGTGGTGCCACTGGCGGGGAACGGCGCGACGCCCGGGCAGCGCGCGGTGCTCCTGACGGTGGTGAACTCTGCTGACGAGAAGCCCTCGGTGCTGCAGATGGTGGTGCGGTTCGTCTTCGGGTCGGGCGGTTATTTCGTCGCGCTGGGGGCCGCCACGGCCAGCGCGCAACCGTCGACGTTCACTGGCGTGTGGATCGTGGTGAGCGGCCTGTTCGCGATCTTCACCCGCGGGCATCGGGGTCTGACGGGGTTGTTGTCGGGGTTGCGGGTTGTGGATGCTCGGCGTGAGAGGGAACGGGAACGGGTTTCGGCCTGACTTCGACCGCGTGACACGGCTCCACCGCGATTCGGCGTAACCTCGCCCGCGTGGCGTGGCGCATCCTTCAACGACATGCCGACTTCCGCCGGCTCTTCCTGGGAAATTCGGTGTCGCTGCTGGGCTCGAGTGTCACCACCGTCGCGCTGCCACTGGCGGCCGTGCTGACGCCGCATGCCTCGTCCGTCTACATGGGACCCCTCGGCGCCGCGGCCCTCCTGCCGCATTTCCTGTTCGGTCTCCCCGCCGGCGTCTGGGTGGACCGCCTGCCGTACCGGCACCTCCTCGTGACGGCCGACATCACACAACTGGTGCTCGTCGCCTCGGTTCCCGTCGCGGCGGCATTCGGGGTCCTGACCTTGGTGCAGCTTCCTGGTTGTCGTGTTCCTCGCCGGGTCGCGAATCTCTTCGAAACCGTTGCCGCGCAATCATTCACGCAGAGGCTGGTGCCGCACTGATGTGTTTCCCACCAATCGGGCGCTGATGCTGAGCACCATCTCACAGCCGTCGCAGGCTCAGCCCTCAGTCGCGCGTTTCCGGCGCGGGAGTCGTTCGAGCCTGTGCGACGTAGCCGCCCCGGGGGGATTTCGAGACCTCACGTCAAGGGCACCCCCTCACTTGTCCACAGGCCGCTCGCCGTGGCCGTAGTTGTCCACAGATTCCACGCCGACCGATTTTTGAGGTCTGGCAACGATAGACTGGGATGGGGACGCCCCCCTTGGGAGGGCGGGGGTTTGTCTGGCGAGTCGCGGACGGGACTGCACATTGTAAGATTCCCCCGTTCGGCCGTTGCGGTTTAGCGGCAATAGCCGCACACAGCGCAAGACCGCGAAGTGGTTCGGCCGATGTGGGTGCAGTCGTCCGTGGCCGGATTTGCGCTCGCCAGTGCCGCCGGTCTGGTCAGCGCCGCGGGCGGGACCGTTGCCGGCCAGGCGCTGCGTGGCGCGGGGCCCTCGCTCTACGGCGCGAATCAGCAGCCACTCCGTCAAACCCTCATCGCACCCGAACTGCTCTCGCGCGCCACCGCGACGTGGCGTTTCCTCGTCTACGGCACGCAACCCCTGGGCGCCCTCGCCGGCGGGCTGCTCGGCGCGGTGAGTCTCCGCGCGACCTTGATCACCGGCGCGGCGGTGATGGCCCTCGCGACGGTGTCCGCCGCACGGTTGAGCCGGATCCGGGCGCTGTAATCGCCGACACAGCATCATCGCCCTTGCTTATCCGGCAGAGCTTCTCGGGCTCGCCGAGAAGTCCCGTCGAGTTCGCAAGATCGGGCCCCGCGTCTGTCTCGCCGAGTCCGGGCCGAGCGAGATCAATGTCTCGGCGCCGTGCGACAGGCCTCGCGACGGTGTGCGCCGTCCAGACAAGCCGGAGAGCTGTGGGAGCAGTCAGCTGGAGTAAGCCTCCAGTTCCACGATCCGCGAATACGCATGATCATTCGAATCCAACACCACGATCTGCACCCCATCAGCCTGCACCGCCGGGAACGTGGACGTCACCGACCCCGAAGTGTTGCCCCGCACCGAGGCCACCGTCACCCAGGCGCCGGCCACGTGGGCCTGGACGTCGAAGTCGCGGAGGCCGTACTTCGCGGCCGGGTATTTCGTGGAGTCCAGGGTGTCGGTGACGACGCGGCCGACCGCGGAAGGAGCGGGCAGGGTCACGGCGTAGTTGTCCGGGAAGGCCGACTTCGTGCCGTCGTTCCAGCCCGTGGTGGTGGACCAGTGGTCGCCGTCCGCGTCTCCGTCAACGGCGCCGCACGGAGAGAAGCTGCCGTTGGTTGACGACGGGGTGGCTTGTTCACCGAGGAGGAGGTTGTCGCCGGGGCCCTTGGGAGGTAAGGGAAGGACGTCGACCGGGACGGACAAGCGAGCGCGGTCGGAAGACAAGCCCAGCGTGTAGTGGCCGGGGCGGGCGGAACGCGGCACGGTCACGCCGACCCGAACCGAAACCGGCTGGCCGACCGGCAGCCAAGACGAGAAGACCCGCCGGTCGAGAGCCAGAGGCCGAGGTGCGGAAAGCTCCATGTCCGCGTACATCGGGCCGCTTCCGTTGTTCGTCATGCCGACGGTGAGGGCGCTCGGCAGGCAAGGCAGGCCGACGACTTGGATCTGCCCAGGGGTGGCGGACAGCGCCAGAGCGGACGTGGCCGGGCTGCTCTGGGCGGCGGTCGCCAGTGCCACGCCGAACACGACAGCGCCGGCGGCCACCGCGAGGTGACGTCGCTGCATGGGGGAACTCCTGTCAGTGGACGTGGATGGCGGGGACGCGGTCTTCGACGGTGAGCTTGGCGCGCGTGGTGACCTTGCCGTCGCGGATGGAGACCTTGTCGACCACGCGGTAGTCGGCGGTCCACTCGCGCGGGGTGACCTCGCAGCGCACGTAGCCGCGCTGAAAGTTGCCGAACTTGACGTGAGGGTTCTCGTCGAGGATCACCCTCCCGCCGGCGTCGAGGTCCATGCCGTCCTGGCCCGAGGTGATCGACGTGCCGACGAACTCCGTCGCCACCACCGGCGAGCCCGGGTCCGCGTAGTCCGGTCGCAGCTCCGAAGCGACGCTGCGGTGCAGGTCGCCGGCGATGCTCACCAGGTTGCGCACCTTGCGGTCCTGCGCGCCGCCGAGGATGCGTTTGCGG
The DNA here is from genome assembly GCF_040689465.1 of Amycolatopsis sp. NPDC051373. Lineage (NCBI taxonomy): Bacteria > Bacillati > Actinomycetota > Actinomycetes > Pseudonocardiales > Pseudonocardiaceae > Amycolatopsis > Amycolatopsis sp. NPDC051373. Next base: position 179,015 of record NZ_JBFBAE010000014.1, on the reverse strand, counting down.
GAGGCGACGTAGCCGTCCCACGTGTCCATCGGCACGAGCACGGGCGGGCCCGCGGCGGTGTCGAGCTGCGCGATCGCGGTCTGGTGCGCGAGCACCTCCCAGCGCGCGGAGTGCTGGGCCATGCCGTCGAGTAGCCACTTCTCCTGCGCCGCACCGGTGATCGTGCGGTTCGGGTCGAGCGAGTCAGGGTTCGGGGCTTTGGTGCCGTCGCCCGCGGCCTGGTCGTCGCGGTACTGGCGGGTGTCGAGCACGTTGAAGCGGATCAGGTCGCCGTATTGGAACCGGCGGTACATCTGGATGTCCGGGCCGTTGGGCAGCTGCGTCGTGCGCACGGGCTGGTGCTCCCACCACGCGCGGAACGCGTTCGCGCGCCGCACGAGGAACTGCGCGACGGGGTCGTTGTTCTCGGAGATGTCACCGGCCCAGTTGTTCTCGACCTCGTGGTCGTCGATCGTGACGATCCACGGCGCGGCGGCGTGCGCGGCCTGCAGGTCGGGGTCGGTTTTGTAGAGGGCGTAGCGGCCGCGGTAGTCGTCGAGCGTCGTGGTCTCGCGCTGGAAGTCCACGGCCATGTCCTGCTTGCGCAGCCCGCCGTCGGCGCCGACGCCGTACTCGTAGATGTAATCGCCGAGGTGGAACACGACGTCGTGGTCCTTCGCCGCCATGTCGCGGTAGGCGGTGTAGAAGCCCTCGTACCAGGCCTGGCAGCTCGCGTACGCCAGCGAGACGGCGGGCACCGACTGATGCGCGGTCGGGGAAGTGCGAGTGCGGCCGACCGGGCTGGTGTGCCCGCCGACGTGGAAGCGGTAGAAGTAGTGCCGCCACGGCCGCAGCCCGCGCACGTCCACGTGCACGCTGTGCGACTCCTCGCGCCGGGCGAGCGCGTTGCCGGCGCGTACGACGCGGCGGAACCGCTCGTCCTCGGCGACCTCCCAGCGCACCGACACCGGGCGGTCGTTCATGCCGCCGAACGGTTCGAGCGGCTTCGGAGCCAGGCGCGTCCAGATCACGACCGCGTCCGGCAGCGGGTCGCCGGAGGCGATGCCGAGCGTGAACGGGTAGCCGGGCACGCGGTCGGTGTCCACGGTGGTGGCGCCGGAGGCGGTGATGCCGGGCAGCGTGCCGGCGAGCGCCAGCGCGGCGGCGGCTCCGGTGACGGTGAGGAACTTGCGTCGCGTCGGGTTTTCCACGTCGCTCCGATCCAGTGCGGTCCCGGCGGCGCTCGTGCCCGCGGGAGGGCGGACGGCCGCACGCGTGCGGCACGAGAGTTGTGCTCACCGTCGGCGGCTTCCCCAGTCGCTTCCTCGCCGGTGCAGCGGGTGTTGAAACGTATCAAGACGGGACGGTTCGTGCGTGGTTCGTCCCGCTCTGGGCACGTTATCCGGCCGTCGGCGCGCCGTGAACGATCACGGCGGTGAATTCGAGCTGAAGTCTGGGGAAGGTTGTCAGGGGTAGCGCTGAGTGACCATCGGAGACGACAAATAGTGCCACCGGAATTGTTATCCGGTGGCACTATTTTTGGTTCTGTCAGATCAGACGAACAACACGCAGCTGGCCTTGTTGTCGAAGCCGTTGTTCGAGAAGTCGGTGTCCACCGAGTTCTTCTTCGCCTCGTAGCCCTGGTCGCCCTTGCAGTTGCTCGAGTCGTAGAGCTTCACGACGTGGCTCGTGTTGTTCTTCATCGAACTGGCTCCGTTGGTGACGAATCCGTTGCCGCCCGCCCACTTGGTCTTGGACAGGTTGATCGCGCCCGCACGGTAGGCGAACTCGATGTGCTGGCCCTTGTAGTCGTCGTCCTCGAACAGGCAGAAGTGCCCGGAGGCGCAGGTTCCGGCCGCACCGGCGGGCGGGGCCAGTGCGAGCATCGAGCCGGCGCCCACGAGTACGCCGAGGACCAGCGAAATGTGCTTCTTCATTCAATCGCCTTTCGATTGAGAAACCCGACCAACAGGCCGGATCCGAACAGGCGGGAACGTCCCCAGACGCGTATGGCGAACTTCCCCAGAATTCCCGCCAGCGCGAAAACTATAGCGATCACTGTTCGGCGCACACCGCCGAAGTGGTGATCGTCACCGACCAGCCGGTATGGTGTTTCGGTGATTGGGAAAAAGTGACCCGTCGCCTTCGCCGAGCGTGACGCTCGGTGGGGTGGTGTCGCATTACCGCCAGGTTTTGTCGGTGCCGCCGGGCAGACTGGCGGGCGTGTACGAGGACATCGAACGCTGCGTGCGCGCGGTGCAGTCGAAGGACGCCCGGTTCGACGGGTGGTTCTTCACCGCCGTCGTCACCACCGGTATCTACTGCCGCCCGAGCTGCCCGGTCGTGCCGCCGAAGGTCGAGAACATGCGCTTCTACGGCAGCGCGGCGGCGGCGCAGGCGGCCGGGTTCCGCGCGTGCAAGCGCTGCCGGCCCGACGTCACGCCGGGTTCACCGCTGTGGAACGAGCGCGCCGACGTGGTCGCGCGCGCCATGCGGCTGATCGCCGACGGGGTGGTCGACCGCGAGGGCGTGGGCGGGCTCGCGGCGCGGCTCGGGTACAGCGTGCGGCAGGTCGAGCGGCAGGTTTACGCCGAGCTGGGCGCCGGCCCGCTGGCTCTCGCGCGAGCTCAGCGCGCCGAAACCGCGCGGCTGCTGGTGGAAACCACCGAGATGTCGATGGGCGACATCGCGCACGCCGCGGGGTTCTCGAGCATCCGGACGTTCAACGACACCGTGCGCCAGGTGTTCGCCCTGACGCCGAGCGAGCTGCGGTCGGGGGCGTCCGGCGCGCCGTCGTCACCGGGGGCGCTGTCGTTGCGCCTGCCGTTCCGCGCGCCGCTGTGCCCGGACAACCTCTTCGGCCACCTGGCGGCCACCGCCGTGCCGGGCGTCGAGGAATGGCGCGACGGCGCGTACCGGCGCACCCTGCGCCTGCCGCACGGCCACGGCATCGTCTCGCTGGCGCCGACACCCGACCACATCGCGTGCCGCCTCAGCCTCACCGACCTGCGCGACCTGTCGGCCGCCATCAGCCGCTGCCGGCGCCTCCTGGACCTCGACGCGGATCCCATCGCGGTCGACGCCCAGCTCTCTTCGGATCCGGCGCTGGCCCCGTTGGTCGCGAAGAACCCCGGGCGCCGGGTGCCGCGTACGACGGATCCGGAGGAGTTCGCGATCCGGGCGGTGCTGGGGCAGCAGGTGTCCACCGCCGCCGCCCGCACCCACGCCGCCCGCTTGGTCACGGCCCACGGCACACCCGTCGACGACCGTGAGGGCGGCCTGGGTTTTCTCTTTCCCACTCCGGCCGATCTTGCGGATCTGGATCCTTCGTCGCTGGCGATGCCGCAGTCTCGCCGTCGGACACTGTTGGGCCTCATCGCCGCCCTCGCCGCGGGCGACCTCGACCTTTCGCCGGGCGGGGACTGGGATCGCGCCCGGGCCGAGCTGTCGGCGCTACCGGGATTCGGGCCGTGGACGGTGGAGACCATCGCGATGCGGGCGCTGGGCGATCCGGATGCGTTCGTGCCCACGGACTTGGGGGTGAAACTGGCCGCTGCGGCGCTGGATCTGCCGACGCCGCCTACGGCGCTGACCCGGCACGCAGCTGCTTGGCAACCGTGGCGGGCCTACGCGGTGCAGTACCTGTGGGCGACGGGTGATCATCCGATCAACTATCTGCCGGCCTAGGAGTGCCTATGCCTGCGGGGCGAGGAAATCCAGGAGGGCCGTGGCGACGGCGCCGGGAGATTCGAGCCAGGGGACGTGGCCGACGCCCGGCAGCGTCACGCGCGTCGCCGTCGGGAGGGCGGCGTGCAGGGAGTCCACGGCCCAGCGGGGGCGGATGTCCTGGTCACCGTCGACGATGAGAGTGGGAGTGGGCAGGGCGCGGCAGGCCGCGATGAGCTCGGATTCGGTCGGGAAGTGGTGTTTTTCCTCGGTGTTGATGGCGGCGTTGCACTCGTAGTTGATCGGAAACCAGGGCGTGGCCATCCGCTCGGCGTGGGTGAGGGCGGTCGAGGGATCGGGGAAGTCGGCAGACCATTGCAGGACAGCCAATTCTCGGTCCTCGGCCGGGGTCCGGGCGCGGGAGTTCAGGTCCCTGAGCCGTGAAAGGTCCGGGCCGAGGCGGCCGGCGAGGTTGTGTTCATACGACGGATGCCAGGCGCGACCGAGGCCGGTTCCGGACACATAAACCAGCTTGGCGACGTGGGCCGGGTGGTCCAGGGCGTAGCGCAGTGCCAGCGTCGCTCCCCAGGAATGGCCCAGAACGGTGGCACGGGCCAGCCCGAAGTAGCGACGGACGGCGTCCAGATCGGCGATCGTCTGCGCGAGCGAGTACGGGCCGCGGCGTTCCGAGCGGCCGCACCCGCGCTGGTCCCAGCGGATCACGCGCAAGCGCGTGGCCAGCACGGCAGCGAGGTCGCCGAACATGTCCCACAGGCCCGGGCCGCCGTGGCACAGGATGAGCGGCTCGCCCCCGCCGATGACAGTCGTCCAGAGGCGACAGCCGTCATCCGCCGGGATCAGGTCCCCAGGGGGATCCGTGGGATTCAGTCTCGCGGGATCGATCTGGTTCGCGTCCGGATACTCCACGCCGGTCAGCCTCGCATCAACCGCTTGAATCGGCACCGGGTGAACCGCGCCGCTCAGCTCCGCATGGTCGATGCGATCCGAACCCGCACGATCCAGTCTCGCGTGACCGGCGCGATCCGAACCCGCACGATCCGGTACCTCGTGATCTACGCGGATTGAACTCACATGGTCCGCGCGATCCAGCCCTCGGGAATCCCCGCGGCTCAGGCCCTCACAATCCACACGACCCAGCTCCGCGGAACCCACACGGTCCGATCCCACGGGTCCGAGCGATCCAGCCTCCAGGAATCCCCGCGGCTCAGGCCCTCACAGTCCACACGACCCAGTCCCGCGGCACCCACACGGTCCGAACCCACGAGTCCGCGCGATCCAGCCTCCAGGAATCCCCGCGGCTCAAGCCCCCACAGTCCACACGACCCAGCCCCGCGGAACCCACACGATCCGAACCCACGTCGCCCGCGCGGTCCGGCACCTCGTGGTCCATGCGGATCGAACCCACACCATCCGCGCGACCCAGCCCCGCGGCACCCACACGGTCCGAACCCACCTCGCCCGCGCCGCTCAGCTCCGCATGGTCCATGCAATCCGGACCCGCACGGTCCAGTCTCGCGTGACCGGCGCGATCCGAACCCGCACGATCCGCGCGGTCCGGTCCCGCGCAACCCCACGCGATCCGAACCCACGTCGCCCGCGCGATCCGGCACCTCGTGATCCACCCGGACCGAACCCACACCATCCGCGCGACCCAGCCCCGCGCAACCCACGCGATCCAAACCGACGCGGTCTGCGCGGTCCAGCCCCCCGGCAAACCTCGCGGCTCAGGCCCTCGCAGTCCACACGTCCCAGCTCCGCGGAACCCACGCGGTGCGAACCCACGTCGCCCGCGCCGCTCAGCTCCGCATGGTCCGTGCAATCCGAACCCGCACGGTCCAGTCTCGCGTGACCGGCGCGATCCGAACCCGCATGATCCGCGCGGTCCGGTCCCCCAAGATCCACGCGGTGCAGTATCGCCCCCAGCCGCGCTGAGGCCGGTGGGGACAGAGCGAGGGTTACATGGCAGTCACCTCCACGCAGCCGAAGGCCCTCACTTGAACAAGCCGTTCAGAGCACCGAAATCCATAGCGGAGCCCAGTTCGCCGTAGGTGCCCGCGCCGAGCATTTCCTGAGCCGCGCGGAGGGCCACGGCGTAGGCGCCCTGGGCCAGCGCCGTGCCGACGGTGACGCGGCGGACGCCGGCGGCCGCGAAGTCCGACACGGAGGGCGCGCCCGGCCCGGCCATGGTGGCGACCGGGAGAGGGGAAGCGGCCGTCAATTCTCGAAGCACCGCCAGGTCCACCAAGCCCGGCACGAAGATGCTGTCCACGCCGGCCTCGGCGTATGCGTGGGCGCGCGCCATCACGTCGTCGAAGCGGGCCTCCGGCTCGCCGACGCCGAAGAGGTACACGTCCGTCCGGGCGTTGATCCACAGCTCCGGCAAGCCGGCCGACGCGGCGGCCGCACGGCCTGCCGCCAGACGTGCGGCCTGCACCTCCGGAGAGAACAGCGAGAGCGTGCCCGCCCGGGAGTCCTCCAGGTTGACGCCGACCGCGCCGGCGCCGATGACCTCCTCGACGGTCGCGGCGACGTCCGCGGGATCGGGGCCGTAGCCGCCTTCGATGTCGGCGGTCACCGGCACCGAGACGGCCCGGACGATCTGCCGCACCGCGGCCGTCATCTCAGAGCGCGTCAAACCCTGGCCGTCACTGCGACCGAGCGCCCACGAGACGCCGCCGCTCGTGGTGGCGATCGCCTGCGCGCCGGCGTGCTGGATGACGGCCGCGCTGCCGGCGTCCCAGGCGTTCGGCAGCACCACCATCGGCTGGGCGTGCAGCTCTCTGAACGCCTTTGCCTTGTCCTGCAACGAATCCATGCGATTCCTCCCAGTCGAATCCGAACAAGGGAGGACGCTAGCAGCGGGCACCGACAAAAACTCAGCTCAACGAGATCTCGCTCAGATCGATCGACACCATCACCGTCTCCTCCCGGTACGCGCGCCGCCGCGTCGGGAAGCTCAGACCCGAGAACACGGCGTGGTCGTACACGTACTGCACGCCGGGAAAACCGCCCGCCACGTCGACGTTGTAGTCGTGCCGGCGCAGCAGCCCGTCCGGCCCGAAGAAGAAGCGCTGCACCCGCGAGTGGCTCGCCACCGAGGCCGGGAACGTCGCCTCCAGCACGTGGCAGCGCTCACCGTCCACGACCACCGGCGCGGACTCCACGACCGAAAACCCCTCACCCGCCATAAGGAACGGTGTTGTCAGGCACGTCCACAACGCGTACCCGTTGAAGTACGCGCGGTGCAGCGGGTCCCACGGCGTGTCAGTCCGTGCCCCGCGAACGACTCGCGCGGGTTGTCGCGCGAAGCAACTACAGTGCCGTCCAGCTTCTCGATCGCGATGAGCCCCGGCTCGAAGCGCGTGCGCTGGTCGGGCGCGCCGAACGGGTGCAACGAGCCCTCCTCGCGCACCAGCGACACCGTCATCCGCCGCGGGTTCGGGTCCTGCACAAGGCCTTTCATCGCCCAGAACTCGCCGCCGGTCACGATCGTCGCGGTCAGCGAGGTGAACTGGCGCCAGCGGTCGAGGCCGCCGTGGGCGTCGAGGACGTCGTCGAGCAGCGCCACCTCAGGCCGCCAGGTCGAGGACGACGCGGAAACGCGCCTGGCCGGACAGCATGCGCTCGTACGCCTTCGGGGCGTCGGTCCACGGAACGATCTCGTTCATCGGCCGCACGCCGCGGGCCTCGGCGAACGCGAGGCTGTCCTCGTTCTCGACGGCCGAACCGGTGAGGCTGCCGGAGACCGTGCGCGTGCCGAAGATCAGGTCAGTGGTGCCGATCGACAGCGGGTCGGGCGCCGCGCCGACGACCACCAGCCGCCCGCGCGGCGCGAGCCCCGCGACCAGCGGCGACATGGACGCGCCGCTCGAGGCCGTCGCGACGATCGCCGCCGCGCCGCCCAGCTTCTGCAGCTGCGCGCCGGGGTCGGCGGCGGTGCTGTCGACGTACTCGTCCGCACCGAGACTCGTGGCAAGCTCGGCCTTGTCCGTGCCACGCGCGATCGCTGCGACGCGGTAGCCCAGCGCCTTCGCGTACTGCACGCCGAGGTGGCCCAGCCCGCCGATGCCCTGCACCGCGACCAGCGAGCCGGGGCGCGCGCCGAGGTTGCTCAGCGCGCTGTATGTGGTGATCCCCGCGCACAGCAGCGGCGCGGCATCCGAAGAGGACAGTCCACTTGGGACGCGGACGAGGCCGGTCGTGCGGGCGTAGGCGTATTCGGCGTAACCGCCGTCGACGTGCGTGCCCGTCCACGGCTGGTCGGTGCAGTTGACGAAGTCGCCGCGCCGGCAGTACTCGCATTCGCCACAGTGCCCGCCCAGATAACCGATGCCCACGCGCTCACCCACGTGCCACGCCCGCACACCCTCGCCGACGGCGTCGATCACCCCGACGATCTCGTGGCCGGGCACCCGCGGCACGTCCGGGTCGGCGCGCATCCCCTCGACCGCCAGCACGTCCGAGTGGCAGACGCCGCAGTACTCCACTTTGACCCGGACCTGCCCGTGCGACGGAGCGACGAGCTCCCGCTCACTGAGCGCGAACTGGCGGGTGCCGGTGACTTCCAGAGCTCGGTAAGTTGTCATGATTTGAATATGACCGGTCGTCTTAGACACTGTCAAGGGCCGCACCCGAATCGAGCACCCACGTTTTTCAGGGCAGGTCGAAGCCCAGTTCCTTGGCGGCGTCGACCGGCGTCGGCTGCGCCCACCGCTGCGCGACGGACTGGTGCGTCGACAGCGAACGCAGCTCCGCACGGTCGAGGTAGAGCACGCCGCCGAGGTGGTCGGTCTCGTGCTGGACGATGCGCGCCGGCCAGCCCGCGAACTCCTCGTCGACGGCCGCGCCCGTCTCGTCCTGCGCCTCAAGCCGGACGCGCAACGGCCGCGCGACCACGGCTTGCCAGCCGTTCACGCTCAGGCAGCCCTCGAAGAACGCGACCCGCTCCGAGCCCAGCGCCGTGTACCGCGGGTTCACCAGCACGCGGAACGGCAACGGACCGATGCCCCGCACTGCCAGCACTTCGGGCGGCGTGTTCGGCCGCTCGTAGTCCTCGACCACGGCGAGCCGCACCGGGAGTCCGATCTGCGGCGCGGCCAGCCCGACGCCGGGCGCCGCGTGCATCGTCTCCTTCATGCCCTCGATCAGTCCGGCGAGCGCGGCGTCACCCAACTGGCCTTCGTAGGGCGCCGCGGCCGTGCGCAGCACCGGGTCACCGGCCTGGACGATGGGCCACGGGAGCGGCTGGGCGAGCAGTTCGTCCACCAGGTCGGCGAGCACGCTGGGGGCACCTTCCTACAGCAGGGAGCCGAACACCACGTCGAAGAAGTCGTCCAGCGGGGCGACGCTCTTGGCCACCTTGGTACGGATGATCGCACCCTCCCACGCGTCGAGCACGAACCGCCCGAGCAGCTCCGGGTCCTTGTCGCCCTTGACCTCGCCTGCGGCCTGCGCCTGGCGGATGGAGTCGGTGATGCTGTCCGACCAGTGCGTGAGGCTCTCCCCGACCTGCTTGCGGATCACGGGACTGTGGTCGGCGCGCTCGGAACCCATGTTGCCGATGAGGCAGCCGCGGGTGAACTCGTTGTCCACCAGCACGTCGCGCATCACGGTGAACCTCGCGCGCAACGTGTCGAGCGGACCGAGGTCGCCATGGCCCTCGCGCCAGCCGGAGCTTTCGGCGTAGCGCGCGACGACCTCGGCGCCGAGGTCTTCCTTGCTCTTGAAGTGGTTGTAGAACGACCCCTTGGGCACGCCGGCCGCCCGGGTGATGGTGTCGACCGAACACGCGGCGAAGCCGTAGCGGTGGAATTCGGTGACCGCGGTGTCGACGATCACCTCACGAACGCTGGGACGTGGCATCTGCCAATTATATGACCGGTCGTCTCAGCTGTCGACCAAGACAGTCGACCAGGGTCGGATCCCGAGATCCAAGGCCGATCTCGCACCCGCCTGATCGCTTCCGGCATGCTGGGCTCCGTGGCCTATGACGTGAACGCGATCCGCAAGCACTTCCCCGCCCTTGCCGAAGGGGCCGCGCACTTCGACGGGCCCGGGGGCTCGCAGGTGCCGGACGTGGTGGGGGAAGCCGTGGCGGCCGTCCTCTGCTCCGCGATCGCCAACCGGGGAACAGTTACGCCGGCCGAGCGGCGCGCCGACGGGGTCGTGCGGGAGGCACGACAGGCGGTGGCGGATCTGCTGGGCGCGAAGCCCGAGGGCGTGGTGTTCGGGCGCAGCATGACGCAGGTGACGTACGACTTCTCGCGGACGCTGGCCAAGACGTGGGAGGCCGGGGACGAGGTCGTGGTCACGCGGCTCGACCACGACGCCAACATCCGGCCGTGGGTGCAGGCGGCGGCCACGCGTGGGGTCACCGTGCGGTGGGCCGACTTCGACCCCATGACGGGTGAGCTGCCGGTGGAGGCGGTCACGGCGCTGCTGACCGACAAGACGCGGCTGGTGGCCGTGACGGCGGCGTCCAACCTGCTCGGCACGCGGCCGGACGTCGCGGCGATCACGGCGAAGGTGCGCGAAGCCGGGGCGCTCAGCTACGTCGACGGGGTACACCTCACCCCGCACGCCATGGTTGACGTCGCCGCACTCGGTGCCGACTTCTACGCGTGCTCGGCGTACAAGTTCCTCGGCCCGCACCTCGGCCTGCTCGCGGCCGCGCCCGAGCTGCTGGAGACGCTGCGGCCGGACAAGCTCGTGCCGTCCAGCGACGCCGTGCCGGAGCGCTTCGAGCTGGGCACGCTCCCCTACGAGCTGCTCGCCGGCACAACCGCGGCCATCGACTTCCTCGCGAACCTGGTGCCGGCCGAGGGCACGCGGCGCGAGCGGCTGGCCACGTCGCTGGCCGCGCTCGAGGTCCACGAGCAGGAAATGCTGCAGCGCCTCGACGACGGGCTCGCCGCGCTGCCCCAGGTGGTCCGCTACGGCTCCCCCGGCCGCGAGCGCACGCCGACGGTCCTGTTTTCCGTGCAGAACCACGAGCCCAAGGCCGTGTACGAACACCTGGCGAACTACAACGTCAACGCGCCGGCCGCGAGCTTCTACGCCATCGAGTGCTCCCGCCATCTCGGCCTCGGTGACACGGGCGCGGTCCGCGCGGGCATCGCGCCGTACACGACTGCGGCCGAGGTCGACCGGCTGGTCAGTGCGGTTGCGGAGCTGTGACCTCCGTCCCGCGCACGTAGACCGCCGCGGATGTCGTGGATGGCCGCCGGATCGGTGAACGGATTGCTGCCCGCTGAGAGGACGTCGGCGTCGAAGCGCGGCGCCACGCGGCCCTTGCGGTGGCCCAGCCCGCACACCCCGGCGGCCACGGACGTCGCGGTGCAAAAGGTGTCCACTGTGGACATCTCGGGCAGCTCCGGCATGTGCACGGCGTGCCGCAGGACATCCGGGGGCTTGACCGGCGTGACGCCGGCGTCGGTGCCGGCGGTGAGCTGCACGCCGGAGCGGTAGAGCAAGCGCAGGTTGGCCACCAGCGCGTCCATCCGCGACACGATCTCGCGGCGCAGCGCGCTGTGCGCGTCGCCCGCGATGCCGGGGGTGACGCCGACCGTGATGTGCCGCGCGGCGATCTCCCGCACGAGGTCCGATGGGGCGGCGTCGACGCCGTCTGTGGTCATGAAGCCGGCATGTTCCAGGCCGTCGACGCCGGCGGCCACGGCGTCGGCCACCGGTTGCGTCCCGTGGGAGTGCGCGGTGACGGGCAGGCTCAGCCGGTGGGCCTCGTCGACGGCCGCGCGCAGCACTTCGGGCGTGAACTGCGGCACTTCGATCCGCGTGCCGGGCGTGAGGTTGCCGCCGCTCGCCATCAGCTTGATGACGTCCACCCCGCGTTCCGCGTGCTCGCGCACGGCGGCCCGCGCGGAAGCCTCTGATGTGGCCGACCCGGACTTCCGCACGTGGTGGGCCGACCACCGGGTGCGGATGGCGGGGTTCCGGCGCAAGACGTTCCCGCACCCGCGCGTCGGGCCGGTGACGGTGGACTCGCAGCGCCTCGGGGTGGAGACCGACCCCGGTCAGTTCGTGGGGGTGTACTCGGCCGAGCCCGGTTCGGCGTCGGAAGCCGCGTTGCGCAGCCTCGCGGAGATGGCGTTGACCGGCTGAGTTCCGTTGTGGAACTCTCGTGGCATGAGCATCGACGTCGTGGCCGGCGAAGCCGTCACCACCGTGACGATCAACCGTCCGGACAAGCGCAACGCGCTGACCACGGCCCTGTACTCCGCCTTGGCCGAAGCGCTGGAGACCGCGGCCACGCCGATCGTCGTCCTCACCGGCGCCGGCGGCACGTTCACCGCGGGCAACGACCTGGGCGACTTCCTCGCCCACGACGGCTCCGCCGCCGGGGACGACACACCCGTGCGGCGGTTCCAGGAGGCGCTGCTCGCCACGCGCGCGGTGGTGGTCGCGGCCGTCGACGGCCCGGCCGTCGGCATCGGCGCGACGCTGCTGCTGCACTGCGACCTCGTGTACGCGACCGAGCGCAGCTACCTGCAGTTCCCGTTCACATCGCTGGGCCTGGTGCCGGAGTACGGCAGCAGCTTCGTGCTGCCGCGCCTGCTCGGCCCGCAGCGCGCCGCCGAGCTGCTGCTTTTCGGCGACCGCGTGCCGGCCGTCGAGGCGCACCGGCTGGGGCTCGTCAACGAGGTGCTGGCCGACGCGGCAGCGCTGGAGGCCCGCGTCGCCGACCGGACGGCCGCGCTGGCCGCGCAGCCGGCTTCGTCGCTGGCGCTGACCCGCGAGCTGCTGCGCGATACCGAGAACACCAGCGTGCGCGCGGATGGACGTGGAGTCGCAGCATTTCGCGAAGCTGCTGCACGACCCGGCGACGGTCGCCAACCTGCGAGCGAAGCTCGGCCGCCGTTACCAAGCCTGCCAAAAGTAGGCGGGAATCCAGCAGGACGTGACCGCGTCCGGCAACCGTCCCCGCCGTGACTGTGGTCGGATGGGTAACCGACAGCGCGCTAGGCGAGCTTGCGGCGGCGTTTGTCCACGGCGCCGTCGAGCAGCGGCCGTAGCTCCTCGACGATCGAGTCGAGCGGGGCGACGTCGTGCTCGGCGCGCGCGAGCACGATCGCGCCTTCGAGGGAGCTGATCATCAGCACGGCCAGCGAAGCCGCACGCGGGGGAGATACGCCCATCTGCTCCAGTGCTTCCACGAGCGGTTTACGCCATTCGGCGAATGCGCCGGCCGTGCTCTCCCGCAGCTTTTCGCTCATCGCGGCGGAATCGGCGACCGTGGCGACGATCGGGCAGCCGTTCCCGAATCCCTGATCGGCGAATTCGACGCGCCACGGCGCGACCATCGCGGCGAAGAGGTTGCCCGGCATCGCGTCTTCCAGCGATTCGGCGTTGCGGCGCACGCGGCGCGCAGCGTACCTGCCGGCCCAGGCGACCGCTTCGGCGACGAGCTGCTCCTTACCCCCGGGGAAGTAGTGCTGCAGCGACCCCCGCGGCGCGTTCGCGTGGGTCACCACGTCCCGCAGGCCCGTACCGCCGACGCCGTGGGTCCGCAGCAGCTGCGCGGCGCTGAACACCATCCGGTCCCGCGCCGGCCTCTCCGACTCCACCACCGACGACCTCCTTCATGACACCGGTCATGCTAGTCGGCACGACCCGTTCGAACTCCTTCTCGCCCCGCTCGAACGTCGGGACCGGGCGGAAGCCGTGCGCGCGCAGCAGGCCCTCGGCCGGCGCGTTGCCGACCTGGACGGTGGCGTGCAGCGTCCAGCCCGCCCAGCGGACGTCCTCGCTCAGGCTGCGCACGAGCGCGCTCGCGATGCCGCGGCGGTGCCAGGCGTCGGCCACGAGCACCGCGAGCTCAGCCCGGCACTCGCCTTCCGGCACGAGGTTGACCAAGCCGACCGCAGCGTCGCCGACCTTCGCGACGAGGGCCGCGCCGGCGAGCAGGAACGTGCGGTAGCGCACCAGGATCCAGTCCGGCGCCGGGCGCCCGGGCAGCGTGAAGCGCCACGCGAGGCTCGCCGGCGAGCACGCTCGCACGAGGCCCTCCACGGCACCGGCGGTCGCCGGCTCGACGGTCATTATGACAGCTGTCATGACCCTTGGGTAGCACGGTTTCCCTGATCGACTCACTATGACGGCGGTCATAGTCTTGCTCACGCTGCCGACACGGCCGGTCCCGACCGAGACCCACACCGCCCAGTCGAACGGTGGGACATGACCGGTTCCGGGTAATCCGATTTCACTTCCCGTGTGCGCCATCACCCGGTGCGCTGAAAAATGCCGGTAATTCATGCGTGGAACACAATCTGTCAGCCCGTGAGCCTTATCGGGTGAAAACCGTTCGCGAAACCTTCCTGCCTCCTGATTCTTCTCTATCTTCTAATCGAATCTTCTCGAAACAGTGCACGAAGGGGACGCGGTCATGACCCAGTCGATCGAAGCTCCGGCGAAGGAATTCTGCGTCGACTGGGAGATGGAGGGAAACGACGGCGGCCGCGTGAACGTCACGCTGTCGGGTCAGGTGAGCCTGCTCGACGGCAGCCGCTTCTACAAGGTCGACGGCGTGCTCTACATCGCCGAAGGCGCGGAGTACTGCCGCCAGGTCGGCAACCCGCGTCTCTACGTCCGGCGCAACGGCGTGGAAGCCAGCGGCCGGCACTGGGGCTGGGAGACGATCAGCTCGCGCAAGACCGCCAACCGCCTCTGCACGATGGACGGGTACTTCGTGCGCACCGGTTACTGGGCCCCGTCCGACCGGTCGATCCAGCTGAGCATCGTGGCGGAGCACGGCATCACGCGACGAAAGTCGTTCAGCAGTACCGCAACCGTCCGGCTCGTGGACTGACGCCGGTTTCCGGCTCCGCATTCAACGCGTGGCGAGCATCGGGCGAGTCGATCACGACGTGAAGTGACGGCGTTCACCCACAAGTGGAGTGAAGGCCTTGAGCGTGCTGAGGAACACACCGTTTTCCCAGGAAAATCAAAGAAAACGTTGTGCTGGACACAGCGCGCGCGGGCGTGCAAGAGGACCATGGAGCTCATGCGGAACAAGGCCCGGGCTGGCAGACCACCTCTTCTCTTTACCCGTTTCCTGCGACGTTTGGGATTCGCGCGCAATCCGCTCGTGCGGCGCTCCGACCGGATCGAGGGTCTCCTCGCCGGCCTGGCCGCGCTGATCGCGATCTTGGCGCTCCCGCTCGTGGTGCTGCTCGGCAAGGCTGACGTCTCCCACGAGACCGCGGCGTCGGACGCGCAGCTGCACGCGCGCCACCAAGTCACCGCGACCGTGCTCGCGCCCGCGCCGAAGACGGCGTCGACGGGCGACAGTGCCCCGATCGCCCACAGCTCTCGCGTGACCGCCGACTGGCGGCTGCCGAACGGCTCGCTGCAGACCGGCGTCGTGACGGTGCCCGCGGGCGCCGGCAACCCCGGTTCGCAGGTGCCGATCTGGCTGGACGACAACGGCAAGCAGACCACCGCCCCGCTCACCCACGCCGACGCGGTGACAAACGGCGTGCTCGTGGGCACCTTCACGTGGCTCTGCGCGATCGGCCTGCTGGCCGGCGCGCTCTGGATCGTGCGGCGCGTGCTCGACCACCGGCGCGCGGTGCGCTGGGCCGACGAATGGGCGCAGCTCGCCGGCCCGGAGGCAGTTCGCTGAAACGGTTGCCTCCGGGCCCGGCCGGCGGACCGGCGGAGCGACACCCCCAGCGCCGCCCCGCGGCAGTGCAACGCCTACCGCTAAGCCTGTGTTGGCGAGTTAACTAACAGCTAACTCGCGCTGCTCACAGTCTTGTGTAGGGGAGCCCTGATTGTCAACTGTCAGCTAATCTGGGATAGTCGGCCTAGCTGAGAGCAATCAGTCGCTGACCGGAGGGGGCGGACATGTCCAGTGACTCGAGTGATGACACTCGGCCGACGTTGGCCTCCAGGCTCGACGATCTGTTCCGCACGGTGCGTCCGCAGGGCAAGCACTGGACGAACGCCGAGGTCGTGACCGAGCTCAAGCGCGTGTCGCCGGAGCTGAAGGTCGGCTCGGTGTACCTGTCGCAGCTGCGGTCGGGCAAGCGCACCAACCCGTCGCAGGAGCTGCTGGCGGCGCTGGCGAAGTTCTTCGGGGTGTCCGTCGCGTACTTCTTCGACGAGAAGGTGGCGGGCGACGTGCTGAGCGAGCTGGCCGCCATCGAGGCGATGCGCCAGGCGGGCGTGCGCGCGGTCGCGATGCGCGCGGCGGGCATGCGCGAGGAGAACCTGCAGGCGATCACCACGATCATGGACCAGTACCGCCAGATGCAGGGCCTGCCGCCGGTCAGCGACGAAGCGGCGGGCTGAGGATGGCGGAGGAGCGTCGCGACCAGCTCAAGCGGATGCGCGAAGAGGGCGCCCGGCGGATCGCCGAGCTGGATCTGCCGAAGGGCTGCGACCTCCAGACACTGTGCGAACGGCTGGGCACCATCCGCGAACGGCCGATCACCCTCGTGCCGATGCCCATGCCGGCCTCCCACCCGTGCGGCATGTGGGTCGCGGCGCAACAAGAAGACCTCATCTTCTTCGACGCCAACACCACCGGCGCACACCAGGAGCACATCATCTTGCACGAGCTCGGTCACATCATCTGCTGCCACCGCGGCTCGGGCCTGCTCGACGACGAGAGCGCCCGCTCCCTCTTCCCCAATCTCGACCCGGACATCGTCCGCGACATGCTGATGCGCGCCACCTACGACGACGCGCAGGAGCAGGAGGCGGAGATCATCGCGTACCTGCTGTCGGAGCGGATGGGCGTGGTTCCGGCTCCCGCGCCGGCCGCGAAGGTCCCGGCGGCGCAGGAGAAGCCGATCGACCGGATTGAGCGGATGCTGCTTTAGGCGTTCGCGCACTGCCGACTTTCCCCACCCGATCGGGTTGTGGACAACTACCCCGATCTGGCGCTCGGTCGCCGAAAGTGTCGGGGGTGGGCGATAGGCTGGACAAGGGCCGTTCCCCCTGGGAGGGCGGGGGTTTTGTCTCCTCCCGGCGGGGCCGGGGTTTCGCCTCCGCCCGACAGGGCCAGGGTTTCGCCTCCCCCCGACAGGGCCAGGGTTTCGCCTCCCCCCGACAGGGCCAGGGTTTCGCCTCCGCCCGGCAGGGCCAGGGTTTGTCTCCCCCAGCGGGGCGGGGCAAGAACTCCGCCGCGCTACGCGTGACGAAGACACTGCGGTTGAGGAGGCTGAGCCGTCCTGATCGTCTCGCGGCCGCCGCTTACCGTCCGGCCCTTGCACCACGAAACCGCCGTGTCCCGTCTGGCCCGCGTCGTCTCGCTGCACGAGCTGCCCGAGACTCAGCTGTGCCGGCGGGTCGGCGTCGGCTGCCGCACTCGGGCGGGGCCCTTCCGGGTCCCTCGCCGCAATGGAGCGCAAGGCGTGGCTGGGCCGCGTACACGGTCGAGTTCGGTCGGTGGACCCGTAGCGGCGGACCGCCGCACGAGTCCGAGCAGGCTCGTGAGTGCCCAGACCGGCAAGAACCGGCGCGGGCGCTCACCGCTAAGCGCGCAGCCGGGCGAGTTCCGTGGCCACCGTCTTCGTCGTGTACTCCAGCTGGGCGAGTTCGTGGTCGGTGGTGAGGAAGAAGCGCAGGCGGGCCTGGGATTCGTCGACGGCCGGGTGGAGGATCGGGTCGACGATGATGCCGCGGTCGTAGAGGGCGCCGGCCAGGCGGATGGTCGTGGTGGAGTCGCCGATGACGCAGGGGACGATGGGGGTCGCGGAGGCGGAGCCGGTGGGCAAGCCGGCGGCCTGGGCCAGCTTCAGGAAGGACCCTGAGTTTTCGCGGAGGCGAGCCAGCCGCGAGGGTTCTGTGCGCAGGACGCGCAGGGCGGCCAGCGACGCGGCGGCGCTGGCGGGCGTAAGGCCGACGCTGTAGACGAAGCCCGGCAACGAATACCGCAGCCACTGGACCGCGCGGGACGAGCCGGCCAGATAGCCGCCGCAGCCGGCCAGGGACTTGGACAGCGTGCCCATCCAGAGGTCGACCTCGGACCGCAAGACGCCGAAGTGTTCGCCGACGCCGGCGCCGCGTGCGCCGACCGTGCCGATGCTGTGGGCCTCGTCGACCATCAGCAGGGCGCCGTAGCGCTTCTTGACCTCGATCAAGCCCGGCAGGTCGGCGAGGTCGCCGTCCATGCTGTAGGCGCCCTCGACCACGATCAGCACGCGGCGGAACCGAGCGCGCGTACGGCGCAGGATGTCTTCGAGCTGCGCGACGTCGTTGTGCGGGAACGGGCGGCGCGTCGCTCCGGAGAGGGTGCAGCCCTGCAGGATGCTGTCGTGCGCGAGCGAGTCGTGCACGATGAGGTCGCCGGGGCCGACGAGGTGGCCGATGGCGCTCACGTTGGTGGCGTGGCCGCTCACCAGCGCGAGGCAGTCGTCCGTGCCGAGGAACGTCGCCAGCTCCATCTCCAGCTGACGCGTGAGGTCGCGGTCGCCCGCGAGGAGGCGGCTGCCGGACACCGAGGTGCCGTAGCGTTCCACGGCGTCGTGCACCGCGGCCGTCACCGCCGGGTGGCCGGAGAGACCCAGGTAGTTGTAGCTGGAGAACGACAGGTACTGCCGGCCGCCGACGGTCGTCGTGCTGGTCAGGAGACCTTGGTGCTTGCGGAAGTACGGGTTCGACACGCCGAGGTCCGAAAACTCCCGCAGCCGCGCGTCGATCGCCGCGGCTTCGGGGAAGTCGTCGATCGACGCCGTGGCCGGGTCGAACGCGACGGTCTCCGAAGCCAGTGGCACGGGCACCGGCACGGCGGGCGTGATCAGCCCCGCCACCGCACCGGCCGTGACACCGCGCTCCTGCTCGATCTCGAAGCGCTGCCCGGGGAAGCGCTTGCGGAGGTTGGCTTCCAGCTCCGTCAGCATGAGAGAGTCGAACCCGAGATCATCGATCAACGCGTGCCCGGCGCACAGGTCACCGACCGGGAACGCACTCGTGCGCGCGACCTCCTCCAACACCACGGCCAGCACGTCCCGCGCCGACGGAAGTCCCTGTGGCACAACGGGTTCCACGGCCGAGACAGCATTCAGCGGCGGCAAGGACTGCGCCTTCACCCGCTTCGCCTCGTCCACGACCCAGTGGTTCCGCGGGCTGAGCGGGCTCGGCGGCAGCGTGCACGGCGGCGTCCTGCCGATCGCGGGCCGCAGCCCGGCGCCGGTCACGGCCAGTGCGGCCAGCTCCAGCAGCGGCAGCTCCGGCGCGGGCACCTCGGCGCCCGGCGCCACGACCCCCGCGTACGTCGCCGGCGCCAGCTCCCCCGTCGTCCCGGATTCCAGCGCGACGGACGCGGCGACCAGCTTCGACACCGCGTCGGCGGCATCGTCGGCCACCACCGCCAGCCGCTCGGCGAACAAAGTGCGGCTCGCCAAAGTGGACGCCACCGCGGCCAGCGGCAGCGGATCGCGCGAGAGCACCTCCGCCACCTCACGCGCGTGCCGGGCCAACCCCGCCCGGTCGCGCGCGGTCAGCAGCAGCAACTGCGGACCACCCACGGAAACCGTTGGCAGCGCAGGGGATTCCTCGAGCACCACGTGCACGTTCGTCCCACCGAAGCCGAACGCGCTCACCCCCGCGCGGCGCAGACCGTCGGCGGTCCACGGCGTCACCTCGCCGGCCACCCGCAGACCGGCCTCGTCGAGCGCCAGGTGCCCGGCCGGTTCGAAATCCGGCTGCGGCAGGATCTGTCCCTTGTGGACCGACAACACCGACTTGATCAGCCCGGCGATCCCCGCGGTCCCGAGCGAATGCCCCACCACGGACTTCGCGGCGCCGAGGTAGGCGGGAGTGGTCGCGTCGCGACGCAGCTCGCCTAACGCGTTGATCTCCACGTCGTCGCCCACCGACGTCGCCGTGCCGTGCGCTTCCACGTACCCGACGGAACCGGGCTCCACGTCGGCGTCGCGGTACGCGCGGCGCAGCGCCAGCAGCTGGCCCGACTCCTGCGGCATCATGCCGCCCTTGACCGTGCCGTCGTTCGACAGCCCGACGCCGCGGATCACCGCGTAGATCCGGTCGCCGGCGGCCTGCGCGTCGGCCAGCGGACGCAGCACGAGCACGCCGGCACCTTCACCCAGCACGAACCCGTCGGCCCGGCTGTCGAACGGGCGGCACTCGCCGGTGCGGGAAACCGCACCGATGCGGCACAAACCCACCAGCAGGTCCGGCGTGAGCACCAGCTGCGCGCCACCGGCCACGGCGATGCGGCAGCGGCCCGCCCGCAGCGCGAACACCGCGTTGGCCACCGCCGTGAGGCCGCCGGAGCAGGCGGCGTCGAGCGCGTAGCTCTCGCCGTGCAGGTCGAACACGGAGCTGATCGAGCTCGGGCCCATGTTGAGCAGCAGCCCGGCCATGGCCGTGGCGTGCAGACCGCCGACGGCCGAGCCCGCCTCCGCCAGCTCGGCGCCCGCCGACCGGCCGAACTCGCCGCCCGCGAGCTGGCGCAGGCGAATGTGAAGCGTGCTCATCTCGCGGTAGCCGCTCTCGGACAGCGACATGATCACCGACGTGTCTTCGCGCTCGAAGCCGCCGGTCTCCCAGCCGGCGTCCTGCAGCGCTTCGCGCGTGAGGTCGACCAGCAGCCGGTGCTGCGGGTCGAGTGATTTCGCGCGGCGCGGCGGGATGCCGTAGTGCCCGGCATCGAAGTCGCCGACGTCGTCGAGCAGCGCCATCTTGTCGGAGTACGCGGCCGAGGTGTCCCGGAAATCGTCATTGTAGAACGAGTCCCGGCGCCACCTCGAATCCGGGACGGTCCTGAACTGAGGTTTCGGCTCGCTGAGCAGATCCCAGTACTCGTTCACGTTCCGCGCACCGGGAAAACGGCACCCGATGCCGACAATAGCAATGTCCGGTCGATTTTCGATTTCGTGCGCAGCAGATCCCCAAGACGCCATAACAGAACTTCCTCGCGCCGATCGCCCACCCAGTAGGTGAGAGATTGCCCCGTGGCGATCGGATTTTCAAGAGCGTCTCGGAACTCGTGCGAAAATCCCCGACCGCGGGTCAACCCACGGTAGCCGATCGATCACGCCACCAGCTCACCGTCGCCGCCGCCTGCTCCCCGAGCGGAGTGGCTTGCTCGCCCGAGAATTCCGTGAACGCACGCGAATCCACCACGAACGGGCGGTCGAACTGGTAGCGAACCTCCTGCAGTTCTCGCAGCAAGGGCGAAAACGCGGCCGCCATCCGCAGCAACGGCGCGGGAAGCCGTTGTACGCCGACCGGCGGCACACTCGCCGCTTCGCACAGCACGCCGACCATCACGCGCGACGAACGTGCCGGCAGCGTCGGCACGTGCCACGCGCGACCCCACGCCTTCTCCTCCGCGGCAACGCGCACCAGCGTCCGCGCCACGTCAGGAATGTAGGTCCAGCTGTGCGGCGCGTCCGGGTCCCCCATCACCTGAACCTTGCGCCCCTTCAGCACCGCCGGCACCACTCGCGCGCCCAGGTGCCCGCCGTCGGTCACGCCGGGGCCGAAGAAATCCGACGCCCGCACCTCGGCGGCGCGAATCCGGCCCTGCTCGTGCAGGTCGTGCAGGTCATTCCACAGCTGTGCGCGCACGCGGCCCTTGGGCCCCGTCGCCTCGAGCGGCAGATCCTCGGTGATCGGACCTTCGACGGGCCCGTAGCCGTACAGGTTCCCGAGCGCCACGAGGACGGCGCCGGTCGCCTCGGCCGCCGCGGCGGTCGCGTCGGCCAGCGGCGGCCAGTCGCGCGTCCACCGGTGGTACGGCGGGCTCGCGCACTGGTAAATCGCGTCAGCACCCTCGGCTGCGGCGGTCAGCGCGGCACTGTCGGTGGCGTCGAGCACCACGTGCTCGAGCCCCGCTTCCTCCGGTCGCGGCGACCTGCCGATCACCTTCACCCGCTCGCCCCGTCCGGCGAGCAGCCTCGCCGTCGCCGCCCCTGCCGGGCCGAACCCGATCACCACGTGAAGACTCATGCGCCACACCATAGTCAGCCCGGTGAGCGGGATTGGCTTTTCAGGTATCCGTAACTTCGGGTTCACCGCGAACTTCTTCGGACAGTTGTCCGTAAGCCTCTCGGATGCCTCGCGAAGCTCCCGCGAACACTCCGTGAAATGGCACGCGATTAATCGGATTCACAGGGACTTCTCAGTGGTCTTCACTCAAGTCTTCCCTGTGGCCGGAGCCGCTTTTCGGACCCTAGGCGGCCGACGGGCGTTGGTGTAGGGTCGCCGATCATGGACAGTTCCGACAAGGATGCCTATGTCTTCTGAAGATCTCCCCCGGCTCGTCAAGGAGACGGCTCGTCGTCAACTCGCAGAGACCGGTGCGACCGGTCTGACGCTGCAGACGGTGGCCGTCGGAAGTGGCGTGACCGTGGCCGAGGTGCAACCGTTTTTCGAAGATCGCGACGATCTCCTGACCGCATTGATCACCGACGCCTACAACGCCTCCGGCGAGGCCATGGAACAGGCCGATCCCGGCGAGCGGGAAACGGATCCCGGCGCGCGTCTGCTGGCCGTCACCCGCGCATTGCGCGAATGGTCGCTCGCGAACCCGGCCGAGTTCGCCTTGCTCTACGGCTCGCCCGTGCCCGGCTACGAGGCACCGGAGACCACGGTGGGCCCGGCTTCGCGCACGCCCGCGGCGCTCGCCGCGGTGCTGCGTTCCGCGCTGGCGGCGGGATCCCTCACGCCGCCGAGCCGGCCGCTGCCCGGTCCGACGCTCGTGACCGCCGAGGCCGTCGCGCTCTTCGGCGGACAGCCCGAGGCTCCGTACGGTGATCTGCTCGAACGCGGGATCGTGCTGTGGAGCAACCTGATCGGCCTGCTGGTGTTCCAGGTGTTCAGCCGTACGCACGACAGCGTTGCCGACCAGTCGGCCTTCTTCGACTACGCGGTGGCCGTGGCGGCGGAAGCCGTCGGCCTGGCCGTGCCGCTCGAAGGCAGCCGGCGCGAGGCCGTGAACGCCTGAATCTCCAGTTACTAGTCCGGCCAAAAGTAGGCCGATCCCCCACGCGGCGCGTAACCGTTGCTACGAAGCCATTCGGCCGTGACTGTGGTCGGATTGGTAACAATCGATACAGTACACAACTGGGGTGGTCTTGTGTGAACGCGCTGAAGATCGTGCTCTTCGCGTCGTCCGCGGTGTCGTCGTACGCCGCGTTCCTCTACAAGCTCGCGTCGATCCGGCGCGGCTGGGGTGACATCGGGTACGTGACGATGATGGTGACGCTGGTGCTGCAGTGCCTCACGTTCACGATGGGAGCGGTGTCGCTCAGCGTCGTCACGTTCTTCGGCGTGCAGAACCTGGCCATCCTCGTGCTGCACCTCTCGGCGGTTGCCTACTGCATCAGCGCGCAGATCCTGCTGATGCAGTGGGCGAACCCGCTCTCGGAGGTACGGCGCGCGATCCGGGCGTGGATCGTCTCCGGCGTCGTGCTGTGCGTCGTGCTGACAGCGTTGTTCTTCATCGGCAACCGCCCCGGCACGCCGGCGTCGGCGTTCGGCACCGGCAGCAGCAATCCGGTCATCCTCGTCTACCTGCTGCTGTTCATCGTCTCGCAGGCCGTGCCGTGCGTGACGATCTACCGCCAGTGCATCCCGTATGCGCGAAGCACCACGAAACCGTGGCTGCGCCGCGCTTTGCGGATGCTCGCGGCCGGAGCGGTGGTGCTGTTCCTCTACTGCGCCGCGCGCACGGTGAACATCGTGAGCCCCATGTTCGGCCTGTCGGTCGGACCGTGGGCCATCGCGGCGTCGCTGTTCAGCGCGCTCGGCATCGTGATCGTGTCGCTGGGGCTGACCATGCCGTCGTGGGGCGGGCACGTGTCGAACCTCCTTGCGTGGGGCCGGAACTACAGCTCCTACCGCGCGCTCTACCCGCTGTGGCACTCGCTGTACGAGTCGTCGCCGGGCATCGCGCTGGAGCCGCCGTCCGGTGCCGACCGCCAGTGGTCCGATCTGCACTACCGCCTGCACCGCCGCGTGATCGAGATCCGCGACGGCTGGCGGGCGCTGCGGCCGTACATGGACCGCGCCGAGTCCTCCCCGGCCGAAGCGGCGGACCAAGCCCTGGTCGAGGCCACGAAGATCAAGCACGCGCTGCTGGCGAAGAACTCCGGCGTCACCCCGCCACACAGCCAGGACAGCGGCAGCTTCGACGACCACGACGCCAAGACCTTCGCCGCGGAAGTCGAGTGGCTCACGCAGGTTTCGGCCGCCTACGGCCGGCTGGGCTGAACCACTTCCGTCCGAAGTGGACCGTGGCTCAGGCCTGGACCAGTTCGCCGCGGTCGTGCGGCAGGTCGGCCAGCAGCGCGTCGCCCTTCACCAGCCACGAGACACCGAACGCGATCACCGCGAGGGATTCCAGCCACACCGTCGGGTGCAGCGAAGCCGTGGCCGCGTCGAAGAAGAGCCCGTTGATCACGATCAGCGCCAGCGCCGCCAGCATCACGCCGCCACACACGCGGTAGACGACGTTGCGCACGGCTTTGCGCGAGGTCGGCGAGGTCTCGTCGGACTTGGTGAACAGGAAGAAGCAGAAGAACGCCAGCGTCAGGAAGAAGATCGCCGCGAACACGAGGTGCGCCACTCCCACAGCGCGCTCAGTGCCCGTCGGCGAGGCCGGGCTGGTCGGGAAGAGTGCGACGCCGATGGCGGCGACCGCCGCGACGTTGCCCGCGATGTCGTCGATCCGCCCGTAGCCCCGGTAGGAGACGAGGAAAACGCCGATGGCGCACATCGTGCCGACGAAGACGTCGCGCAGGTCGCTGTAGTAGTAGCCGCTCAGCGAACCCTGCAGGCCGCCGCCCTGCAGCAGCTCCTTGCCGAGGATCACGACGAACGGCAGCGCGAGGCCGAGCACTCCGATCGCGCGGCGGAGGAAGAGGAACGAGTGCACGAGGGTGTTCACGGTTGCCTCCCCGGTGTGGTCCACACTTATTTTTACCGGGTCGGCCTGGTTTTCACAGGGCGACGGGAGTAGTTCCCAAAACGTTGTCGAGCTCGGCGAGCAGCCGGGCCTTCGAGCGGGCGCCGACGATGGTGTGCACCGGTTCGCCGCCGCGGAACAGGATCAGTGTGGGCAGCGACATGACCTGGTACTTCCGCGCTGTCTCGGGGTTCAGGTCGGTGTCGATCTGGCGCACCGTCAGGGAATCCGCCCGCTCGGCCGCGATCTCGGCCAGCACCGGCGCGATCATCCGGCACGGCGGGCACCACTCGGCCCAGAAATCGACGAGCACCGGCTTGTCGTGGTCGAGGACGTCGGCGGCGAAGGTCGCATCGGTGGTCATCGGATCTCCTCGGCAACACAGGGGTCGTGCCGGGCCGAAGCCTCGGCGAGCTTGTCCATCAACGCGGTCCGCACGGCGCCGAGGTCGGCCAGGCACTTCTCGACTTCCTCGAGCTTGCGCCGGTACACCTCGACCGAAGCCGGGCAGGCGTCGCCGGACTCGTGGCCGGTGCGCAAGCAGTCGACGAACGGGCGAGTGTCTTCGAGGGTGAACCCGACCGTGCGCAGCGTCTGGATCTCGCTGACCAGTCGTAGATCGTTCTCGTCGTACTCCCGGTACCCGTTCGCCGACCGCCCCGCCGGCAGCAGCCCCTGCGCCTCGTAGAAGCGCAGCGCCCGTGGTGTCGTCCCCGCCCGCCGGGCGAGCTCGCCGATCCGCATGCGTCCGACGGTAGACCTTGACGTGCGCGTCAAGGCAACCTCTCAGCCCGCGACCTTGCCGGTGTACTCCTGGTACTGCACCGCGTTCGCCGCCCGGGTGCTCATGTAGTCGAACACCTTCCCGAACACCGGGCCGGTCAGCATGCGGTACATCCGGTTGCGGCTGCGCAGCTTCTTCTCGTTCTCCGGCACCAGGAACCCGCCCGAGCCGGCACCGTTCTTGTGGCCGATGTGCGCCGGCTTGCGCACGCGCTGCTCGTACTTCTCGAACGCGGTCACGTGGTCGCCGTTCGCGGCCGCGAGCTCGCCGGCGAGGATCTGCGCGCCCATCATCGCCAGGCCCGTGCCGGAGCCGCCGGGGCCGGCGCACCACGCGGCGTCGCCGAGCAGCACCACGCGGCCCTTCGACCACTTGTCCATGCTGATCTGGCCGATGGTGTCGAAGTACAGATCCGGCGCGTCGTCGATCGCGCTCAGCAGCCGCTGCATCTCCCAGCCCGCGCCGGCGAAGACGTCGGCCACGATCTCCTTCTGCCGCTCGGGGTCCGGTCGGCCGTAACCACGCGGGTCGCCGCGGAAGTACAGGATGACGGTCACGGCGTCGCCTTCGCGGCCGCTGTAGACCATCGCGCCGCGGCCCGGCTCGTTGAAGATCAGGCCGCTGTGGTCGAGCCCGAGGTGGTTGGGCGCGGTGAAGGCGGCGACGTGGTAACCGAGGTCCTTGCGGAAACGCGCCTCCGCGCCGAACGCGGCGGTCCGGACACCCGAGTGCACACCGTCGGCGCCGACCACCAGGTCGAACCGGCGGGGCGCGCCGTGGCGGAAGGTCACCTCGACACCGTCGGCCGTCTCGGTCAGCGAGGTGACGCGGTCGCCGAACACGTACTCGGTGTAATCCCGGGTGCGCTCGTAGAGGATGCGGGCGAGGTCGCCGCGCAGGATCTCGAGCTCGCCGCTGGCGAACGAGCTGGGCACGGTCACGATCGGCTTGCCTGCCGAGTTCAGCAGCAGCTGGTCGCCCATCGCGGTCTCGTACTTGCGCAGCTCTTCGGTGAGCCCCATCGCGTCGATCAGCTTCATCTGCTCGCCGCGGAAGTCCACGGCCTGGCCACTGGGCCGCAGTACCGGCGCCGCCTCGACGACGGTCACGGAGTAGCCGTGGTGGTGCAGCCAGAAAGCGGCCGACGGCCCTGCCACGCTGGCACCGGAAACGAGCACGGTCTTGGTCATCGCTGGAGTCCCTTCTCGGGGTTCGGCGTTTCGATGACGCAAGACTGCGACCCGGCGCTGACCACGCCCGCACGGTGCGCTGACGGAGGTGGTGCGCGCTCGTCAGCGGGGGTCCGGGCGACCGTCAGCGCAAGCCGCGAACACCCGAAACCAGCAGGTCGACGCCGCGGGCGAAGTACGAATCCTCGTCGCCACACGCGGCCAGCGCGCCGGCGGCGGCCGAGACGTTCGGGAAGCGCTCGGGCGACAACGCGGCCAGCGCGACCCGCTTGCGCTCCACGGCTTCGTCGCGCGAGGACGCGGGATGGACGTCCGTGACGCCGGGCTCGGCCGTCACCAGGGTGACGCTGGCGCACAGCAGGTAGCCGCCGAGCTCCGCGGCCTCTTCGGCCGTGAACCCGGCTTCGCGCAGCAGGCCGAGCACGTGGTCGGCCACGGTGAGGCCGGCGTCGGACTCGAGGATGCGCGGCGGGACGAGGTCGGCGACCGCAGGGTGGGGGCGCACGGCGGCCAGCACCGCCACGAGCGCGGCCCGCAGCCGCACGTCCCAAGGCCCGCCGGAATCCGGCAGCGAGACGTCCGCCAGCAGGCGTTCGGCCAGGCCGGCCACGAGCTCGTGCTTGTCCTTGAAGTGCCAGTACAGGGCCATCGGCGTGACGCCGTGATCCTGCGCGAGGCGGCGGATCGTCAGCGCGTCGAGGCCCTCGCGATCGGCCAGGGCGAGGGCGCCATCGACGATCGTTTCGCGGCTGAGCTTCTCGCGCGTTTTGGCCACGAACCCGACTTTACCTCGTACAGGGGCCGTCTTCGTCGTCTGCGTTGAGGCGCGAGACCATGCGGTCGAAGACGCGTTCCAGCACCTCGAGCTCGTCGGGTTTGACCTGCTCGAAGAAGTACCGCCGCACGGTCTCCACGTGCTCGGGCGCGGCCGCCTCGATCGCTTCGCGCCCGGCCGGCGTGAGGCGCACCATGGCGCCGCGCGCGTCGTCCGAGCAGTCCTCGCGCGTGACGAGGCCGCGTTTCTCCATCCGGCTCACGTGGTGCGACAGCCGGCTGCGGTCCCACCTGATCTGCATCCCGAGGTCGCGCATGCGCAGCACATCACCAGGTGCCTCCGAAAGCGGCACCATCAGCGTGTAGTCCGGACCCGAAAGGCCCGCGTCGCGCACGAGCTGCCGGTCGATGGCGCCGTTCAGGGACCGCTGGAGCAGGTGGTACAGCTTCCAGACGTGCAACTCGCGCTCGTCGAGCCAGCGTGCGTCCGTCATGAAGTGAGTCTACCCCGATTTGTTGACGTATCACCCTATTGTCTGCCCCGCTGTGTTGTCTGCCCCGCCTCCGGCGTGGCGGGCGAGATCGCCGGGGAGCCGGCGTCTCGATCGGGCGGTCGGATCGGCCGGGGGCCGATCGCACCGCCCGATCGAGACGCCGGCACGATCTCGCGGGGGGTGCCTCAAGAGGCGAGGGGGGCGGTCAGCCCGCGGCGATGATGGCGACGTCCGGGCTGTCAGCGTAAAGGCGTTCGACGAACGCCACGCGCCGGGCCAGGACGCGGCGCTGGTTGAGGTAGCCCTTGTCCGTGATCTCGCCCGCGTCGAGGTTCGGCGGCTCGGCCAGCACCACGAGCCGCTCGACTCGGCCCGCCGACCCGGCCGCCGCGTTCATCGCGGCGAGCAGCTTCCCGACGTGCGCGCGCAGCTCGGTGTGGACCACACACCCGTCCGAGGCATCGAGCGAACCCCCGAACAACGCCCGCGCTTCGGCCTGGTTGAGCCAGGCCAGCGCGCTGACGTAGGAGCGGTTCTCCCCCGCGATCACCGCGTCGGACAGCAGCGGCACGGCCGAGAGCAGCCCCGTGCGCAGCGCGCCGACGCGGACGAACGTGCCCGTGTCGAGCTTGAAGTCCTCCGCGATGCGGCCACCGAACAGCAGCCCGGCGTTCGGGTCGGCCGAGGCCGGCACGGCGGCGTCGCCGGTGCGGTAGAAGCCTTCGTCGTCGAATGCCGCGTCCGTGAGGTCGGGCCGGTGCAGGTAGCCGGGCGTCACGGAGGCGCCGCGCACGCGGATCTCCCGCGCCTCGCCCACGGGCGCGAGCTTGACCTCGAGCCCCGGCAGCGGCACGCCGATGCACCGCGCGTCGTCGAACGGGAAGTGCGCGCTCGTCACCGCGGGCGCCGTCTCGGTCGCGCCCCACGAGCTCGTCAGCGGCACGTCGACGCCCGCTGCCCTGGCCGCATCCGCCAGCCGCGTGCGCAACGCCGCCGGCAACGCGGCCGCCGCGTTGAACAGCAACCGCAGCCGCGAGAAGAACACGCGCGCGAAGTCGGGGTCCTGCTCCAGCACGGGCACGAGCTGCGCGTAGCCGGCAGGCACGTTGAAGTAGAGCGTGGGCTGCGCCGAACGCAGGTTCTCCAGGCTGCGGCCGAACAGCTGCGGCGCCGGCTTGCCGTCGTCCACGTAGAGCGTGCCGCCGTTGTGCAGCACCAGGTCCACGTTGTGGTTGCCGCCGAAGGTGTGGCTCCACGGGAGCCAGTCGACGAGCACGGGCCGCTCCTCACCCAGGAACGGCCACGCCTGCCGGATCGACTGCTGGTTCGCGCACAGCATCCGGTGCGTGTTGAGCACGCCCTTCGGCGAACCGGTCGAGCCCGACGTGAAGAGCACCTTCGCGAGCGTGTCCGGTCCCGTCGCGGCGTACGCGGCTTCAAGCTCCGGGCCCGGCGAAGTGGCCAGCAGGTCGTCGAGGGATTCCGCGCCCGGCACGGTGTCGACCTCGCGCGCCAGCACCACGCTGGGCCGCTCAAACCTGGGCCGATCAACACCGCGCCGATCAACGCCAGGCCCCTCGACGGCGGCGAGCGCCTTCGCGAACGGACCACCGGCCTCTGCGAACACCAGCCCCGGCTTCAGCACCTTCGCGATCTCCCGGATCCGCGCGTGGTCGCCGCTGAGCAGGGAGTACGCCACACTGATCGGCGCCACCGGCACGCCCGCAGTCAGCGCGCCGAGCGTGAGCGCGAAGTGCGCGACGGAGTTGCCCGAAAGGATCATCACCGGCCGGTCCGGCCCCAGGCCGCGGTCGAGCAGCGCCTGCCCGAGCGCGTCGGCGCGGCGGCGGACCTCGCCGTAGGTCAGCGTCGCCCAGCCGTCGCCGTCGCGTTCGGCCACCAGCGGGTAATCCGGGTCGGCTTCGGCCCAGTCCCGCAGCATCGCGGCCACGCTGCGCGGATAGGCGCCCAGCGGGTCGCGGGAGCGGAAGACGACGCTCCCGTCCGGCCGGTCCTCGCGTTCGACGTCGGGTTCAGCGAACATTCGACCGTCTCCTCCGTGAGACCCGTGAGAACGCAGCATCTCACGCAACTATTGCGGGTCGCGAGAAATTTGTCGAATGTCAATTTCCGCGCCGTCGGTCATCCGGCGCAGCACGGCGCCCGCCTTGAGCAGCAGTTCGACCTCGTCCTGCTCGAGGTCGCCGAACCGCTCCACGAGCACTCGCGACTCGTCGCGCACCACCGCGCCGAGCCGGCGCCGGCCCTGCTGGGTGAGGTGCACGTAGCTCACGCGCTTGTCGCCGGCGTCGGCCGCGCGCGCGACGAAGCCGGCCTCCTCCATGGCGTGCACGACCTTCGTGGCCGTGGGCTGGGAACAGCCGACCTCCTCGGCGAGCGCGCCGATGCGCAGGGGTCCGGAGCGGGCCAGCTTGGCGAGCACCAGCAGCTGCGTGCGCGGCAGATTGTCGGGTGGCGCCGCCCGGTGCAGCTCGCGTAGCAGCCGGTACAGCGACAGCACGAACTGGAACGCCTCGTCGGCGTCGACGTCCGGCGACTCGCCCACCATGGCCCGCTCCTCACCCTCGTGGTCACCTCACCGGATGCGCAGCTCCGGTGAGTACAGATCGAACCAGGTCGCGAAGTTCAGCACACGCTCCACGAGTGGCCGGAGGAAGGGCACGGTGTCCTCCCGGGCAAGCAGGCCCACGAGCAGGCCGCGGTCGAACAGGTCGAACACGGGGTGTGCCGGCGCGGCCAGCAGGTCGCCGACCTGGTCGCGCAGGGCTTCGAGGTACTTCGGGTCCTGCGTCGACGGGTACGGGCTTTTCACCCGTTCGGCCACCGACACCGGCAGCACATCGCGGGCCGCCGCGCGCAGCAGGCTCTTCTCGCGGCCGTCGAACGTCTTGGTCGTCCAAGGTGTGTTGTAGACGTACTCGACGAGCCGGTGGTCGCAGAACGGCACGCGCACCTCGAGGCCGGTGGCCATGCTCAGCCGGTCCTTGCGGTCGAGCAGGATGCGCACGAACCGCGTGAGGTGCAGGTAGCCGATCACGCGCATGCGACGCTCGTGCTCGGTCTCGCCGGGCCGCGTGCCGGCTTCCGCGACCGCGGCCGAGTAGGAGTCCCGCAGGTGCGTGGCAAGGTCCAAAGAAGACCGCACACCCTCGGCGAAGATCCGGCTCACCCCGCGTTCGCCCGACTGCAGCCGCCGCGCGAGCCACGGGAAGGTGTCAGCCTGCTGCACCTCCGGGTCGTGGAACCACGCGTAACCACCGAAGACCTCGTCGGCCGATTCACCGGACAACGCGACGGTGGAGCGCTCGCGGATCGCACGGAACAGCAGGTACAGCGAGCCGTCCATGTCTCCCAGCCCCGTCGGCAGGTCGCGAGCGCGCACCACGGCGCGGCGCACGGCCGGGTCGGCGAGCTCCGCCGAGTCGAGCACGATGTCCTGGTGCATCGAGCCCACGTGCTCGTGGACATCACGCACGTACGGCGCGTCCGGAGTGGACCGCAACGCGTCCGGCACGAAGTTGTCTTCCTGCCCCACGAAGTCCACGGCGAAGCTGCGCACCCGCTCGTCCTGGTCGGCCAGCTGCCGCGCGGCCAGCGCGGTGATGACACTGGAGTCGAGACCGCCCGAGAGCAGCACGCAGCGCGGCACATCGGCCACGAGCTGGCGGCGCACGATGTCGTCGAGCAGCTCGCGAACGTGCTGCACGGTCACGCCGATGTCGTCGGTGTGCTCGGCCGGCTGCAGCTGCCAGTAGCGGCGCACCTTCAGGCCGGTGCGGTCCAGGGTCACGACGGTGCCGGGCTCGACCTCGCGCATGCCCGCCCACACGGCCTGGCCGGGGTTCTTGGTGAACGACAAGAGCTCACGCAGGCCGTCCGTCTCCACGACGGGCCGGATCTCGGGGTGCGCGAGGATCGCCTTGGGCTCGGAGCCGAACAGCAGCCCGTCGCCGTGCGGCGAGTAGTACAGCGGCTTGATGCCCATCCGGTCACGGATCAGGACCAGGCGCTCCTCGCGCGGGTCCCAGATCCCGAACGCGTACATGCCGTTGAGGCGCTCGGCCAGGCCGGTGCCCCATTCCAGGTAGCCGCGCAGGACCACCTCGGTGTCGCTGTTGGTGGTGAAGCGGTGTCCGCGCGCCTGCAGCTCCGCGCGCAGCTCGGCGAAGTTGTAGACCTCACCGCTGTAGGTCAGCGCGACGGTGCCGCCGGCCTCGGCCGTCATCGGCTGCGTGCCCAGCTCGAGGTCGATGATGGCCAGGCGCCGGTGGCCGAAGGCCACGTGACGGTCGAACCACATCCCGCTCGCGTCCGGCCCGCGGCACGCCATGGTGGCGGTCATGGCCGCCACCGTCTCCCGCTCGGCCGCCAGGTCGCGGCCGTAGTCCACCCATCCCGTGATCCCGCACATGTCCAGCCCCCGGAACCTTCAGAGAGAAACATTCATAGGGAATGAAACTGGTTTACGGGTGCGGGCGCCACCCGGACGAACCGGACTTGCGCGTGCCGATCCGACCGGGACGCCGACGTTTGCGCTGCTTGAGCGAGCGTGGGACCGAGAGGGGTGACCTGCGTCACGAAGTGGGGTAGAGGCGGCCCATCAGCTCGAGGACCTCCTCGATCATCTGCCCCGCCTTCGCCTTCGACCCAGCGGCCGCGACCTCGCGGCCCGCCTCGGTCGACATCGCGGTGAGCGAGAGCACGAGCATGTCCGAAAGCGGCCGGGTGTGGCCGTTGACCAGCGTGGCGTTGGCCGTGAGCCACTCCCGGAACCGCTCGCGCGTGAGCAGGCCGAAGCCCGCCGGGCCATTGCCGGACAGGAACAGCCGGGCGAGCTTGCGCTCCTGCCAGCACCCTTCGAGGTAGGCGCGCGCTCCGGAGATGTAGAGCCGGAGCGCGTCCTCCTCGCCCTGCGCCAGCGCCGTGCGGAACGCCTTGGCGGACCGGTGCTGCTGGCGGCGGTTGTATTCGTTGTAGAGCGTGATGTACAGATCGGACTTCGCGACGAAGTGGTGATACAGGCTGCCGATGCTGGCGCCGGCCCGTTCGGCGATGGCGGCCATGCTCGCCTGCTCGTACCCCGACGCGGTGAAGACCTCACCGGCCGCCTCGAGCAGCGCCGCGCGGGTCGCTTGCGCCCGCTTGCTCCCTGTCGCCTCCGTCATGGCGTGATTGTGCCGGACGGACTCACGCCGCGGGGATGCCGTTGGCCGGAGCCGGAGGTTGCGGTTGCGTGTAGGGGGTCACGGGACCGTCACCGTCGTCCGTGGTGAGCGGCGTCCCGGACGGCACCTGCTTGCCGTCCTTGATGGTCGCGATCTGCCCGCCGGTGTAGCCGGCGTGCGAATCGGCGCCGTAGCGGAACGGCACCAGGCCCGGCCCGGTGAGGCCGCCCTTCTTCAGCGCGTCGACCACGCCCTGGCGCGTCGGGTTCTGCCCGGCGCGGGCGAGCGCCTGTGTGAACGTGTAGGCGTAGGCCATGGCGTAGTAAACGTTGCCGTCGAAGGGCACATTCGGGATGTACTGGTCGTGGATCTTCTTGAACAGCGCGGTCCACGAGTTGCTCGTGTCGTCGAGCGGCGGCAGGTAGGCCGAGGTGACCAGGCCTTCGATCAGGTCCTGGCCCTTCACCGACGAACCCGCCTGCTTGGCGAAGTTCTCCAGCAGCCCCGACACCGTGATCGGGTCGGCGCCCACACTGGACGCGACGAGCGTCGGCGAGTAACCGAGCTTCAGCGACGTCAGCTTGAACAACGCGGTGTAGGCCGGGATCGCCTCGAGCACCACGACGTCGGCCTTCGACGCCGCGATCGCCGACACTTGCGCGGCCACGTCGGTGTTGCCCGGCTGGTACGGCTGGCGCGAGACGACGAGGCTCTGGTCGATGTACTTGTCGAGGCCCTTCATGCCGTCGCGGCCGAAGTCGTCGTCCTGGTAGAAGTACGCGACCTTCTTGCCGGCCAGGTTCTTCTTCACGTAGTCGCCGAGGATCTTGCCCTCCACCGTGTAGTCCGGCTGCCAGCCGAACGTGTAGGGGTTCTTCTGCGGCTGGTCCCAGCACGTGCAGCCGGACGCGACGAACAGGTCGGGCACGCGCGAGGAGTTGAGGAAGTCGACAACCTTCGTGTGCGTCGGTGTGCCGAGCGAGCCGACGATCGCGAACACCTTGTCCTGCAACACGAGCTGCTTGGTCAGCGTGACGGTCTGGGCCGGGTTGTAGGCGTCGTCGAGGTACTTGAGGGTGATCTTGCGGCCGTTGATGCCACCGTTGGCGTTGACGTAGTCGAAGAACGCCTTCGCGGCCGGGCCCTGCTCGCTGTAGCCCGGCGCGGCCGTGCCCGTGAGCGGGATGGTGGACCCGATGGTGACGGTGTCGGCGGTGATGCCGGGTGTCGACTCGGCGGCGTCGTCACCCGAGGCGCAGGCGGTGGCGGTGAGGGCGACCACCGCGGCCAGGGCGACCGCGACGGATACTGGTCGGCGTACGGTCATCTTCTCGTCTCCTGACGGGTCTGGAGTGGACGGACGAAACGAGCCTTGAGCAGGGCGCCGAGTTTGCGGACCCCCGACTGGATGCCGCCGGGGAACGCGATGATCACCACGATCAGCACCAGCCCGTAGAGCACGAGCGGGATGTTCGCGTAGATCGCGCGGGGCAGGTCGGCCTGCTGCGCGAGGTCGGCGGTCCAGTTGGGCAGCAGGGTCACGATCACCGCGCCGTACACCGCGCCGGCGAGGCTGCCGAGCCCGCCGAGCACGGCCGCGGTGAGCAGGGACAGGGAAAGTGACAGCGTGAACGCCCCGGGCGCAGCCAGGCTGTTGACGATCGCGAACAGCCCGCCCGCCAAGCCCGCGAACGCCGCGCTGATGCCGAAGGTGACGATCTGCGTGCGGGCCACGTGCACGCCCGACAGCGCGGCGGCCTGCTCGTCTTCGCGCACCAGCCGCATGTCCCGGCCGATGCGGCTGCGCGTGAGGTTGGCGAGCAGGAACAACGTGAGCACCAGGCACAGGCCGCAGATCCAGGCCTGCCAGCGTTCGAGCGGAAAGGTCTCGCCGAGGGAAAGCGGCGGCGGGTCGGAGGTCACGATAAGGCCGTTGGCGCCGCCGAGCAGGTCGCGCAGGCCGTGGTAGTCGGCCAGCGACGGCAGGCCGACGGCGAGCGCGAGCGTCGCACCCGCCAGGTACGGCCCGCGCAACCGCGCCGCCGCGACGCCGACGAGCGAACCCAGCGCGCCGCCGACGACCACCGAACCGAGCAGCACGAGCACGATCGGCCAGTCGAGGTGTTCCAGCAGCAGCGCCGTGGTGTAGGCGCCGACGGCAACGAACGCGCCGTGGCCCAGGGAGATCTGGCCGGACAGTCCGGAGAGGACGGTCAGGCCCGCCGTCGCGATGGCGGTGTAGCAGATCTGGGCGAACTGCAGGTTCGCGAACGAGTCGAGCGAGGTCGTGACGAAGTACAGCACGATCAGGCCCAGCACCGAGAGCGTCAGGTGGCGGACCAGCGTGGACCGCTGCCAGACGCGGACCGGTGCCGCCGCGGCGAGCGCCGTCATACCCGCCTTCCCTTCGTCGAACCGAACAGCCCTTGCGGACGCAGCATCAGCACCCCGATGAGGACGACGAGCGAGGCCAGCGTGACGATGTCGGACCCGAGGTAGCCGGCCACGTAGCTGAGCACGATGCCGAGCGCGAGCCCGCCGACGACGGCGCCCGGCGGGCTGTCGAGGCCGCCGATCACCGCCGCGGTGAAGCCGAACACCAGTACCGCGTCGAACGCCGTGGGGCTCACGAACGTGCTGGGCGCGACGAGCACACCGGCGATCGCGCCGACCGCCGCGGCCAGGGCCCAGCCGACCGTGAGCATCCGCCCGACGCGCACGCCGAGCAGGCGCGCGACTTCCGGCGCGAAGGCCGAGGCCCGCATCCGCAGGCCGAGGTTCGTCTTGCGGAACACCAGCGCCAGCACGGCCATCACGACGAGGACCACGAGCACGATCCACAGGTCGTTGGGTGCGAACAGCAGCTGGCGGTCGCCCGCCTTGAACCCCGCGATTCCGAACGCCGGCGGGTACGAGCGCGGGGTGCCACCGAAGAGCATCCCGGCCACGCCCTGCAGCAGCACGAGCAGGCCGAAGGTGACCACCACCGCGTCGAGCGGCGATCTCTTCTCCACCGGCCGCACGAGCACGCGTTCCACCACGGCGCCGAGGACCAGTCCACTGAGGACGGCCACGATCAGCGCCAGCCAGTACGAGCCACCGTGGGAGACGATCGTGTAGGCGATGAACGTGGTGATCATCAGCATGCCGCCCTGCGCGAAGTTCACGATCCGCGTGGAGCGCCAGATCAGCACGAGCGCCAGCGCGACGGCCGAGTACACGGCCCCGCTGGTGAGCCCGGCGAGGGTCAGGTCGAGGAAGCGGCCCATCACACCTCCAGGTAGGCGCGGCGCACGCGGTCGTCGGCCGCGAGGGTGTCGGCGGTGTCGTCGGCGACCTTGCGGCCGAGGTGCAGGACTACGGCCCGGTCGGCGACCGACAGCGCGGTCGCCGCGTTCTGCTCCACCAGCAGCAGCGTGAGGCCGTTCTCCTCGCGCAGTGTCCGCAGCACGGCCACGATCCGGGCCGAAACCCGTGGTGCGAGGCCGAGTGACGGTTCGTCGAGCAGGAGCAGCTCGGGCCGGCTCATCAGCGCGCGGCCGATGGCGAGCATCTGGCGTTCACCGCCGGAAAGCGCTTCCGCGCGCTGGTGGCGGCGTTCGGCCAACGGGGGGAACAGGTCGTACATCTCGCCGGTGCCCGAGCGCAGCCAGTGCCGGTCTCGCCGCCACAGGCCGCCGAGGCGCAGATTCTCCTCCACCGTCAGCTCGGCGATCACGCCGCGGCGCTCGGGCACGTGCGCGACCCCGAGGCGCACGAGATCTTCGGGCGCCAGGCGGGTGATGTCGTGGCCGTCGAGCTGCACGGCGCCGTCGCGCGGGCGGTGCAGACCACTGAGCGCGCGCAGCAACGTGGTCTTGCCGGCGCCGTTGGAGCCCAGCACGGCGGTGATGGATCCCTGCTCCACCACCAGGTCGACATGGTCGAGCGCCCGCACCGGCCCGTAGTCCACGACGAGCCCGCTGACGTCAAGCATGCGCACCGCCTTCTCCCGCGACGGCCGCCACGGGGTCGCCCAGATAAGCTCGCTGCACCTGCGGGTCGGCTCGCACCTGCGCCGGCGTGCCGCGCGCGATGACTTCGCCGAAGTCGAGCACCACCAGCCGGTCGCACAGGTTCATCACGAAGTCCATGTGGTGCTCGACGAGCATCACGGTGGTGGCCGGCGCCAGGCCGCGGACGATGTCGGCCAGCTCTCCCACCTCTGTCGCCGACAGGCCGGCCGCCGGTTCGTCGAGCAGCAGCAACCGGGGCTCGCTCACCAGGGCGCGCGCGAGGGCGACGCGTTTGCGCACCCCGTAGGGCAACCCAGCGCAGATCCGCCCCGCGTCACCGTCGATCCCGAGCTCGCGCAGCACCTCCATGGCGCGGCCGGCGAGGGCTCGCTCGTCGCGGTCGGCCCAGGGCGACGCGAGCAGCGCGCCGCCGAGGCTCGTGCGCGAGCGGTGCGTGGCGCCCGCGACCACGTTGTCCAGCACAGTCAATCCCGCGAACAGACCGAGGCCTTGCAACGTGCGGGCGATGCCGTGGCGGGTGAGCCGCTCGGGCCTGGGCCGCTCGAGGGCGTGGCCGGCGAAGGTGATCGTGCCGGAGTCGGGCCGCACGAACCCGCAGATCGTGTTGAACAGCGTGGTCTTGCCCGCGCCGTTCGGGCCGATGACGCCGAGCACGCACCCGGCGTGAACCTCCAGCGAAACCTGCCTGAGCACCTCGAGCCCGCCGAAGGAGACACAGAGTCCCTCAGCGCGCAGGAGTACAGGATCCTCGACCACGCTCACCCCACCGCCTCGTTGCAGTGACACCGGCAAAGCAGAATCCGATTCGGACGCGACGAACAGTACAGTCATCTCCCTTGCTTGCCCAGACCTGTTATCGGGCCGAGTTCGCGGTTACCGAAGCTTGATCCGGCTCGTTTGATCAACTCGGGTGGCCGAATGTTGTTCTGGCTAAGTAACGCGTGCTATACCCGGCACTTGCGTGGCACCGCACCCGAGCGGTGCCGTGAGCAACGAGGTGCGAAGTTGAGAAACCGTACTTGGCGCTCGACCGCGGTAGTGGCCGCTCTGGCCGTGCCGATCCTCCTCACCACAGCGGCGACCTCGGCCGTCGCGCAACCGGATCACCACTCCCGGTTGGGAATCACGACCGTCTCCAACCCGCGGCCCGATCTGGTCAGCGGAGGCCAGGTCCTGGTCAGAGTCACGCCGCCGGACGCGCACTCCGGTGTTCGTGTCTCGGCCGGCGGCCATGACGTCACGCGGGCCTTCCACGCCGAGTCCGACGGGAGCCTGCTCGGGCTCGTCACCGGACTGCGCGACGGCTCGACCGACCTGGTCGCGACGGCCGGGCATGATCGCGCGAGCGTGCGCGTGGTGAACCATTCGATCACCGGTCCCGTGTTCTCGGGACCGCAGCAGAAGCCGTTCTACTGCGAGACCACCGCGTACGGCCTGCCCCCGGCGACCATGCCGCTGTGCAGCGCCCCAACACAGGTTACCTACCAGTACAAGAACACCGCCGGGAAGTTCGTGGCCTTGGCCGACCCGGCGAGCCGCCCGGCCGACCTGGCTTTCGCGACCGGCGGCGCGCCCTACATCGTCCGGGTGGAACGCGGCACGATCGACCGCGCGGTGTACGAGATCGCCGCCCTGGCTTCCGGGCCGGCCACCCCGTCACCGTTCGCTGCCACTCCGGGCTGGAACGGCAAGCTGGTCTACACCTTCGGCGGCGGCTGCAACTCCGGCTACCACCAGGGCGCCGGCACCGGTGGCGTGGTCAACGACCTGTTCCTCTCCCAGGGCTACGCGGTCGCGTCGTCGAGCCTGAACGTGCTCGACAACAACTGCAGCCCGATCATCTCGGCCGAGGCCGCGATGATGGTGAAGGAACACTTCATCGAGACCTACGGCCCCGTCCAGCACACCATCGGCTGGGGCGGTTCCGGCGGCGCGATCCAGCAGTACGACATCGCCGAGAACTACCCCGGCATCGTCGACGGCATCATCCCCGGGGTGTCCTTTCCTGACCCGATCACCACGGCCGGGCCGGTGGCAGACTGCCGGTTGCTGAACCGGTACTTCTCTTCAGCTTCGTTTACGGATGCCCAAAAGCTCGCCGTAGCGGGCTGGAACTCGTACTCGAGCTGCCTCTCGTGGGACGCCACCTTCGCCAGCCGTGCGACCGCCACGGACAGCTGCAACTCGGCCATCCCCGTCGACGTGCGGTGGGATCCAGTGACGAACCCGCATGGCGTGATCTGCAATTCCAACGAGCAGTTCGCGAACCAACTGGGGCGCGACCCGCGCACGGGGTTCGTGCGGAACACGCTGGACAACGTGGGAGTGCAGTACGGGTTGGACGCGTTGAAGGCGGGTGCGATTTCGGCGGCGCAGTTCGTGTCGCTGAACGCCTCGATCGGCGGGCTGGACTACACGGGCAAGCCGGTGGCCGCGCGGTCTTCGGCCGACCCGAAGGCCCTGGATGCTTTGTACCGCGACGACATTTTCAACACAGCGTCGCAGGGCCTGGCGTCGACGCCGATCATCGATCAGCGCACGGACCTCGACCTGGCGGGTGCGGGGAACGACATCCACACTTCGGAGTGGTCGTTCGTGCTGCGGCAGCGGTTGCTCGCCGCGAATGGGACTGCGGCCAATCAGGTGATCATCGCCAACCACCCGACGGCTGCGGAGCAGGCCGCCGCGAGCGCGTATGAGCTGGATGCGATGGACCGCTGGCTGACGGCGATCGACCGGGATCACTCGGGTCGGAGTGCTGCTTCTCGCGTCATTGCCAACCGACCGCACGACCTTTCGGACGGTTGCTACCTCTCCGCAACCCAGCGCGTGCAGGAAAAGCTGACCGACCCGTCGTCGGGCCAGTGCGGTGCGCTGTACCCGGTCGCCGAGAACACCCGCATGGCGGCGGGTGAGGGCCTGGCCATGGACGTGCTGAAGTGCCAGACGAAGCCGCTGGACTTCGGCTCGTACCCGGTCAAGTTCACTTTCGCCGAGAAGGCCACCCTCCGGGCAACCTTCCCGACCGGCGTCTGCGACTACCACCGCAACGGCGTCGGCGAGCGCAAACCCGCCGGCGTGTGGCGAAACTACGGAAGCCGCGCGTAAGCACTGCTCGAAAACGGCTCCTCGCCAGGGTTCCCGCCCTCGCGAGGAGCCGTTCTCGTCAGTGGTGGAACAGGCGCAACCCGGTGTGGGTCAAGCTCATGCCGTGCCGCGCGCACGCGTCGGCGACATCCGGGGAACGCGTGGAGCCGCCAGGTTCGACCACGTGACTGATGCCGATCGTGGCGGCGTGCTCGATGTTGTCGCGGAACGGCAGGAGCCCGTCGGACACGAGGGTCGCGCGGCTGGCCCACGGCCCAGGGTCGGGCAGAACTAACGGGAAACCTGGGAAAAGCTCGGTGAACTCCACTTCCTGGGCCGGCGTGAGTCGGCCCTCGGCGAGGCGGATCTGCCAGTTGAGGCGATCCTGCCGGGACATGCCGGGGACGCGGGGCAGCGTGCGCACCACGGGGTGCCGGCGCAGCCACCAGGTGCGGGCCTTGCCGACGGCGAGGCGGACGCAGTCGACGCGGTTCTGCTGCCCGGCGCCGATGCCGAGGGGCATCCCGTCGCCGACGACCGCGACGGAGTTGGACTGCGTGTGGCGAAGGGTGGCCACGCCGAGCAGGGCGTCGCTCGGGAGCCCAGGCAGGAACGGCGCACGGTCGCGGCGCTGCGCGACAACGACACCGTGGACGTCGCGGCGCTCGCACTCGGGTGGCTCGTACGCCGGATCTGCTTCCAGGACCAGGAAAGTGCCGGATTTCTTGCGCACGAGCACTTCCAGCGTGCCGGGCTCGAAGCCGGGCGCGATCACGGCGTCGGAGATCACCTGCGACAGCAGGTCGGCCAGCTCCGCGTCGACGGGCGCGGAAACAGCGACGACGTCACCGAAGCCGGACTTCGGATCGGCGTCGCGGGCGCGCACGTAAGCGCCGGTGAGCGGGCCGGGTTCGGTGACGCGCCAGGTTTCCCGAATCACGTCGTCCAGCCCGCCGGCCGAGGCCACACCCGCGGGAGACACGTGTTTGAACGACGCCGCGACCACGGCCCCGGTGGCGGCCGAGGCCGTGCGAACGAGCTGCCACGCGTTGAGCGCGTCGAGCAGGTTGATGAAGGACGGGGTACCGGCGCGGACCCGTAACGGTCCGTCGTCCAGTACCCAGGCGGGTTGGTGGGGATGCGTGCCGTAACGCAGGTCGATCACGCGAAGCGCTCCTCAGTGCCGGGCACCGAGGAGCCCCCAGGCGGACGACGCTCCCATTGCTCGCGCTCCCCGGTGGTGACCCACCCTCGCCAGTCGCGCGGGGGCAGGCTACCACCGGGGAACGTCCGTCAGAACAGCTTGCGCTTCGCAGCCTGGTTGATCAGCGTGCGACCGTCCTCCGGGAGAAGGAAACGCTGGGTCTCCAACCGCTGCACGACGTCAGCCACCTGCTGCCGGTAGTCGTTGTTGTTGTAGTACAACGACTTCAGCTGCGCAGCGTCGAAGTCGCGGTGGGTGCCGTACAGGACGCAGAACGAAGACAACGGGTTGTCGAGGTTGGCGGGGGAGTTGATGCCGTCGTTGAGGCCTGTGGGGACTTCCACGTCGGGCAGGCGGATGCCGCCCTGGGCGATGCCGTTGGCGTCGCGGGCGATGTCAGCGGGTGGGCCCGGGTCGATCAAAGCCAGCGGCGCAGCGCGGCGCGGCGGGACGCCGCGGCTGACCCACTTGTCGAGGGCGTCGTAGGCGGCGTGGAAGACCGTCCAGGATTCGACCTGGCTCGGGCCGGGGTTGGTGCAGGAGAAGGGAGCCTGCTCGCCGAACTCGCGGGACTGGATGGCGCCGAGGGTGGTGCGGAAGTCGTTCGGGTCGGTGCCGGTCGAGTAGGCGGGCACGTGCGAGGCGCCGGCGATTTCCCAGGTGCGCAGGGAATCGCTGTCGGGCACGGTCTTGCTCGGCACGCCGGCGCCGCGGTAGACGTCGTTTTCGGTGTAGACGCGGATGGCCTTGGTGCCGACGCCGTCGCGCGGGGGCAAGGAGCTGTCGGACAGCGCGAAGAGGAAGCCGTCGTAGACGTGGCGCAGGGGCTGCACGGTGTTGTAGTACACGCCGAGGTAGCGGCCGGACTGCGACGCGCCGCCGGCGTACACGCGGTCGATGCCGAGGTCGGCCAGCGGGTTCTTCTTGCCGCGGCCCTTGAGCAGCTGCGCGATCTGCGTGTAGATGTCGAACGACTGCGAGTCGTCGAGCACGGCGCCGCCGTTGGTGACGTCGAGCGAGCCGTAGCGCTGCGGGCTCCACTGGGTGAGGCCCAGGCCGGCGGTCCCGCCGGTGGTGGCGCCGTTGACGCCGACGCGCTGCACCGAAGCGCCTACCCACGTCCAGCCGTTGCGGACGTAGTAGTCGGCGCTCGTGCCCCACTCGGTGTCGATGTCGTGCCCGGCGGTCACGTTCTGCCAGTCGACCACCGCGACGCCGGCCGACTTCGCGGGCTTCACCGGGCGCCGCACCACGATCCGGGTCGTGTACGGCGTGGTGCCCAGGGGGATGGCTGCCTGCTTCTGCTCGTCGACGGTCGGGTTCGGGTTGTACCGCGTGGCGGTGCCGGAGATGAAGAACTCCTCCTCCTCGTAGCCGGCCTTCTTCAGGTCGTACGGCGTCGAGTAGAAGACGTAGTCGTGCGCAGAATCCCCAGGTTTGCCCTGCGCGGGGATGGGACCGGTGATCTTCGCCGGGCCGTTGCCCGGGGCGAAGGTCGGGGGCTTCGGCGGCGGGGCCTTCGCAGCAGGAGCGGCAGGAGCGGCAGGAGCGGCGAGCGCCGGCGTCGCGGCGAGCAAGAGGGTGAGCGGTGCCAGGAGGATGGTGGTTCGCAGTCTTCGTTGAGTGCGGTTTCCGGACATGTACGTCCCTTCACGAGGGTGACAGCCTCTTTCCGGCGCCAGCCAGTGAACGCCCGCTTAGTGAGCGATGTCAAGAATCTGATTCGGTTTTGACCGCCGGCCACGGCCGCGCCGGCACCGAGGCGCGCGGACACCCACCACCCGGACCGGCGAACACTCTCCGTCACCCGAACAGGTGCAGCCCGTCGCAGGGCCCGGAACCCCTGTTATGTTTCGAAGGGAAGCGTGCTTACTTCCGAGCCCATTCCCGCGGCGTTTTCGCCGCCTTCACTGAAAACAATTCAAGTTCCTCCCCGTGGCCATAACGGCGAGTTGAAACCTGTCATTTTCCGGGGAGCGCTTGGTCGGAGGAATCCTCGAGCTCGCCAAGTGCGTGTCGACGCCGGAAAGACTCCTGGACGGCAAGCGGATCTCCGACTGCTTCCACCTGAGTTCTTCACCACGAACTTCTGGTACATGTGGTGCACGACGTTCGCGTTCGAGCCCTGGCACAGCGCGATCGAGTTCCGCCGGTACCTCAACCGGTTCGTCCACCTGTTCAAGACCTTCGACACGATGTCGCCGCCAGCGTGCGCCACAGCTTCCACGCGTCCGCCGAACGGGTGGTGTGCAGCGTCGGGGGCGTGGTGGTCGAGCCCAGCGTGGAGTCGGCAGTCATCGAGCCGTCGGTGACGAAGACGAACTCGTCGGGTCCGAGGGCGATCTGCTCGGTGGCGCCGTTGCGGGTCCAGTGCAGTGCCTGGACGGTGACCTCGGAACCGGCGGCGAACGCGAGGTCAGTCACGGTCGTGCCGAGCTGGATGGTGACTCCCTGTGCGTCGAGCCAAGCCAGCAGGGGGCGAACGATCGAGTCGTACTGGTTGAACTTCGTTCGGTAGATGCCCGGCACGACCATGGCCGAGAGCTCCGGGCGCGACATCCTCGCCGAGGTACTGGGCTACCTGCACTACGACGTCCGCGACCGGATCCTCGACAGCTCCATCGTGCTGCCGGCGACCATGCCGTACATCACCAGCCAGTTCCTGGTCCGCAAGACCGGCGACCGCCCGCAGGTCGTCCCGCCGGGCTCCACCAACCTGGCCTTCATCGGCCAGTACGCCGAGGTCCCGGACGACGTCGTCTTCACCGTCGAGTACTCCGTCCGCACCGCGTGGACGGCCGTCGCACAGCTCCTGCGCCTGGACCGGCAGCCGCCGGCCGTCTACAAGGGACAGCACAACCCCAAGGTGCTCGTGGAAGCGCTCGAGACGCTGCACCGCCGCTGACGCCCTGGCTCGCCGAGCTCCCCCGGTACGACCGGGGGACTCGGCGAACCCCTCCTCACCGGGCCAGGACGACGTTCTTCTGGCAAGATCCACGCCCGAACGGTTGATCTTCACCACCGGAAGGCGTGGCGCATGGCCCTGGGCCGGAAACTGACCGTCGTCACCGCGGCGGCCACCACTCTCGCGGCCCTGCTCGCCGCCCCGGCCGGCGCCGCGCGCGAGACCGTCGACTGGAAACCGTGCCCCACCGCCGCCGGCGTCGACTGCGGCACGGTCACCGTCCCGATCGACTGGGCGAATCCCGGCGACGGCACGATCCAGCTCGCCCTCGCGCGGCGCAAGGCCACCGACCCCGCCCACCGCATCGGCTCCATCCTCATGGATCCCGGCGGCCCGGGCGGCGAGGGCGCGGGTGAGGTGCAGGACGGCTGGACCCCTGTCGCCGGCCATCACCGCCCGCTTCGACACCGTGGGTTTCGACCCGCGCGGCGTCGGGCAGAGCAGCCCCGTGCGCTGCGGCC
The DNA here is from genome assembly GCF_040689465.1 of Amycolatopsis sp. NPDC051373. Taxonomy (NCBI): domain Bacteria; kingdom Bacillati; phylum Actinomycetota; class Actinomycetes; order Pseudonocardiales; family Pseudonocardiaceae; genus Amycolatopsis; species Amycolatopsis sp. NPDC051373. Next base: position 134,289 of record NZ_JBFBAE010000014.1, on the reverse strand, counting down.
TCACCGAGGTCACGGCCCCGAACCCGCAGCTGCCGAAGAGCGTCGCCGAGTTCCGCCAGCTCACCGCCCGCAACGAGGCCCTCGGCACGAGCTGCGCCAAGACCACCGGACCGCTCGCCTCGCACGTCGACACCACGAGCGTCGCCCACGACATCGACGCCATCCGCGCCGCACTCGGCGAAAGCAAGCTGACGTACTACGGCACTTCCTACGGCACGCTCATGGGCCAGGAATACGCCGAGGCCTATCCCGGCCGCGTCCGTGCGCTGGTGCTCGACGGCACGATGGACCACTCCGTGCGCAGCACCTGGGCGTTCCTGAGCTCGCAGACTCGCGCCACGCAGGAGATGTTCGACCAGTTCGCCCACTGGTGCGCCACCACCCCGTCCTGCGCTCTGCACGGGCAGGACGTCCGCTCGGTCATGGCCCAGCTCTACACCCGCGCCGAACACGGCAACCTCGGCACTCCCGACGACTCCCTCGACCCGGTCGCGCTGATGGGCATGATCACCCACGCCTTCTACGGCCCCGACTGGTCCGGCCTCGCCACGAGCATGGTCAACCTGCGCGACGGCAAACCCGCCGAGTCCGCGTTCGGCGACATCACCGTGCCGACCTCGTTCAGCAGCATCTTCTGCTCCGACTGGCGCCTGCCCGTCAGCGGCTACGGCGAGCTCGAAACCTTCCGCCGCTCCCTCAGCGCGATCGCCCCGGACATCCGGTTCTCACCCCTGGCCTGGACCTCCGCCACCGGCTGCCTCGGCTGGCCCGGCACCGTCCGCGACCCCCAACGCGCGCCCGGCTTCCTGGGCAACCTGCCCGTTCTCCTGCTGAACAGCCGCTACGACCCCGCCACGCCGTACTCCTGGGCCCAGCACGTCTCCCGCCAAACCGGCGCACCCCTGCTGACCTACGACGGCTGGGGTCACAGCGCGTACTTCAAGAACAGCGACTGCATGGTGTCGGCCACGGACAAGTTCCTCATCGACGGCGTGCTTCCCGCCCGCGGAACCCACTGCGCCGCGGTGACTCCTGGTCCGTCGAAGTCCAGAATGGACGGACCTGCCTACTGAACCGAGAAGGGCCTCCCAGGTTTCCCGGGGAGGCCCTTCTCGGTTTACAGGTCAGTAATCGTCACGTCCGGTGAACTGCTGCTCCAGCAACTCCGCCGACCCCGCCACCAGCTCCAACGGGTCCGTGAACTCGTTGATGTCGAGGTTCACCAACGGCAACGAATGCCGCAGGACGACGTGCTCCCCCATCACCACGATCCCCCCGACGACGAGCGTGTGCCCCACCTCGGTCAGCACGTCGAGGAGGTCCACCTCGTCCACCCGCGCGAACGGCGTCGCGATCTGCACCCAGTCTTCCTTCTTGTCGAAGACCTCGTGCGCGACCACGACCACCTGCGCGCGCCCGGTCGTCTCCGCATCCTCCCCGAACGCCATGCGAATCCGCACCTCGTCGGGCTCCTCCCGGATCACCCGGTACTCCTGCCTCATGAACGCGACCAGATCGGCCCATCCCGCCACGCGGCTTCCTCCGTTTCGTGAGTGAACAGGGGAAAGCGTAGTGAAGGCGGGCACGCGCGGCTCGCCTTGCGCAAACTGTCCGCTTTGCGTAGTTCGGCAGCCCGTCCGCCGCTATTCTGACTCCATGCGACCCTTGCGGTACACCATCAACGTCACCCTCGACGGCTGCGTCGACCACCGCGCCATCGAGCCCGACACCGACACCCATCAGCACGCGACGGCCGCCCTGCGCCGCGCCGACGCCCTGCTCTTCGGCCGCGTCACTTACGAAATGATGGAAGCAGCCTGGGGCCCGCACGCGGACATGGCGGCGATGCCGGCGTGGACGCGGCCGTTCCACGAGGTGATTGACCCGGCGAAGAAGTACGTCGTGTCAAGCACGTTGGCCGCCGTGGACTGGAACGCCGAACTGATCACCGGCGACCTCGCCGACTCCGTGCGGCGCCTGAAAGCCGAGCCGGGCGAGGGCCTCTACGTCGGCGGCGTGAGGTTGCCACTGGCCTTGGCCGAGCTGGGCCTGATCGACGAGTACGAGTTCCTGGTTCACCCGAGAATCGCCGGCTACGGCCCGAAGCTGTTCGAAGGCCTGCCCACCCCGCTCGACCTGCGTCTGGTGAACCGCCACGAGTTCGGCTCCGGCGCCGTGGCCCTGACCTACGAACCCAAGACGACTTAGAGCAGCTTCCACGCTCCCGTCAGCGCCTCGCGGAGGATCTGCTCCATCTCGTCGAATTCCCTCTGCCCGCAGATCAGCGGCGGCGACAGCTGGATCACCGGCTCGGCACGGTCGTCGGCTCGGCAGTACAAACCAGCTTCGAAAAGGGCGTCGGAGAGATAGCCGCGAAGAACGCGCTCTGATTCCTCAGCCGTGAAGGTCTCCTTCGTGGACTTGTCCTTCACCAGTTCAATACCGTAGAAGAAGCCCGCACCGCGGACGTCACCGACGATGGGGAGATCCAGCAGGCGGTCGAGGGTGCCGCGGAACACTGTCTCCTGGGTGAGGACGTGGCCGTAAAGATCCTCCCGCTCCATGAGGTCCAGGTTCGCCAACGCGACAGCACACGAAACCGGATGACCACCATACGTAGAGCCGTGCATGAACGTCGTGGATCCAGTCTCAAAAGGCTCCATCAGACGATCACTGGCCAGCACGGCACCCAGCGGGGCATACCCAGACGTCAGCCCCTTGGCCGTCGTGATGATGTCGGGCTGATACCCATACCGCTTGGCCGCGAAGTCATACCCGACCCGACCGAACGCACAGATCACCTCGTCCGAAACCAGCAACACATCATGCCGGTCACAGATCTCGCGAACCCGCTCGAAGTACCCAGGCGGCGGAACAAAACACCCACCAGTGTTCTGCACCGGCTCCAGAAACACCGCGGCGACCGTGTCCGCACCTTCGAACTCGATCGCCTGCTCGATCTGATCAGCAGCCCACCGGCCATAAGCCGCATAGTCATCAGCATGCTCGGGAGCACGGTAGAAATTCGTGTTCGGCACCCGCACCGTACTGGGCACCAACGGTTCGAAGTCCGCCTTCGCACCAGGGATGCCCGTGATCGACAGCGCCCCCTGAGAAGTGCCGTGATACGCGAGCGCGCGGCTGATCACCTTGTGCTTGGTCGGTTTCCCGACGATCTTGAAGTACTGCTTGGCCAACTTCCACGCCGTCTCCACGGACTCACCACCGCTGACAGTGAAGAAGACCCGGTTCAGATCCCCAGGCGCGGCAGCCGTCAGACGCTCGGCCAACTCGATCGCCGGCGGATGCGCATGGCCCCACAACGGGAAGTACGCGAGCTGCTTCGTCTGCCGAGCAGCCGCCTCCGCCAGCTCATCGCGACCATGACCAACCTGCACCGCGAACAACCCGGCAAGCCCGTCGAGGTAACGCTTCCCACGGGAGTCCCAGATATAGGCACCTTCCCCGCGCACGATCACGGGGACCTCGGCGGAGTCAAAGCCCGAGTGGCGCGTGAAGTGCAGCCAGAGGTTGTCGCGCGCGGACTCGGCCAAGGCAGTCGCGGGGGCGGCGTTGGGGTCGGCGGTGGTGGTCATGGCTCCTCGCAAGCGGGCCTCGAAGTGCCGGGCACGCATGGCGGCGCGAACCGGCCGGACCTCTTCGTTATCGCACGAGCCCGCCACTCAACGCAAGCGTATCGGTTGCCGAACGGAGTAACCTCGACTAATTCTAGGCCAGTGGGCGCCAAAGACCTTCGGATTTAGTCGCTCAGGATCAGCGGGTGCCCCACTGGTACGACTGCTTGCGCAGCTTCAGGTACACGAGCGTCTCCGCAGTACGCACACCAGGCAAGGTGCGGATCCGGTTCGAGATCAAATCCAGCAACGCCTCGTCGTCGGCGCACACCGCCTCGCACAGCACGTCGAAGCGGCCGGCGCAGAGCACGACGTAGTCGATTTCCGCCATCTCCGCGAGCGCGTCCGCGACGGGCTCGAGCGGACCGTCCACGGTGATCGCCACCATGGCCTGACGCAAAAGCCCTACCTGCAAGGGATCCGACACCGCGACGATCTGGATCACCCCGGAATCGGACAGGCGCTGCACGCGCTGGCGCACCGCGGCCTCCGACAGGCCGACGGCCTTGCCGATCGTCGCGTAGGCGCGGCGGCCGTCCTCCTGGAGCTGGGCGATGATCTTCTTCGAGATGTCGTCGATCACCGGCGGCGCGGGCCGGGGGTGGTTCGGTTCCTGGCTGGTCACCCCCGGGATCATCCCCGACCCGCCCGAGGCCCGGCAAGCCAGCGCGCGAGCCGCTGAACGCGACCGTCCACAGTGCGACGGGCGACGGATTTAGTCGTCTTGGCGGCGTTGACAACACCGAATCAGTGCTGTTCCATCCGTCGAAACATTGCGCCGCCGACGGAGGGACATCGCCCCCATGCCCCCTGAACCGGCTCTCGCCGAGTCCACCACGACAGGCACCGCAGCACCCCGCGAGCTGACCCGCTCCATCGGCGTCACCGGCGGAACACTGCTGACACTGAGCTGCGTGACGCCCGCGTCCTCATTGTTCGTGCTCGTGCCGCCACTGTTCGCCGACCTCGGCACGGGCACCGCGCCGGCCATCGCGCTGGCCGTGCTGCTGTGCGTGGGCATCGCGTTCTGCTATTCGGAGCTCGGCACGCTCGTGCCCAGCGCGGGCGGCGAGTACGCCATGGTCACCACGGTGCTCAACCGCTTCTCCGGCTGGATCACGTTCGTGCTGTCGTTCATCGTGGTCCTGGTCGTGCCGCCGATCATCGCGCTCGGCGTGGCCGACTACCTCGCGCCCATCGTGCACCTCGACCCCTCGCCGGCCGGCGCGGCGGTGATGCTGGCGTCGACCGTGATGGGGCTGGCGAACCTGCGCTCCAACGCGTGGATCACCGGCGTGTTCCTCGCCATCGAGCTCATCGCCGTGGTGGTCGTGTCGGTGCTCGGGTTCGCGCACGCCGACCGCTCGCCCGCGGTGCTGGTGCGCCCGAGCCTCGACGGCGTGAGCAGCGTCGGGCTCGTCACGGTGATCGCCGGGCTCGCCGTGGCTCTCTTTGTGGTGCAAGGGTTTTCGACGGCCGTGTATCTGGCCGAGGAGATGCGCGAGCCGCACCGGACCGTTTCGCGAACCGTGCTGTGGACGCTCGGCATCAGCGCCCTCGTCATCCTCGTCCCCGTCGTCGCCATCACGCTCGCCGACACCGGCTCCCTGGGCGAGGTCGATCTCACCGCCCTCGTCGTGAGCTGGAGCGGCTCGACACTCGGCACCGTCATCAGCCTCTGCATCGCCGCCGCGATCGTGAACGCGGTGATCGTGATGGTCATCCAAAACTCGCGCGTGCTCTACGCGTCGGGCCGCGACCGTGCCTGGCCGGACCCGGTGAACCGCGCCCTGAGCGTGGTCAGCTCCCGATTCGGCTCGCCGTGGGTCGCGACGCTGGTGGTGGGCCTGTCGGAGGCCGTGCTGTGTTTCGTCCCGGTCGAGACGCTGAGCGGCGTCACGGGTGTCGCCGTGGTGGCGCTCTACCTGGCCATCGCGATCACCGTGCTCGGCGCCCGCCGCGCTGCCCACCGCGGCCCGCACGTCTGGCGGATGCCGGGCTGGCCCGTGATCCCGGTGGTCGTGGTGCTGGCGCTGGGGTACGTGCTCGTCGAGCAGACCGCGCTGGACCTGGGCATCACGGCCGCGGTGCTCGTGGTGTCGGGCGGGTACTGGCTTGGCTACCTGCGCCGGCGATCCGACCGGTGGCTGGTGACCATTCCGGGCCACTGACCCGTCAGCTGATCGGGAAGTTGCGGTTGAAGACGCCGTCCGGGTCCCATTCCGCCTTGAGGGCGCGCAGTTTCGTGAGCACCGGCTCGGGGAACGCGTCGAGCAGGCGTTCGGGGCGGGTGTCCGTCTCGAAACTCAGGTACATGCCGTCCAAGTACGGGCGGAAGCCGTCCCAGCGGCGGTCCATCCTCTCGCGCAACGCGGGGGCGGTGGTGGCCAGCACGGAGAAGTTCTGCGTGCGGTGCGAGTAGGCCATGGCGTCGGCCGGCTGGTCGTTCACCGCGCCGCCGGCCGAGCGGAACTGGACCATGAGGATGTCGCCGGAAGCCACGAGGTCGGCGACGGCGTTCGCGACCGGCGGGGTCACGTGCGTGAGCAGGCCGCTGCGGGTGTCGGACAGGCCTTGGCCGTGGTGCGGACCGTGGTGGGCCACCATGATCGCCGAGTACGGCACGAGCTGCGCCTGCTGCGCGAGCACCGGGCCGACGTCGAGGAAACGACTGAAGACCTCCTGTGCGGCTTCGACGTCGTCGTTGGCGTAGATCAGGGTGATCTGCGCGGTGGGCGCGCTTCGGCGGCGCCCGGGCAGCAGAGCCAGGAAGCTGCTCAGCTCGCGCGGCGCGCTCTCGACGGTCGTGGCCCAGGCTTCCAGCAGGCCCGCAGTATCGGTGGCGTCCACGGTGAGGTTGGCGAACGCGACATTGTCCACTTCGTCCGCTTCGAGCTCGAACGCCGTGACCACACCGAAGTTGCCGCCCGCTCCGCGGATGGCCCAGAACAGGTCCGGGTAGTGGGCGGCATCCACGCGCAGCACCCGTCCGTCGGCGACCACCAGCTCGGCCGCGACGACGTGGTCGATGGTGAGCCCGTACTTCCGGGCCAGGTACCCGAGACCGCCGGCGGTGGCGAGGCCGCCGACCCCGACGTCGCCGTAATCACCGGAGCTCATGGCGAGGCCTTCACGCGCCAGCACCTGCGCGACGTCACCCCACCGCGCACCCGGCTCGAGGCGCACCAAGCGTTTCGCGCGATCCAAGACCTCAACGGAGTTCATCCGGCCCAGGTCGAGCACAACCCCACGGTCGAGCGTCGATCGACCACTGATGCCGTGGCCACCGCTGCGCACGGCCAACGTCAGGTTCTGCTTACGCGCAAAAGCGAGTGTGTCCACCACGTCCTGTGTGGACCGAGCGCGGACCACCAGGCTCGGCGACCCCGTGCGCACGTACGTGTGCCGCACCTGCTGGTACGCGGAATCCCCCGGCTCCACAGCCTTGCCCGCCAACGACGACGGCAGCGCGTCGTAGTCCACCCCATGGTGCCGCTGAGCCAACGCAGCCGCCGAGCGCACCCCACTGCGTTCCTTCTCCACGGCCTCCCGCACTGCCGGCGCGACCTCCTCGCCGAGGATCCGCATCACGCGCGGATCGTCACCGCCGAAGAGGAAGCCGGTGATGCCGACGTCGAGGATCAGCGGCAGCAGCTCGTCGACCCACTGTTCGGGCGGCCCCTGCAGAAACCCTTGCCGCGTGGGCGAAAAGCCGACGTTCATCACGTTCAGCAGCCGCCGCACCGCCGCCGGGTCGCGCCCGGCTTCGGCGGCGGCGTGGTCGATGCGCTTGATCGCCTCGGTGAGGCCGGGGTTGCGGAGGTACTCGTAGGTGGGCAGCCAGCCGTCGGCCGCGCGGCCGGTGAGGGCGAGCATGCGCGGCTGGTACGCCCCGAGCCAGATGCCGATGTCGTGTGCCGGCCGCGGCCCGCGGTTGAGGCCCGGGACCTGGTAGTGCTTGCCGTCGTGGCGCAGCGGACCGGACGTGTCGGTGTCCCAGATGCCCCGCAGGATGTCGATGGCTTCGGTCAGCGCCTCGATCGACTCGCCCGTGGTGCGGCGCTCGCCGGTCATCCGGAACGCGGCGTCGGCGAACGCGCCGGCGCCCAGCCCCAGCTCGAAGCGCCCGCCGGACAACAGGTCCAGCGACGCCGCGGCCTTCGCCAGCACCTGTGGCGGGCGCAGCGGCAGGTTGGTGACGTTCGCCGCGACCCGCAGCTTCGTCGTCCTCGCCGCGAGCCAGGTCAGGAGCGTCTGCGTGTCGAGGTAGCCGGCGTTGTACGGGTGGTCCTGCACGGTCACCAGGTCCAGCCCCGCGCGTTCGGTCTCGATCGCCAGGTCGACGACGTGCTCGGGGTGGTGCGCGTCGGGCGTCAGGAACGTCCCGAACAGCAGGTCGTGCATGGGTTGCCGCCTTCTCGTCTGTGCTGCAACTTATATAACTCACAACTCATCTGTTTGACAACCTATTCCGGGGCAAGCGTCAACCAGGTGACAAGGCGAGAAGGATCAGCGCAGGGCTTCGGAGACGGTGCGGCACGAGTCCGCGACCGGGTCTTGCTCGTGGATCAGGCACGCGGCCTGGTAGGTGAGGTTCTGGAACAGCGCGCGCTGCTCAGCGCTCAGCCCGCCCAGCACGGCTTCCTCCACGGCGGCGACGCGGCGCTCGGCGTCGGCCAGCGCTTCGCGGCCCTGGACCGTGGCGACGATGCGGCGGACCCGGCGGTCTTCCGGCGCGGGCTTGCGTTCGACGAGATCCGCGGCGACGAGCTCGTCGATGAGGTAGGTCATCACCGTGCGGTCGATGCCGAGGTGCGCGGCGAGCGCGGCCTGCGTCGGGATGTCGGCGTGGACGACGGCGCCGAGGACCTGGAAGCCGCGCGGACCTTGGGGCAGGCCTGCGAGGACGTGGTCGACCTCGCCGTTCCAGCGGCGCAGCACCGTGCCCAGTGCCCAGCCCAGGTTGCCGGCCGGCCGGTCTTCGGGCCCGTGTGTCGCCATGTTTCGAGATTACCTCCCGCGCTCACGCGGCGAGCTCGGCCGGCGTGCCGAGCGACGCGGCGACCCGGGCGATGAACTCGGAGTTGGACTTCGTGGTGCGGACCTGGTCGAGGAACTGTTCGGTCGCGCGCTTGGGGTCCTGGCCGGACAGGGCGCGGCGGACCTCGTTCATGACCTGGAGCTCCGCGGCCGGCACGAGCAGCTCGTCGCGGCGGGTGCCGGAGCCGAAGAGCTCCACGGCGGGGAACACGCGGTTGTCGGCCAGCAGGCGGTCGAGGCGCAGCTCGGAGTTGCCGGTGCTCTTGAGCTCCTCGAAGAACACCGTGTCGGCGAGCGAGCCGGTGCCGACGAGCGCCGTGGCGATGATCGTGAGCGAACCGCCGCCCTCGATGTTGCGCGCGGCGCCGAGGATCTTCTTCATCGGGTGCAGCGCACCGGCGTCCACACCGCCGGAGAGGACGCGGCCCGACGTGCGAGCGGCGAGGTTGTAGGCGCGGCCGAGGCGGGTGAGCGAATCGAGCAGCAGCACGACGTCGCGGCCGCTTTCCACGAGCCGCTTGGCGCGCTCGACGGCCAGTTCGGCCACGGCCACGTGCTCGGACGGCTTGCGGTCGAACGTCGACGCGACGACTTCACCGCGCACCGACCGCTGCATGTCGGTGACCTCCTCAGGCCGCTCGTCGGCGAGCAGCACCATGAGGTGCACGTCGGGGTGGTTCACGGCCACCGCTTGCGCGATCGCTTGCAGCACCGACGTTTTCCCGGTGCGGGGCGGCGCCACGATCAGCGCGCGCTGCCCCTTCCCGACGGGCGCGACGAGGTCGAGCACGCGGGTGGTGAGCTGGTGGCGAGTGGTTTCGAGGACGAGGCGCTGGTCGGGGTGCACCGGCGTGAGCCGTTCGAACTCCGGGCGGTTCTGCGCCGGAGGAGCACCGTTGACCGAGACGACCTGCTCGCCGTCGACGACGATCTCGTCGCCGCGCCGCAGGTCGTGCTTGCGGATCAGTCCAAAGGGGACGGACGGACCGCCCGGCGTGTAGCCGAGGGTGGCGGTCTTGCCGTGGATGTCGAGAATTCCTTGGTATGACATGGTTTTGACTCCTTGAGGATGAAAGGCGCGATCAGTGGGACCGCGAAACGAGCGAACGCCACATCGAGATCGACGGGGCTTTCGTGAAAGTGAGAACTCCCCCGGGCGGCCGGGCCGGCATCCATGGGGATCGAGGTGAGCATAGCGCAAGGGCGCCGAGGACCACAACCGGCTACAATCGCGGCGACGGAGAAAGGGGGCGTCACCATGCATACGCTGCTGCACCTTGCTTCACCACTGCAGCTGGCGTTCCCCGCCGTGCACGTCTTCGACCAAGCCGGCCCGGCCGCGATCCTCGCGTTCGCCTCCGTGGTGGCCGCGAGCCTGCTCGTGGTCCTGGTCGTCAGCAACGCCAACCGCGGTGAGCTGGCCGCGTGGACCGTACCGGTCCGCGCCCGCCGCACCGCTCTGAACCAGCGCGCGCGTCGCGCGGCTTTCCTGCGGCTGCGCGATCCCGGCGCCTCCGGCCGAAGCCGGCCCCGCGCACCCGGGTGGCACTCCCCGGCTGCGTAACGCCTTTCCAGGTCAGTCCGATCAGGACGGTCCGCAGCCGATTCCGCCTGCCCTGAAACGACTTTCCCCTGGAGTGCTGTCATGCCCGAAATCTTCGACGTGCCCGTCGCCGGCGCGTACCACCTTGTCGGTTGGCTCGCCTCGGCGACCGAACCGCTCACCGGCTCGTTCGCGGCCGCCGCCGCGATCGTGCTGTTCACCGTCGCCGTGCGGCTGCTGCTCGTGCCGTTCGCCCGAGCCGCGGCGCGCGGTCAGCAGGCCCGCACCGCGTTGGCCCCGGAAATCCGCAAGCTGCAGGAGAAGCACGGCAAGAACCGCGAACGGCTCGCGGCGGAGATGGCGAACCTCCAGCAGGAGTCGGGCACGTCGATGTTCGTCGGGTGCCTGCCGATGCTCGCGCAGCTGCCGTTCTTCTGGGTGATGTACCACCTCTTCAGCACGGCCGTGATCTCCGGCGCGCCCAATGCCCTGCTCGGCAGCACGTTGTTCGGCATCACCCTCGGCGCCCACGGACTGGCGGCGGCACCGGTCGTGTTCGTGGTGGCCGGCCTGCTCGCCGTGGTGTCGTGGTTCTCGATCCGGTGGCAGGACCGCCGGCGCGACCTCACCGCTCCCGGCGCTCGGTTCCTGCGCCTCCTGCCCTATGGAACAGTCGCGGTAACCGCTTTTGTTCCCTTGGCCGCTTCGCTGTATCTGCTGACGACCACGACGTGGACGGTCGTGGAGCGGGCGATGCTGTATCGGATGAGCTGAACTCACGACACCGAGGTCCCCTGGCGCAGGGTCGTTCCAGGGAACCTCGGGTTCGTGGCAGGAGCAAGGTGACTTTCACACCACGGTTCGGCGGCACCCCCCGAAGCGTGGCGTGAGACTCGAGGGCCTCAGCCCAGCCGCAGGCCCGGCGGCAGTCGCAGCTCCGTCACCGTCCCATCGGCGGCCACACTGACGTCCAGCGTGCCCCCGGCCAGCGGCAGGTCCGTCACGCGCAGGGCACCCACCGGGCTCGGCCGCGGCGGGTCGAGGGTGACCACGCCGGCGGGCACGTCGACGCGCAGGCCCAGGAACGTGACGAGCAACGTCACCGCGGACGCCGCCGCCCAGGCCTGAGGACGGCACGACGCGGGGTACGGCAGCGGTGACGACACGTCGGCCGAGCCGTAGCCCGAAAACAGCTCCGGCAGGCGGTTGTCGAACCCGCCGGCCGCACGCACGAGTTGCAGGCCGAGCGCAGCGGCGCGCGACGACTGGCCCGCCGCGTGCAGGCCGCGGACGACCACGGCCGTGTCGTGGGGCCAGACGGAGCCGCAGTGGTAGCTCAGCGGCGAGAAGCCGCCCGCGGTCGAGGACATCGTGCGCAGGCCGAAGCCGGCGGCCATCGACGGGTGGAGCAGCAACTCGCCGACCGAAGCACTCTCGGCCGGGTCCAGGATGCCCGTACCCAGCAGGTGCCCGATGTTGCTCGTCAACGAATCCACCGGTTGCTTCGCGCCGTCCAGGGCCAGCGCCGGGAAATGACCGTCTGCAGTGGACACCCAGAAGTGCGAGCGGAAGCGCGCGCGCAGGGCCGCGGCCCACGAAAGCAGCCCGTCGGCCGGTTCGCCGAGCGCCGCGAGCAGCTCGGCGGCGTGGACGGCTGCCTCGTACTGGTAGCCCTGCACCTCGGACAGCGCGACGGGCGGCTTGGCGATCGTGCCGTCGGCGAAGCGCACGGCGTCGCCCGAGTCCTTCCAGCCCTGGTTGGCCAGGCCGCGGCCGCTTTCGTCGAGGTACTCCGCGAAGCCGTCGCCGTCGGTGTCGGACAGGCCGGTGATCCAGAACAACGCGGCGCGCAGGTTCGGCAGCAGCGCGCGGACCTCGGCCTCGGGCAGGCCCCAGCGCCAGGCGTCGTACAGCAGGCCGACCCACAGGGCGGTCGCGTCGACGGTGCCGTAGTAGCGCGCCGGCAGTGACATGCCGTGGACCTCGAAGCCGGCGCGACGGCGTTCGTGCAGGATCTTGCCGGGCGCCTCGCCGGTCGCCGGGTCGTGGCGCTCGCCCTGGGCCCGGGCGAGCGTGCGCAGCGTGCCGCCCGCCAGCGAAAGCGAGAGCGGCAACGCCAGGCGCGCGGCCCACAGGCTGTCGCGGCCGAAGAGCGTGAAGAACCAGGGTGCACCGGCGCCCGCGAACACGTCACGCGGGTGCTCGCGTTCGGCCAGCAGCAACGCATCCAGGTCGTCGAGCGAACGGTTGAGCAACGCGGTGAACCGCCGGTCGTCGGCCTCCACCACGGGCACCGGCAGCCGCGCGGCGGAGCCCGGCACGAAGGGTGCTTCCGGGTCCGTGGCGGTCAGCGTCCAGTGCAGCTCCACGCGGTCCTCGACGCGCACGCGCCACTTCACCAGCACGCGAGCACCGTCCACAGTGGTCCCGCCGTCGGTGGCGACCACCGCCTTGACCAAGTCCTGCTCCCACCGCACGCCACCGTCGACGCGCACCGGCTCCAGCGGGACCGTCGAGCCGCCGGACTTGATCACCTCGATCGACGCGAAGTCCGCCGCCAGCGCGAGCTCGACCACGCACTCCACGGCCTCAGATGCCGAGGACACCAGCTCCAGCTCCTCCGTCACCCCGCTCGCCGTGACGCGGCGGTGGCGGCGCAGCCACACCGTCGGGTCCGGGCCGGGATTGCCGAGGTGGCGCACCAGCCCGGTGAAGGTGCCGCGGTCCGCCGCCGGCTCCTCGAAGCCGATCGGTTCGGGCTCGTGACCGTCGACGGTCACCACCGCTTCGCTCACCAACCGCAGGTCACCGTGCAGCAGACCCTGCGTGCCGTTGCCGCGGATCTGCCCGTCGCGACCGGAGAGGACGACGGTCGGCGCGCGCAGGGCGATCGCGAGGTCATGGAGCAGCGGCTGCATGGAAACGTCCTCCGGTGGGGTCGGGTGCCCTCGATTTGATCGATCAAACCAGGTTCGTGTCAAGTTCAATTGAAGTCTTGACAGGTCAGCGGCCACCGTTCAGAGTAGCCGCCAGATTGAACGTTCAAATCGGTACCTCGATCGAGGTACGACACCAGGTCACCAGGAGGCGAGCATGGCGCAGCGGGCCACGCTGAACTCGGTCGCGGAAGCCGCCTCCGTCTCGCGCCAGACCGTGTCGAACGTGATCAACTCGCCCGAGCTCGTGAGCCCGGAGACCCGCGAACGCGTACTCGAGGCCATCGACCGCCTCGGCTACCGCCCGTCCACTGCGGCCCGCCAGCTGCGCACCGCGCGCTCGCAGATCATCGGGATGCGCATCGCGCCGGTCGGCAACGGCGTGAGCGGCGTGGTCCTCGACCAGTTCCTGCACTCCCTCACGGCCACGGCCGAGGAGTACGACCACCGGATCATGCTCTTCACCGCCGCCGACGACGAAGCCGAGACGCGCGCGTACGCCGATCTCATCGCGTCGGTCGGCGTCGACGGCTTCGTGCTCACCCATACCCACCACGACGACCTGCGCACGCGCTGGCTCAAGGAGCGCGAGCTGCCGTTCGTCACCTTCGGGCGGCCGTGGGGCGACGAGCGGGCGCACGGCTGGGTCGACGTCGACGGTGCCCGCGGCACCCGCCTGGCCACCGAGCACCTCGTGCGCCAGGGCCACCGCCGCATCGCGTTCGTCGGCTGGCCCGCGGGCTCCGAGACCGGTGACGACCGGCGCGCCGGCTGGGAGGCGGGGCTCGCCGCCGCCGGACTGGCGGACCGGCCGCAGATCCCCGTGTTCGACGGTGTGGAGGGCGGGCGCTCGGCCGCCGCCCGGCTGCTCGACGAGCCCGCCGCGCCCACCGCGTTCGTGTGCGCCAGCGACTCCCTCGCGCTCGGCGTGGTCGGCGAGCTGCGCGACCGCGGCCTGCGCCCCGGCGCCGACGCGTCCGTGATCGGTTTCGACGACACCCCGACCGCCGCCGTGCTCGGCCTGAGCTCCGTGGCGCAGCCCATCGCCGAAGTCGCCGCCGAATGCGTGCGCCAGCTGCGCGCGACCCTGCGCGGCACCGCCGGCCCCGAACCCGCTTCGACCCTGCTCGCCCCCCGGCTCGTGCTGCGCACGACCTGACATCCCCACCTGCACGATCAAGGAGGATCGATGCGTCACCCCCGTTCCCTCCCGCGCACGGCTGTCGCCGCTGCCGGCCTGTTGCTCACGCTCACCGCGTGTGGCGGCGGCTTCGACGACTCGACGGCGCCCGCCACCCAGCAGTCCGGCCCGGCGTCACTCAAGCTGATGATCGCCTCCAGCGGCGGCGCCGAGCTCACCGCGGTTCAGGACGCCACCGCGAAGTGGGCGGCGGGCTCCGGCGGCTCGAAGGTGCAGGTGATCGCCGCCAACGACCTGCCGCAGCAGCTGAGCCAGGGCTTCGCCGCGGGCAGCCCGCCCGACGTGTTCGCCGTGGACGCCACCAAGTTCCAGAGCTACGCCGACGAGATGCTGCCCTACGGCGATTCGGTGTCCTACAAGGACGATCTCTACCCGACGCTGCGCACCACGTTCACCAAGGACGGCAAGCTCTACTGCGTCCCCAAGGACTTCTCCACGCTGGCGCTGGCGATCAACACCGACCAGTGGACCGCCGCGGGCCTGACCGACAATGACATCCCGAAGAACTGGGACCAGCTCAAAGCCGCCGCGCAGAAGCTGACCACCGGCGGGCACACCGGGCTCGTGTTCAACGACACCCGCGACCGCGTCGGCGCGTTCCTGGTCCAGGCCGGCGGCTGGCCGCTCGACGCGGACCAGAAGAAGGCCACGGCCGACACCCCGCAGAACCTGCAGGGGCTCACCTTTGTGCGCGACCTGCTGGCCTCCGGCGTCGCCAAGTACCCGAAGCAGATCGGCGCGGGCGACTCGGGTGAGGCGTTCGGCCAGGGCAAGGCCGCGATGAGCGTCGACGGCAACTGGATGGTCGGCGGGATGACCAAGGACTACCCCAACGTGAAGTACCGCGTGGTGCCGCTGCCGGCCGGCCCTGCGGGCGCGGGCACGCTCTCGTTCACGCAGTGCTGGGGCATCGCCGCGAAGAGCAAGTTCCAGGACCAGGCCAAGCAGCTCGTGGACGCGCTGATGCAGCCGCAGCAGGAGCTGGCGTTCGCGAAGACGTTCGGCGTGATGCCCTCGCGGCAGTCGGCGCGGACGCAGTACCAGCAGGAATTCCCGCAGCAGGCGGCGTTCCTCGCCGGGGCCGACTCGGCACACGGCCCGGTGACGCTCACCAAGATGGACCCGGTGCTCACCGACTTCGACGCCCAGATCCAGCAGCTGCCCGGCGCGGACCCGAAGCAGATCCTGCAGCAGCTGCAGACCAACACCACCGCCGCGCTCGGTCAGTGAGCTGGGCATGACGACCCTGCTCACCACCACGAGCACCCCCGCCGCGCCACCATCCCCGGCGCGGCGGGGGAAGGGCCCGAGCCGACGTGAAGGCCGCGTGGGCTGGCTCTTCCTCGCGCCGACGCTGGTGGTGCTCGCTCTGTTCTTCGTGCTGCCCATCGGGATGGCGCTGTGGGTGAGCGTGAGCGACTGGACCGGCAACGGCAGTCCGTTCTCCTCGCGCGTGCACTTCGTCGGCGGCGACAACTACGCAGCGCTGCTCACCGAACCCGGCCTCACGCAACGCAACTTCGCCACGAGCATCCGCAACAACGGCTACTTCGTGCTGTTCGTGGTGCCGCTGCAGACGGCGCTCGCGCTGTTCCTCGCGATGGTGCTGAACCAGCGCCGGCTCAGGGGCAAGCAGTTCTTCCGCACGGCGTTCTACTTCCCCACCGTGACCAGCTCCGTCGCGATCTCCGTGGTGTTCCTGTTCCTCTTCTCCAGCACCGGCACGGTGAACGCCGCGCTGAAGCTGTTCGGAGTGGACGGTCCCAGCTGGTTCGCCGACCCCCGCGGCGTCTTCCAGATCGTCCTCAACGGACTCGGGGTGCCGAAGAACCCGGCCGCGCTGACGTCGCACGGTTTCCTCGGACTGACCTGGTGGGACTGGCTCTCGGGCCCGAGCGTGGCGATGTGCTCGATCATCGTGCTCGTGGTGTGGACGACCACCGGCGGCTTCATGCTGATGTTCTACGCGGCGCTGCAGAACCTGCCGCCGGGCATCGACGAGGCCGCGTTGATCGACGGCGCCAACGGGTGGCAGCGCTTCTGGCGCGTGACTCTGCCGCAACTGCGCCCGACGTTGTTCCTCGTGCTCACCCTCGGGCTGATCGGCACGTGGCAAGTCTTCGACCAGATCTACGTGCTCAGCCGCGGCGCCCCCGCCAACACCACGCTCACCCCCGCGTACCTGTCCTACTCGACGTCGTTCATCGGGAAGGAATGGGGCCAGGGCTCGGCGATCGCGTTCCTGTTGTTCTTGGTGATCGTGGTGCTCACGCTCGTGCAGCGCTGGCTGTTGAAGGAGAAGGACGGAAAACGGAGGAGCCGGCGGTGAAGCGACGCGGATACCTTCGCTGGGTCGGTCACGGCGTGCTGCTGCTGGTCGCCGTGGCCTACATCTACCCGTTCCTGATCCAGCTGGCCACGGCGTTCAAGACCGACGCCGACGCCACGGCCCACCCGCTCACCCCCTGGCCGCACGAGTGGTCCGTGGCCGTGTTCTCCACGCTCGCCCAGCAGGACTTCCCGCGCTGGGCGCTGAACTCGATCTTCATCTCGGTCACGATCACCGTCGGCCGGGTGGTGTTCAACTCGATGGCCGGTTACGCGCTGGCGCGGCTGCGGTTCCGCGGCCGGAGCGCGGTGTTCGGCGCGATCGTGGCCGTGCTCGCCGTGCCGAGCGTGGTCCTGCTCATCCCGAAGTTCCTGGTGCTCAACCAGTTCGGCATGTACGACACCTACGCGGCGATGATCATCCCGCTGCTGGCCGACGCGTCGGGCGTGTTCATCATGAAGCAGTTCTTCGAGAGCGTGCCGCTGAGCGTGGAAGAGGCGGCTCGCATCGACGGCGCCGGACCGCTGCGCACGTTCTGGTCCGTGGTGCTGCCGATGTCGAAGCCGGCACTCATCACCATGACGATCCTGGGGTTCCAGGGGTCCTGGAACGAGCTGCCGCACTACATCGTGTCGCGGCAGGACCCGGCGCTGAACACGCTCACCACCGGCGTCGCCTCGCTCGTGTCCGGCGAGCTCGGGCAGGGCAACCAGTTCCCGCTCAAGCTCGCCGCCGCGCTGCTGATGACGGTGCCGGTGGCGATCGTGTACTTCGTCTTCTCGAAGCGCTTCACGCGAGGCACGTACGAGGGTGTCGACAAATAGCCGGCGCCCGGTGATCAGGGCATCGTCCACGGCTGCTGCGGCAGCACGTGACCGGTTTCCAGCAGCGACTTGAGGTTCGCCAGCACGGCGGGCCAGCCGCGGCCGACGTCGCGCTTCGCCTGCTCGTCGGGCAGCTCCTCGTGGGTCACGGTGAGCCGCACGATCGCGTCGTACTGCTCGATGTCGAACGTCGCCCGGGACGGCGGGACCTCCGGGTTGCCGACGTCGTACCAGCTGGTGACGAGCCGCTTCGGCGGCACGGCCTCCAGCACATCGCCGTAGACGTCGGCGATGCCGGAGCCGTCGAGGCGCACGTGCTCCCAGCGTGAGCCGACCTGCCAGTCGGATTCGTTGCGGTGGCCCCAGAACTGGCCGGTCAGCTCGGCGCTGGTGAGCGCCTGCCACACCTTCTCCGGTGTGCTCTCGATGTAGGTGACGTAAACGTAACTCGGCTTGTCGGTCATGGCTTCCTCTGCTCGGCGTTTGACGGCGCTCAGCGCGCGCAGCCGGGGGCGCTCGAACTTGTCCACCCAGCGTTCCTGCATCTCGTGCAACGGGACCGGATTGAGGTAGTGCAGCTTCTCCCGCCCGCGGCGCACCGTGCTGACCAGGTTCGCCGCCTCGAGGACGGACAGGTGCTGCGTGACCGTCTGGCGCGTCATGTCCAGCCGGGCGCACAGCTCGTTGAGCGTCTGTCCGTTGTCCTCGTGCAGCTGGTCGAGCAGGTAACGCCTTGTCGGGTCGGCCAGCGCCTTGAACACCGCGTTCAAATCCGGTTGCACACTCACAGTAAGGCAGTCAAACGACTGCATGTCAAGCCCTCGGGCATACTGGCCTGGTGAAGAGCGTGGTCAAGGCCTGGACAGTGGCAGCGACCGGCAGCGGGCTGCCGTCGACCCTGCACGCAGTGATCACGCGTGGTGATCCGCTGGCGGCGACGCGCGCGGCAGGCACGCTGGCGCCCGGCGGCAAGGCCGGACTGGTCCGCGGCGCCCTCGTCCACGGGCTCGTGTCCGCAGGCTGGACGGCCGCGCTCGCCTACGTGGACCGCCGCCGGCCGCTCTCGGTCGCCGACGGGGTGGCCGCGGGAGCGGCCATCGCGGTGCTGGACCTGGAGATCGTCGGGCGGCACAACGCGGCGATCCGGGCGTTGCCGCGCGGGGCGCAGTGGCTTGACCACCTGGCCTTCGGCGCGTTGACGGCCGTGGCGCTCAGAGCAGCTCGGGCAACAGCTTCGGGCCCGCCATCTCCGCGTCGAAGGGGAACATCGGCCGCTCGATCCCGGCGTGCCCGAGGCGCAGCAGGTCTTGGTCGACGCCCCCGGGCGTGAGGGCGAGCAGCCAGTCGGCGGCCATGTCGTACAGCTCCGGTTCCAGGTAACCGATTTTCACGATCACCACGTCGGCTTCACGCGGGCGCAGGCCGAGGGCGAGGAAGTCGGACTCCAGGTGGTACGGCTTGCGCAGTGCGGTGACGATCACGCGCAGGCCGCCGACGGCGAACACCACGGCCGTGCCCGCGACCGGGTCTTCGGTGTCGATCGCCTCGACGCGCGCGGTCACCGGCACCGGGCCGTGCGGGCCGGAATCGACCTTTCCGCCCAGTTCCACGGAAACCGTGGCACCCACGCCGGCCGATACCGCCGCCGCGACGGCTTCCGGGTCCACGATCGCGGCGTACAGCGCGGTCAGCTCGGAGTCCACAATGGCCGGAGTGCGCAGGAGGACGTCGAGGCTCCAGGAGGTGTCGCCGGCGCCACCGGCGGTCGGGTTGTCGCCGGAGTCGCTGACGAAGAACGGCCGCGCGGTCGACGCGACGGCTTGCTCCAGACATTCGGCCAGGGTCCCTGTCGGGGCGACGAAGGCGAAGTCGCGGCGGGCGTCCCAATAGGACTTGGCAAGCCGTTCGGCCTGCTGCAGGAGCACGTCTTCATCGTCGCCGGACACGACCACGGCCGCTTGGCAGCGTGGTTCGTCGGCCCAGGCGTAGCCGACCCAGATGGCGGCGTCGAGCACCCCGTCGAGCGCTTCGACCTCGTCGACCGCCGCGTAGACGCTCTTCGCGGGTTCGAGGCGGGTACTGGTCTTCTCGCCGGGCAGCAGCACCGGCACCTGCACCCACGCCTTCTTCGGCTTGGCCCCGTGCCGCAGGCGAGCGGCGAGGTTGCGGGCCGCGCGCTCGCGCGTGTCCCACGCGTCGATGTGCGGCGCCTTGCGATAGCAGGTGATCAGGTCCAGCGCCGCGGCCAGTTCACGCGAAACGTTGCCGTGCAGGTCCATCGACGCCGAGATGAGCACTGAAGGCCCGAGGATCGAGCGGATCTCCTCGGCCAGCGCGGCTTCGACGTCCGTCCGGCCGACCACACTCATCGCGCCGTGGATGTCGAAGAACAGCCCGTCGAGCTGCTCCGCCGCGCGCACCCGCTCCAGGATCTCCCCCGACAGCTCCGCGTACGCCTCCTCCGTCACCGCGCCACCGGGCAGCGAACGGGCGTGCACGAGTGGCACCCATTCGACGTCGTCCGTCCACGAAGGACGGTCATCGCGCAGGAACGGGTAGCGGGCCAGCAGTTCGTCGCCCCGGGTCACGTGGAAGTCGGCCACGGTCGAGCGGTGCGGGGAGAACGTACTCGACTCGATGGCGATCCCCGTGATCCCGATCCGCACCTTCGTCATCGTCTGCTCCGTATCGCTTCGTCGAAGACCTCGTCCAGCACCAGCGCGCCCGCGCCGTAGAGCCCGGCGTCCGGGCCGAAGCGCACCCGATCGATGCGCAGTTCCCTGGTGGCCAGGGGAAGACAGCGTTCGTAGAGCGCGCCGCGCACGGCGGCCACGAACGCCTCCGAACCCGACAGTGCGCCGCCGAGCAGCACTTCGTCGGGGTTGCCGAAGTTCACTACCGTGGCCAGCACCTCGCCGAGCTGCAGGCCCGCGCGCCGCACGGCCGTGGTCGCGTCGGGGTGCCCGTCCTCCGCCGTCGCCATCACCTGCGCGGTGCTGTTCACGTCGACCCCCTGCTCGCGCAGCTGCGCGACGAGGGCCGCACCGCTGGCCACCGTCTCCAGGCAGCCACGGTTTCCGCAGGTACACGGACGATCTCCGGCCGCGGGCACGCGCACGTGGCTGATGTCGCCCGCGACGCCGGCACGGCCACGGTAGAGCCGGCCGGTGACGACGAGGCCCGAGCCGATGCCCGTG
The DNA here is from genome assembly GCF_040689465.1 of Amycolatopsis sp. NPDC051373. NCBI lineage: Bacteria > Bacillati > Actinomycetota > Actinomycetes > Pseudonocardiales > Pseudonocardiaceae > Amycolatopsis > Amycolatopsis sp. NPDC051373. The sequence continues at coordinate 113,584 of NZ_JBFBAE010000014.1, read as the reverse complement.
CCCGCCTTCACCACGAGCAGCGTGCGCCCGGGCGCCCCGGCGACGGATTCGCCCAGCGCCTGCAGGTTCGCGTCGTTGTCCACCGCCACGGGCAGGTCGAAGTGCTCGCGCAATGCGTCGCGCACCGCGAACCCGCGCCAGCCCGGCATGCGCGAGGGCAGCGTGATCGTGCCCGCGCCGACGTCGACCGGTCCGGGGAACGCGACGCCGATGCCGAGTTGCCGGCCCGGGCACCGCGCCTCGGCCGCGACTTCCCGCGCGGTGTCGGCGAAAGCCGCGACGACCTGCATCGGTTCGCGGTTGATGTCCAGCGGCCGCTCGGCCACGTGCAGCAGGTTGCCCGCGATGTCGAGCGCGCCGATGCGCACGTGCCGCGAACCGACGTCGGCGGCCCAGACGTGGCCGAACCCCGCGTTGACGGACAACAGCTTCGGCCGCCGCCCGCCCGCCGAGCTGCCCTCGCCGGACTCGACGAGAACCCCGGCGGAGATCAGCGCCTGCGTCCGGACGGACACCGTCGACTGCGGCAGACCGAGCACGCGCGCGAGGTCCATTCGCGAGACGGCGTGCTCGTGGGCGACGAGCCAGAGCAGCCGCAGCAGACCGGCGGGATCCTGGGCCACGGCCGTCACCTACTTACTTCATGTCTGATGTAACTGTCCGGAAACTTGCCCCCGAAATCACCTCTTGGCAATTTCCAACGCGCATGCGACATTACACGGCAACCAAGAACACGCCCAGTCCCTCGACATCGACTTACACCAAGGATGTTGGAAGTGATGCGGATGGCTCGACACCGGTGGCGCGCCGCGCTCGGGGTCACGCTCGCCGCCGCGCTGGCGCTCTCCGGCTGCGCGACGAGCCGCGAGCAGCATGGCGGTGGCGCGGGCAAGCCGGTGACCGGCGGCAGCGCGCGGTTCGCGCTGCCCCCGTCGGCGACCCCGAACTGGATTTTGCCGATCTCGATCCCCGGCTACGGCGCGAGCTACAACGGCGTCGTCCGCAACGAGTTGTACGTGCCGCTGTACAACTACGACGGCAGCTCGGGCTCGGTCACGCTCGACGATCCCTCCAGCGCCGCGAACCCGCCGGGCTACTCGGCCGACGGCTTGACCGTGACGATCACGCTCAAGCCGCTGACCTGGTCCGACGGCACGCCGCTGACCAGCCGCGACGTCGAGTTCTGGTTCAACCTGGTGCGCGCGGGCAAGGACAACTGGGGCAAGTACTCCGAAGGCCTGATGCCCGACAACATCAAGGCCTTCCACGCGGTGGACGACCACACGTTCACGCTCACCCTCGACAAGCCCTACAACGCCGACTGGTTCACGGCCAACCAGCTCAGCCTGGTGGTGCCGATGCCACAGAAGGCGTGGGACCGCACGAGCGCGGGCGGCCCGGTCGGCGACTTCGACCGCGACCCGGCCGGCGCCAAGCAGGTGTTCGACTTCCTGGTGGGGCAGGCGAAGCAGCTCGGCACGTACTCGGCGAATCCACTGTGGAAGGTCGTGAACGGGCCGTTCACGCTCGGTGGGTTCACCGCGGCGGGCCAGGTGACGCTGAACAAGAACCCGAAGTACACCGGGCCGGACGCGGCGAAGCTCGACACCGTGCAGTTCCTGACGTTCACGAGCTCCTCGGCCGAGTACAACGTGCTGCGCGCCGGTGGCGTCGATTACGGCTACGTGCCGACGACGAACCTCGGCCAAAGCCCGAAACTCGAGGCGCAGGGTTACCGGATCGAACCGTGGAACGGCTGGTCGATCACGTACTCGCCGTTCAACTTCAACAACCCGCAGCTGGGCGCCGCGTTCAAGCAGCTGTACGTGCGCCAGGCCCTGCAGCACGCCGTGGACCAGGACAGCATCACGTCGGTGATCTGGCGCGGCACGGCCCGCGTGGACTACGGCCCCGTGCCGCAGGACAACGACGTGAAGTACCTGTCGGCGCGGCAGAAGACCAACCCGTACCCGTTCGACCTCGACGCGGCACGCGAGCTGCTCACCCGCCACGGCTGGAAACCCGGCTCCGACGGCATCCTCGAGTGCGCGGCGCCCGGCAACGGACCCGCGCAGTGCGGCGAAGGTGTCAACGCCGGCACACGGCTGTCGCTCACGATGCTGACCGAGTCGGGCTCCGACGAGACCGACGGGACGATACAGGAGCTGCGCTCGGAGCTGTCGAAGATCGGCGTGGAGCTGAAGATCAACGCGCAGCCGCTGAACACCGTGCTGGCCAACGGCACGGCGTGCAAGCCGGAAGAGCCGTCGTGCTCGTGGCAGCTGTCGTACTTCGGCACGCAAGGCAGCTGGTACTTCCCCGCCAACCCCAGCGGCGAGGACCTGTTCGCCACCGACGCGGGCACGAACTTCGGCAGCTACACCGACAAGCACGCCGACGAGCTGATCACCGCGACCAACCTGGCCACGGGCGATCAGCCGATGCTCGACTACAGCGCCTACCTGGCCGAGCAGCTGCCCGTGCTCTGGCTGCCCAACCCGCCGTACCAGGTGTCGGCGATCGACACCGCGCTGCGCGGGGTGAACCAGGATCCGCTGGCCGGGCTGCAGCCGCAACGCTGGTACTGGACGAGGTGAGGACATGACCCGCTACCTCCTCAAGCGGCTCGTGCTGGCCGTGGTCGTGGTGCTGCTGGTCACCGTGGTCACGTTCGTGCTGCTGCATCTGCTGCCCGGTGGTCCGGCGCGTGGTGTGCTCGGCGTGAAGGCCACGCAGGAGCAGATCGACGCGTTCAACAAGGCCCAGGGCTTCGACCAGCCGCTTCCCGTGCAGTACTGGGAGTACCTGGTGCGCCTGCTGCACGGCGACCTCGGCGACTCGTACACGCAGAACTCCCCCGTCTCGACGCTGCTGGAACAGCGCGTGCCGAAAACGCTGCTGCTCACCGCGATCTCGACGCTGCTCGCGATCGTGGTGGCGCTGCCGGTGGGCGTGTGGCAGGCGGTGCGGCGCGGCAAGGCCGCGGACCACGTGACCACCGGCGTGACGTTCCTGCTCTACGCGACACCGGTGTTCTTCCTCTCGCTGGTGCTGATAATCGTGTTCGCGCAGGTGCTCCCGTTGTTCCCGGCGCAGGCCGCGCAGGGCGAGACGATCGGTGAGCTGCTCTCGCAACCCGGCTCGCTGGTGCTGCCGGTGGTGGCGGGCATGGGGGCGGCGCTGGCCGCGTTCAGCCGGTACATGCGAGCGTCCACTCTGGACAACCTCGCCGAGGACTACGTGCGCACCGCCCGCGCGAAGGGCACGCCGGAGCGCACGATCATCTGGCGGCACGTGTGGCCGAACTCGCTGACGTCCGTGGTCTCGATGCTCGGCTACTACGTGCCGGTGGTGTTCAGCGGTTCGCTGGTGGTGGAGTCGATGTTCAACTATCCCGGCGTCGGCCTGCTGTTCTGGACGGCCGCGCGCAACGCCGACTTCCCCGTACTGCTCGGGGTGGTGCTGGTGATCGCCGTGGCGACCGTGATCGGCTCGCTGCTCGCGGACGTCGTGCAGCTCGTGATCGATCCGCGCGTGCGGGTGAAGGGGGTGCGGTCGTGACCGTCCTTTCGCGAGTGTTCGCGCGGCGCACGGCGCTCGTCGGCGTGATCCTGCTGCTGGCGGTGATCCTGTTCTGCTTCTTCGGGCCGCTGCTCTACGGCACGGACCAGTCGCACACCGATCTCGCGGCCGCGCGGCTCGGGCCCGGCAGCGGCCATCCGCTGGGCACCGACGACCTCGGCTACGACGTGCTCGGCCGGCTGATGGTGGCCGGGCGGACGTCGCTGATCATCGGCGTGCTGGCCGGGCTCATCGCGACCGCGATCGGCGCGGTGTGGGGCGCGCTCGCCGGCTATACCGGCGGCTGGCTCGACACGGTGCTCATGCGCGTGGTCGACACCGGCGTCGCGATTCCCGCGCTGTTCCTGCTGCTGGTGGCGGCCACGTTGGTCACCCCGAGCGTCGGGGTGCTGGCGCTGATCATCGGCTGTGTGTCGTGGCTGGTGCCGGCGCGGCTGATGCGCGCGGAGACGGTGACCCTGCGCGAACGCGACTACATCCGCGCGATCACGGTCCTCGGCGCGAGCCGCACGCGCGTGGTGTTCCGGCACGTGATCCCCAACGCCATCGGCACGGTGGTGGTGAACGCGACGTTCCAGATCGCGGATGCCATCCTGCTGGTGGCGTACGTGAGCTTCCTCGGCCTCGGCGTGCCCGCGCCGGACACCGACTGGGGCGCGATGCTGTCGAAGGGCATCACCTACACGTTCGACGGCGCGTGGTGGCTGATCCTGCCGCCGGGCATCGCGATCGTGCTCGTGGTGTGCGCGATCAACTTCCTGGGCGACGGACTGCGCGACGCGTTCGCGGTGAAGGGACGGCGATGAGCGAGCCGGTGCTCGACATCCGTAGCCTGCGGGTGTCCTACGGGGACGGTGACCCGGCCGTCGACGGGCTGTCGCTGACGGTCGAGCCGGGTGAGATCGTGGCGGTGGTCGGCGAATCCGGCTCGGGCAAGAGCACGGCCGCGCTCGCGGTGCTGGGGCTGCTGCCCGAGTCGGCCTCGGTGTCCGGGGCGATCGAGCTGGCCGGGCACAACGTGCTGGAGCTGCGGGGCGAGGAGCTGCGGAAGCTGCGCGGGCAGGGCGCGGGCATAGTGTTCCAGGAGCCGATGACGGCGCTGAACCCCTTGCTGCGCATCGGTTTTCAGCTCGCGGAGGCGATCCGCAACCACGATCCCCGGAAGCGGCGGCACAAGCACTATCACCCGCGGTGTGTGGAGCTGCTGGAACGCGTCGGGGTACCAGAGCCCGAGGCGCGGCTGAAGCAGTACCCGCACGAGCTTTCGGGTGGGTTGCGCCAGCGCGTGATGATCGCGATCGCGCTGGCCGCACGGCCCAAGCTGATCATCGCGGACGAGCCGACCACCGCGTTGGACGTCACCGTTCAGCAGCAGATCCTGGACTTGCTCAGGGACACCCGTTCGACGGAAGGTACGGCGACGCTGCTGATCACGCACAACATGGGCGTGGTGGCGGACGTCGCCGACCGCGTGCTCGTGCTGCGGTCGGGACGGCTGGTGGAAGAGGCTCCGACTGCCGAGCTGTTCTCCTCGCCGCAGGCCGCGTACACGCGTGAGCTGCTGGCTGCCGTGCCACGGTTGGGCACGGGCGAGCATGCCGAAGCCGCTGCGGCGCCGGAGAAGCCGGTGCTGGCATTGACGGACATCGTGGTGGAGTACGGCGGGAAGCGGGCCGTGGACTCGGTGTCGCTGAACGTCAGGCCGGGCGAGATCGTGGGGCTGGTCGGGGAGTCGGGCTCGGGCAAGACGACGCTGGGTAACTGCGCGCTGGGCCTGGTCACGCCGAAGTCGGGCCGGGTCGAGGTGCTCGGCGGGCCGCTGCCACGCGGTACCGGACGCTCGGCGCGGGCGGTGCGGCGACAGATCGGGGCGGTGTTCCAGGACCCGGCGTCTTCGCTGGACCCGCGGATGACGGTGGCCCAGACCGTGGCCGAGCCGCTGGTCATGCACACCTCGGCCGGCCGGTCCGAGCGGCGACGGCGCGTGCGCGAGCTGCTCGACGCCGTGGAGCTGCCGGAGTCGCTGATGGAGCGCTACGGCCACGAGCTGTCCGGCGGGCAGCGGCAGCGCGTCAGCCTCGCGCGGGCGCTCGTGCTGGGGCCGAAGCTGCTGATCGCGGACGAGCCGACGAGCGCGCTCGATGTGTCCGTGCAGGCCGTGGTGCTGGACGTGTTCAAGCGGCTGCACGAGGAGTTCGGGTTCGGCTGTCTGTTCGTGAGCCACGACCTCGCCGTGGTCGACAGCCTGTGCGACCGCGTCGGCGTGCTGCGCGGGGGCCGGCTGGTGGAGCAGGGGCCGGCCGCGCGGGTGCTGCGCGAGCCGTCGCACGCGTACACGCAGGCGTTGCTGCTGTCCTCGCCCGTGCCGGACCCCGCGGTGCAGCGGAGCCGTCGGGACGCGCTGGCGGACGTGGATCCCGCGGCGTGAGCGAAGTGTGGGCCGGGGTCGACATCGGCGGGTCGAAAACGCTCGTGGTCGTGTGCGATGCCGACGGCCGGGAGGTGGCGTCGGCGTCGGCGGATTCGGGAGCGCACCTGGGCGGTGCGGCGATCCTGGACCGGGCGGCCGCGTTGGTGTTGTCGCTGGCGCCCGGCGAACTGGCGGGGGTCGGCGTCGGCGCGGCCGGCGTGGTGGAGCCGGAGACCGGGACGATCGTGGTCACCGGCGACTCGTTCACGGGCTGGGCAGGCACGGCCGTCAACGCCGGGCTGTCCGCCCGGCTGGGCGGCGTGCCGGTGGTGACGGAGAACGACGTGAACGCGTTCCTGCTGGGCGAGCTGTCCACAACGGACCGGCACGTGCTCGGCGTCGCGCTGGGCACGGGTGTCGGCGGCGCGCTGTACGTGGACGGCACCCTGCTGCACGGCGGCGGCACGGGCGCCGGCGAGATCGGCCACGTCGGCACCTACGGACCGGCGCCGTGCACCTGCGGGCAGACCGGTCACCTGGAGGCCTACGCGTCCGGCCGGTCCCTGGCCCGCCGCTACACGGAGGCGACGGGGGTTTCCCTGCCTGCCGAGTCCGTCGCGGCCGCCGCCCTCGACGGCGACGAGGCCGCGTCGGCGGTGTTCACCGACGCCGGGCGCTTCCTCGGCGAGGCGATCACGCACGCGTGCGGCCTGCTCGGCATCGCGACGGCCGTGATCGGCGGCTCCGTGACGAACTCGTGGGCGCTGCTGGAGAAGCCGATGCAGGAGGCGCTGACCGAGCACCCCCTGCTGTCGGGCTCTCCGGTGGAGGTGCGGCTGGCCCGGGGCGGCGCCAAGGCGGTCGCGCTGGGTGCGGTCGCCCTCGCGCGATCGACGTTCAGCCGAGGGTGACCTCAGCGCCTGGCTCCAGCAGGTGCAGCCGCGGCTTGCCGGCGGCGGCAAAGGCTTCCGCCAGCGTTTCCGGTCCCTGCGTGAAGTGTCCCCAGCCCTCGGGGTGCAGCGGCACCACGTCTTCGGCGCCCAGGATCTCCGCGGCTTCGGCGGCGGCCGTGGACTCAAGGGTCAGGTAGGCGTCGATGAGCGGCGTGCGCGCGGCACCGGCGAAGAGGACGGCGATGGGCACGGGCCCGAAGCGGCCGGCGATTTCGCGGACACGGTCGAGCGAGGCGTTGTCACCACTGACGTAGACGGTCGGCAGGCCGTCTTTCGACAGCAGGAACCCCGTGACCTCACCGACCTTGGCCTCGGCGCCTTCCGGCCCGTGCAAAGCCGGCAGTCCGGTCACCCGCACTCCCCCGACGTCCGCGTGTGTCCAGTTCGGCAGCGCCCGCGCCGTGCCGCCGAGCCGCTCGGCGCCCGACGTCGTCGTGAGGGTGAGCGGCGCCGTCGCCAGGTACTCGCGCCCGCCGCGGTCGAGGTTGTCCGCGTGCTGGTCGTGCGACAGCAGCACGGCGTCCACGGCGCCGACCTCGGCGGGACTCGCCACCGGCCCGGTCGTCTTCACGAGCACGCGGTTGCCGACCGGGTACTCGCCCGGCTGGTCGAACGTCGGGTCGGTCAGGAACCGCACCCCGCCGTAGGTGATCAATGACGTCGGTCCGCCCAGGTGGCGCAGCGAGAAAGTGGTCATGCCGCCATCCTGCCCCGGCGCGCCGGCGAGCAGTGAGTGGCAGTGAAGTCGTTCATCGATGAGATCCTGCCAGCTACTGTGGAGCCGTGCAGAAGATCGCGCTGGTGCTGTTCGACGGGGCCCGGCTGTTCGACACGGCGGTGGTCGACGAGGTGTGGGGTGCGCGCAGCGGGCCCGGGGCGGAGCTGCGCCGGTGCGCGGCCACGAAGGAGCCGGTGGAGCTGGCCGGCGGGGCCGTGCTGAAGCCCGAGCGGACGTTCGCCTGGTTGCGCACGGCGGACGTCGTCGTGGTTCCGGGCCTGGCGAACGTCGATGCCGAGCCCGCGCCGGAGCTGCTGGCCGCGTTGCGCGCCGCCCATCGGGCCGGGGCGCAGGTGGCGGGGCTATGCCTGGGCGCGTTCGTGCTGGGTGCGGCCGGGTTGCTGGACGGGCGACCGGCCGCCACGCACTGGCGCTTCACGACCGAGCTCGCGCGGCGGCATCCGTCCGCGCGGGTCGACCCCGGCGTGCTGTACGCGGGCGGCGACGGCGTGTGGACGTCGGCGGGTGTCGCTGCCGGCATCGACCTGTGCCTGCACCTCGTGCGGATCACGCAGGGCGCGGACGTCGCGGCGGGAATCGCGCGGGCCATGGTCACGGCGCCGTTCCGCTCGGGCGGGCAGGCGCAGTTCATCACGGTGCCCACGCCGCCGCGCGACGAGGAACCGCTGGCCGCCGTGCGGGAACGCGCGTTGCGGGAACTGCGGCGGCCGCTCACGGTCGCGGAGCTGGCGGGCTGGGCGTCGATGTCCGAGCGCACGTTCGCGAGGCGGTTCGTGGCCGAGACGGGCACCACGCCCGTGCGCTGGCTGCTGGACCAGCGCATCGCCCGGGCGCAGCAGCTGCTGGAAAGCTCCGACCTGCCCGTCGCCGAGATCGCGGGCTGTTGCGGGTTCGGCTCACCGGTGTCGTTCCGGCAGCACTTCACCCGCCACGTCGGTGTCGCGCCCAGCCGCTACCGCACGGATTTCCGCCCTGCTACTGCGCCAGCGTCCAGGTGACGGTGTCCGTGTAGGAGTGTCCCTTGCGGACTCCGGTCACCTTCACGACGTTCTTGCCGGGCTCGAGGGTGACCGGCCAGGTGTAGATGTGATCGGGTGACGCGGCGGGCGTGCCGACCGGCTTTCCGTTCAGGGTGAGCGAAACCGTGTCCACGCCGTTGCCGTACGCCTTCACCGTGGTGGCCGCGGTCGTGCGGTCGGTCCAGCGGCGGCTGGTCAGGTAGACGAACGGCGTGGTGGTCCAGTTGGCCTTGTACCAGTAGAACGCGTCCTTGCGGACCTGCCGGTCGTAGGTGACCAGGCCCTTGTCGTTGCGGCCCAGGGTGTCGCCTTCGGTGCGGCCGTCGGAGGCGAAGTCGAACATGTTCCACACGAACGTGCCCCACAGGTAGGGCCGCGTTTCGATCTGCTTCCACGAGTTCTCGTGCACGAAGGTCTCGTACTCCTCGGGGTGCACGCGCGACGGGATCACGGGCGGCTTCACCGTGGAGTTCTCGACGTGGTCGTAGATGCTGCCGCCGGCGCCGTACTCGCTGATCGCGATCTTGCGCGCGGGGTCGGCCGCGTGCAGCTGGTCGGTCCACGGGCCGGGGCCGGGCGCGGACAGGTCGTACCAGCCGTAGTACTTGTTGTAGGCCGCGAGGTCCGCGTGGCCGGAGACGGCGTCCTGCCCGCCCTTGTGGTTGGCGTACACGGAAAGCCGCGCCGGGTCCTCGGCCTTCACCTGGTCGGCGAGGCTTTGGAGGATGCCGTTGGTGACGTCGTCGTTCTTGGCCTGCTCGTTGCCGATGCCCCAGAACGCGATGGACGGGTGGTTGTAGTTCTGGCGGATGAGCTCGGACATCTGCCGGGTGGCGTTGGCGCGGAACGCGGCGCTGTCGGTGATGCCGTTGACCAGCGGGATCTCCGCCCACACCACGTACCCGCGCTGATCGGCGAGGTCGTAGACGTGCTGCGACTGCTGGTAGTGCGCGGTGCGCAGCGCGTTGACGCCCATCTCGTCCATGAGGTCGAAGTCCTGGTCACGCTGCCGGTCGGCCACGGCCCAGCCTTCGTCGAGGCGGTCCTGGTGCGCGTTGACGCCGTGGAGGGCGACGTGCTGTCCGTTGAGGAAGAATCCCTCGTCGGAGTCCACTGTGGATTCCCGGAGCCCCAGCGGTTGACTCACGGTGTCGGTGACGCGACCGGTGCGCGCGTCGAGCACGTCGACGGTCGCGTGGTAGAGGTACGGGTCGGCTTTGCCTTGCCAGAGGTGGGGCTTGGCGATACCCAGCTGCTGCTTGATGTCGGCGTCACCGGTGAGCTGCTGCGGCTCCGACGTGGCCTGCGCGACGACGTGACCCCGGGCGTCGGCCACGGTCGTGCGCACGGATGCCTCGCGGCCGGCGCCGGAACTGTTGCGCACCTTGGTGACCACGTCGACGTTCGCCGCCTCCGCCGTCACCTCGCGCGGCGTGAGATAGAAGCCCGAGCCGCCGAAATCGTCCATCCGCACGGCGAGCGGGTCGACGGCCACCAGCGAGACGTCGCGGTAGATGCCGCCGAAGAACGTGTAGTCCGCGCTGAGCGGGGCGACATCGGCCTGCGCCAAGTTGTCCACGCGCACCGCGATCACGTTGTCGCGCCCGGGTTTCAGGGCGTCGGTGGCGTCGAAGCGGAACGTCGCGTAACCCCCGCGGTGCTGCCCGAGGTGCACCCCGTTGACCCACACGTCGGCGACGGTGTTCACGCCGTCGAACTGCAGCCACAACCGCTTGCCCTGCACGGTTCGCGGCGGCGTGACGTGCTTGCGGTACCAGCCGGCGCCCCGGTAGTAGTTGCCGCCGCCGTCCTGTCCGTCGAGCGCGTTCCACGTGTGCGGCACACTCGTGCGCTCCCACGACCCGTCGGCGAACCCGGGCTTCTCCGCTCCGGGCACATCGGCCCGCACGAACCGCCACCCCGCGTCGAGGTCCGTCTGCACCCGCCCCGCGTCCTTCGCGGCGCTCGAAACCGCCGGCGTGAACGCCAAACTCAGAGCCACGGCCAACACCACGGGCAACCAGCGCCGCACGACACACCTCGTCATTCACAGACGGGGTTCAACAGATTGAACGGACTGTAGGCGGCTGGTCACCGAGGAGTCAACGCACGAAGCTGACAAAGGCGAGTCAAGCGCCGGAAGCAGTACCAAAGTTCTGGACCGCACCCACGAACTGGTCCGGGTCGAAGTCCATCGCCTGGTGCGCCTGCCCGCTCGGCGGCACCACCTCGGCGCCGAGAGGCGGGGACGTCCTCACGAGAAGTGACCACACCGTCACCATAAGTCGCCGACCTGAGGGAAGTTCGAACCGGAGGTATGGTCTGCCCGTCGGCGTAGGGAGGAATCGGCCCGGGCTGTGCGACGTAGCACACGGTGGGCTCGCAGCCTGCTGACATACGCCCACCTGGTCTATACCATTCAGAGGGCCAGTGATCCACTACCATGCAGTGGTCCGGGATCACGGCGGCGCAGCCCACGAGGGGGACCCCATGCCCGCCATCAGGCGAAACATCGTGCCGCTCAGGTACTCCGACCCGAGCGTGGTCGCCTACGTCCGCAGCCCGACCGACTGGCTCGTGTCCAACTGCGGCTGGATCCGCGGCCGGTCCGGCGTGATGCTGGTCGACACGTGCGGCACTGAGCGGGACACGCTCGACCTGGTCTCCGACGTCCGCAAGTACTCGACCGTCGAAATGCCGCTCACGCTCGTGCTCACCCACGCCCACGGCGCGCACCACAACGGCGCCGGCGTGGCGTTGCGCAATGGCGGGCGCATCCTCGCCGCCGAGTCGGCCGTGTCCGCGGTGCGGGCGGGGCCGCAGCGGTACGAGGACACGTTCGACTGCAAGAACTGGGGCACGCTCGAAGCGCCCGAACCCGAGGCGGTGCACGCCGTCACCACGCCGCGCGAGGTCGACCTCGGCGGGGTGGTCGTGGAGGTCGTGCCGTTCCCCGGCGTCGCGCACACCGACGGCGATCTGGTGGCGTTCGAGCCCAAGACCGGCACGCTGTTCACGGGCGACTTGCTCTCCGTCGGCTCCACGCCGATGGCGCTGCACGGCTCGATCCCCGGCTGGCTCGACGCGCTTTACTGGCTGGACAAGACTTTCCCGACCGTCCGCACGTTCGTGCCCGGCCACGGCGCGCTCAGCCACCCCGGCAGCTTCCCGGTCGCCGTGCTGCGCACCTACCTCAACTGGCTGCTCGACGCGACCACCCCGGAAACCCCCGACTTCGCCGAGCTGGCCACGATCGCGCGCCGCCGCTGGCCGAACTGGAGCAACCCCGAGCGCCACATCGGCAACCTCATGCGCGCGCACGCCGACCAGCACGGCCGGACGCTGCAGGAGAAGACGGCGCTGCGCGCGATCCTCGACGCGGTGGGCGGCAAGATCGACCTCGACGCGCGACTGGGCCGCTAAGACCCGGTCATCCGCCGCCGAAGCCCCGAGGGCGTCACCCGTACTCCGCCCGGAACGCCCGCGAAAGCCACGGCTGGTCCGTGATCCCCCAGCGCGCCGCCACGGCCGCGATGCCGCGCCCCGCCAGCAGCGGATCGGTGAGATCCCGCCGATCTTCGCCGACGTGGACAACTCCGCCACGATCTCGCGCGAGGAGATCTTCGGACCACCGACGCCGACCGCGGCATGCCGTGGCCCGGCGCGTCGAGACGGGCACGATCGGCGTGAACACCTACCTGCCCGACCCCGTCGCGCCGTTCGGCGGCGTGAAGGCCGGCGGCATCGGCCGTGAGCTGGGCCCGGAGGCGCTGGGCAACTATCAGCAGTTCAAGACGATCTACTGCGGCGCCTGACGCCACAATCGGACAGGCCTTCCCGGGATCACCCGGGGAGGCCTGCTCGGTGCCACAGCGGAGAAGCGGTCAGCCGAGGTACTTCTTCAGGTCGTCGAGCACGTGGTCGGCGCCGATCGGGCCGAGCCCGAGGAACCACACCTCGTCGGAGACACGGATGGCGTGCTGCGACTTCACGGCGCTCAGGCCGGCCCACAGCCCGCTGCTCGTCACGGCCTTCTCGTCCGCGTTCGGCCCCGCGCCGTAGCTGGAGTAGAAAATCCAGTCGCCGTTGGCCTCGTCGATGCGCTCGCGCGAGATCTGCTTGGCCAGCTCGTTGATGTGCTGGTTGTCCGGCCGCTGCAGGCCGACATCCTTGAAGATCACGCCGATGAACGACAGGTCACCGTAGATCCGGATGCCCGTGGAGTGGAAGCGCAGCAACGAGATCTTGGGGTTGCCCTTGATCCCGGCCTTCACCTCGTCGGCCTTCTTCTGGTACGCGTTGAGCGCCGCCACGGCCTTGTTCTCCTGGCCCAGCGCCGCGCCGATCAGCAGCAGGTTCTCCTTCCACGGGAAGCCCGGGCGGATGCTGAACACCGTCGGCGCGATCTTCGACAGCTGCGGGTACAGGTCGTTGGCGCGCAGCTTGCTGCCGAGGATCAGGTCCGGCTGCAGCGAAGCGATCTTCTCGAGGTTGAGGTTGCTGACGTCACCGACGGTCGGGATGCCCTTGACTCGGTCGGCGAGGTAGCTCGGCACGCCGGTCTGGCCGGCGGTCGTGGCCATACCGACGGGCGTGACTCCCAGCGCCAGCACGTCGTCGAGCTCACCGCTGTCGAGCACGACCACGCGGGTGGGCGCTTTCTCGATCTTCGTCTGGCCCAGCGCGTGGGTGACCGTGCGCGGGAAGACGCCGGGGCCGACGTCGGCCTTCAGCTTGGCGGTCTCGGAGTCGGCCGTGGAGAACAGGCGGCCGCCGGTGGCGACATCCTTGTCCCCGACGCCCGAAGTGGTCGTGTTGGCGGGCTGGCTGCACGCGCCCAGGAGCGTGGCGGCGGCGAGGACGCCGAGGACCTTGGTCCATCTGGCCATCGTGGGGTGTTCCTTCCTAGGGCTGTGTGGTGGGAATACCGGCGCGGTGGCGGCCGATCGGGACGACCATGGGGGTGCCGGACACGGGATCGGCGATGATCCGGCAGGGCATGCCGAACACGTCCTCGACGAGCTCGGCGGTGAGGATGTCGCCGGGAGCTCCCTCTGCGGCGATCGACCCGTTTTTCATGGCGATGAGGTGGTCGCCGTAGCGGGCCGCGAGGTTGAGGTCGTGCAGCACGATCACGACGGTGGTGCCGTCGTTGTGGTTGAGGTCCGCGAGCAGGTCGAGCACCTCGACCTGGTGGCTGATGTCGAGGAACGTGGTGGGCTCGTCGAGCAGCAGCAACGGCGTGCGCTGCGCGAGCGCCATCGCGATCCACACGCGTTGGCGCTGCCCGCCCGACAGCTCGTCGACGGGCCGGCCGGCCAGCTCCACGGTGTCGGTGGCCAGCATCGCGCGCGCCACGGCGTCGTCGTCCTCGTCGTTCCAGCGGCGGAACACGCCCTGGTGCGGGTAGCGGCCGCGGCCGACGAGGTCGGCGACCGTGATGCCCTCCGGCGCCGTCGGCGACTGCGGCAGCAGACCGAGCACCCGGGCGACGTCCTTGCTGCGCAAGGAGGAAATGCGCTCGCCGTCGAGGAACACCGCACCGGCCGAGGGCGCGAGCAGGCGCGCCAGGCCGCGCAGCAGCGTCGACTTACCGCACGCGTTGGTCCCCACGATCATGGTGACCTTGCCCTCGGGGATGCGCACCGAGAGGTCCTTCACCACGGTCACGGGCCCGTAGCCGAGCTCGAGACCTTCGGTGTGCAGGGTGGGTGTCGTCGGTTTCACGCGCCTTCTCTCTCAGACTCGGCCGGCCCGGTTCGCCGTGGCGAGGAGGTACAGCAGGTACGGCGCGCCGACGGCCCCGGTCACGACACCGACCGGCAGCTGCGTGCCGAGCAGGTGCTGCGCGACGAAGTCGCCGAGCAACGTCACGAGCGCGCCGGTGAGGGCGGGCGCGACGAGGCCGACGCGGGCGCCGCCCACGAGCCGCGTCGCCACGGGGTTCGCCACGAACGCCACGAAACTCACGGGCCCGGCCGCCGCCGTGGCGAACGCGGCGAGCGCGGTGGCGACGAGGAGCAGCAGCAGGCGCATGCGTTCCACGCGCAGGCCGAGCCCGGCCGCGGTGTCGTCACCCAGCTGCAGGCCGGTGAGCGCGCGGCTGAGCAACAGCGCGGCCGGCCCGAGCACCACGAGGGCGATCGCGAGCGGCACCACCTTGTCCCAGCTCGCGCCGTTGAGGTTTCCGGTGAGCCACACCAGGGCCTGCTGCGCCAGCGTCACGTCGGCCCAGGTCATCAGGTACGACACGATGCTGGCGAGCACCGCGCCGACTCCGACGCCGATGAGCACGAGGCGGTAGCCGTTCACGCCGCCGCGGCGCGAGAGCACGTAGATGATCACGCCGGTGAGCAGCGCGCCGACGAACGCGGCGGCCGAGAGCACCGGACCGGACACCCCGAACAGGACCAGGCAGATCACCGCGGCGGCGCTGGCACCCTGCGTCACGCCGATCACATCGGGGCTGGCGAGCGGATTGCGCAGCAGGCGCTGGAAAAGCGCGCCGCCGAGTCCGAACGCGACACCCACCAGCACAGCCGCCACGGCACGCGGCAGCCGCAGCTGCGTGACGACGTAGGCGCCGCCGCCCGTGCCGTCGCCGAAGAGGATGCCGGGCAGCTGTCCCAAGGGGACGTCGAAGTCACCGACGGCCAGGGACAGCGCGAAAACTCCGACCAGCAGCACGAAGAGCACGATCGACACGAGCCACACCCGCGCCGCGCCCTGGCGACGGGCGGCCGAGACCGCCTTCAGCGCGTCGGGGAGCGCCTGCGGCGGGTTCACACCTTCACCAGCTTCCGGCGCCGCACCAGCACGATGAACACGGGCGCGCCGATCACGGCGGTCACGATGCCCACCTGCACCTCGGCCGGGCGCGCGATCACGCGGCCGATCACGTCGGCCACGAGCAGCAGCAACGGCGCCAGCAAAGCGGAGTACGGCAGGAGCCACCGGTGGTCGGGCCCGGTGATCAGCCGCGCGACGTGCGGCACGGTCAGCCCCACGAAGGCGATCGGGCCGGCGATGGCCGTCGCCGATCCACAGAGGACGACCACGGCGAGCGCGCAGATCGCCCGCGCCACGGCGACGTTCTGCCCGAGCGCGCGGGCGACGTCCTCACCCAGCGCCAGCGCGTTGAGCATCCGCGCGGACACCAGCGCGAGCACCACGCCGACCACGATGAACGGCACGGCCTGCGTGATCGTCGATGCGTCGCGCCCGGTCAGCGACCCGACCTGCCAGAAGCGGAACTGGTCGAACGTGGTGGTGTCGGTGAGCAGCAGCCCGCTCGTCACCGATTGCAGCGCCGCCGTCACCGCGGCGCCCGCGAGCGCCAGTTTCACCGGTGTGGCGCCGACTCGCCCGAGCGCGCTGATCCCGTAGACGACCACTGCGGCGGCAGCCGCACCGGCGAAGCCGAACCAGACGTAACCGGTGACGGTGGTGATACCGAGCGTGCTGATGCCGAGCACCACGAACAGCGCGGCGCCCGCGTTCACGCCCAGCAGGCCCGGGTCGGCGAGCGGATTGCGCGTGGCACCTTGGATCACGGCGCCGGACAGTCCCAGCGCGACACCCGCCAGCACGCCCACGAGCGTGCGCGGCAGGCGCAGCTCGTGTACCACGAGGTGATCGGGATTCGAGGCGTCGTAGTGGAACAAGGAGTCGAGGACGGTGCCGAACGACAACCCGCGCGATCCGACGGCGATGCTCAGCGCGGCGGCGAGCACGAGCGCCACCAGGAGCACCACGAGCCCCGCCGTCAGCGAGAGTGTTCTCGGGCGGGCTCTCTCGGCCACAGTCGGTTACCTTCACTCACAGGACATTTAGGCTTGGCTACCCTACCCCGCGCGTGGCGCCGCCGTCGTGTGGCCATCACCACGGTCGTCGCGTGTCATCACTGCTACACCGCCCGGTGATTCCGCCGTGGCGGGCGAAGCATCCCAGCAAACGCCGAAAGGGGTCCGTCACCGCGGTGACGGACCCCTTTCACGGAAAGCTCGGCTCAGGCGTTCGCCTTCTTGCGCGGCGCACGCTTGCGGGCCGGCTTGGCGGGAGCCTCTTCGACCTCGTCGATCTCTTCTTCACGCTCTTCGAAGGCCCTCACGATCTCCGCGGGGAGCCGGCCCCGGTCGGACACCTTGAAGCCGTTGGCCTCGGCCCACTCCCGCATGAGGCGGTTGCGCTCCCGATCGGCGGCGGACGACGTCGCCCGCGGCGCCTGCCCGGCGGCCATGCGCACCTTGCGGCCCCCGACGCGGCGGGAAGCGGTGACGTAGCGCGCGAGCTCATCACGAAGCGCGGCGGCGTTGTCTTCGGACAGATCGATCTCGTAACTCACACCGTCGAGGCTGAAGGGGACGGTCTGATCGGCAATGCTGCCGTCGATGTCGTCCACCATCTCGACGTGAACCTTCTGCGCCATGGTTCGTCGTTCCTTCACCTTCTACAGGACGTGCCTGGGGGAACCCTATCGTGTCGACTAATGTCGCGCGGTGCTGGACACCCATTCCTCTCTGGACAGCGCGTACTCGACATCGCCGTGTTCCGCGCCTTCCAGGTATTCCGGCCACTCGAGGAAGAAGGTGCGCACGAGCTTGAGCCCCGCCTTCTCGAGCACGCGACGGGAACGGGTGTTGACCGTCATCGTCGTCGCGACGACCCGCTCGACACCGAGTTCCGCGAATGCCTTGCGAAGCACCGCTTGCAGCCCTTCCGTCGCGAACCCGCGCCCCCACACCGCGGGCAGCAGGCGGTAGCCGACTTCGATACCGCCTCCCCCGAGTCCACGGCTCGTCGCCGGCCGCACCGAGAACCACCCGGCGAATTGGTCCGTCTCCGAATTCACGGCGGCGAAACACCCGAGTCCCGCGGGCAGATCCCGGTATTCCGCGAGGAAACCCGGAAGTGTCATGCCCTCGACGACTTCACGGGACACCGGACTGCCGTCGTCGACGAAGCGCATCACCCCGGGATCACCGTGGAGATCCGCGAGCACGCCCGCATCGGCGGGCGTGAACCGGCGCAGCCGCAGTCGCGGCGTTTCGGTCCACGTGGCCATGGCGGGGATTGGACCAGTGCGGCCGTCCGAGCGCAAGGGGCATTTCCGAACTGTTGCCCCCTGCCGGAAAATCGCCGCGAAAATGTGCTCAGGCGCGCGTGAAGCCGCCCAGGTGGTGCGGGAAGACGGTGATCGGCACACCCGCGCCGGCCAGGTCACGCAGCATCGTCAAGATCGCCTCGGTGGGCGTGCCGTGGACGCGGATGTTCGTGGTGGCCGTGAGGTTCTCCCGGAACGCCGGGTCGGCGTGCTCGGTGAGCACGCGCATGTGGTGCTCGAACGAGTCGGTGTCCGGGTGGATCTGCACGAATTCGACCTCGGTGCCGTCGGCGTTCGCGTACTCGTGGAACGCGATCAGCCGCGGCTCATGGTCCTCGACGAACCGGGCCCAGCCGGGCGCGCGGTCCTTCTCGGCGTCGAACCTGCCGGGGA
The DNA here is from genome assembly GCF_040689465.1 of Amycolatopsis sp. NPDC051373. NCBI lineage: Bacteria > Bacillati > Actinomycetota > Actinomycetes > Pseudonocardiales > Pseudonocardiaceae > Amycolatopsis > Amycolatopsis sp. NPDC051373. The sequence continues at coordinate 95,385 of NZ_JBFBAE010000014.1, read as the reverse complement.
CCACGCTGTTGGTGGCGATGAAAACGAACGGACCGGACATGATTTCTACCTCCATGTACTATCCAACCAGTTGGTTACCTGATTCGCTACCGCCGCCCGCTGTCTCGTCGCCCACAGCAGGCGAGCCCGGAAACGGCCGAAGGCCACCGGATTCGACGAACCCGGTGGCCTTCGGAGTGGTGCTGGGTACTGCTGGTGTTACTGGGTACTACGCGGTGTTCAGTGGTGCCCGTTCTTGACGGCCGCACCCGTCTTCGGGTCCAGCGGCAGCTTGCCCGCCTGCGGGTACCAGAAGTTGAACATGTTCCACAGCCCGCCGGCACGGGAGTCGAACGACGAACCGCCGACGCGACCGGTGAACCAGTTGTCCTCCACGAACTGCAGCACCGAGGTCTGGTCGGTGCGGGTGTGGTCGACGAAGTTCACCTTGCTGTAGGGCGAGATGACCTGCAGCGGCAGACGCGGGCCGTAACCGCAGCGGTCCGCGGTCGTGCCCAGCTTGGTCTTGGTGCCGGTGCAGACCGACTGGTCCTGCGCGGCGTCGTTCGACCCGTTGACGATCGTGGACTTCTGGTGGTCGTACCAGCCGTCCGAGTCGTCGTAGGCGAGGACGATCGCGGTGGACTTCCACTCCGGCGACTGCTGGATCTTGTTGATCTCGCTGACCACGAACTGCTGCTCGTCGAGCGGGTCGGAGTTGGCCGCGTGGGCGTCCTCGTAGGCCGGGGCCTTGAGGTAGCTCACGGCGGGCATCGAGCCGGCCTTCAGAGAAGCGTCGAAGTCGCTGATGTCGTACTGGTGGTTGGCCTGGTCGGTCTGACCGATGGCCTGCACCGAGGACGGCGGCAGGTGGTGCGGGTTCGACGTCGACTTGTAGTACGAGAACGCGTTGTGGTGCGGGCTGTAGTCCGTCACCGGGATGCCGCCGACGTTGTTGTGCTGCGCACCGCAGACCGCGAACCCGTTCTGGGTGCCGGTCGGCTTGAAGCCACCCTGGAACCAGCCCCAGGTCACGTGGCGCTGGTTCAGCATGTCACCGATGTTCTTGCCCTGCAGCGAGGCGAGGTTCTCGGTGGCGGTGTGGTTCTTGTCCGAGCAGTCGTCGTACGCCGGGTCAGGGTCGTTGATGACCGTGCCGATCCCGTTCTTGTCCGGGGAAACGACGGCGTAGGAGTCGGTGGTCGGCTGGTGCGTCACCGAAGTGAGCGCCTGCGCCCCGCCCGTCTGGCCGGAGATCAGGTTGAGCGCACCGGGGGTCGACGGGCCGAAGTTCGTGTTGTAGGAGTTGTCGCTCATCGCGTAGTTCTGAGCGTAGTTCCACAAGCCCGTGACAGTGTTGCCGTCGTAGTAGTCCATGACCAGGCCCGGCGCGCCGTAGAGGATCGGCTGCCCCGTGCACTTGTCGGTCTCGGTCTTCTCGACGAACTTGTCCATCTTGCCGCCGTTGAACGCGGCCTGCTCAGCACCGTAGGAGTGGTTCTGGTCGCAGGTCAGCGCCCGGTCGGGGGAAAGGCGCTTCGGGTCGTAGGCGTTGGGGTTGTTGTTCAGCAGCTTCTTGTCGAGGCCGTTGACCTTCGGGGTGTTCTTCGCGGCCTTGAACGGCGTGCCGTCCTGGTTGGTCGCGTTGGGGTAGGTGCCGAAGTAGTGGTCGAACGAGATGTTCTCGCCGAAGATCACCACGACGTGCTTGATCGGGGTGAGCGTCGGCAGCCACGACGCCGGCAGCGTGTGCAGCGCCTGGGCGTCTGCGGTCGACGCCGCGGAGCCGGTGACGATCGCCAACACGGCGGCCGAAGCGAGCGCACCCGCGCCGATCAGCCCGCGTGAACGGCGACGCCGTCTGCCGATTCCTTTGTCCACTGGGGAATCCTCCTGATTTCGATGACTTCGTGGTGGGAACTGCAACTGCGGGAACACGGTCAGGCCAGCAAAGCCCGTCCGTAGTGGTCGTCGGGACCGGTCACCCCCGGCAGCGCCAGGAAGTAGCCGCCACCGAACGGGGAGATGTAATCGACCAGCGGCTCGTCGATGAGCCGCTTCTGGACCGCCTCGAACTGACGCTCGAGGTCCTGCTGGTAGCAGGCGAAGATCAGGCCCATGTTCAGGTTGCCGTTGGTGTCCACGCCGCGGTCGTAGTTGACCGCGCGGCGCAGGATCCGGCTGGAATCCGTCTCCGGCTTGCGAGGGTTCGCCATGCGGATGTGGCTCGTGAGGGGGATGACGGTGCCGACTGGGTCGTCGGCGTACTTCGGCACGTCCTGCTCGTCGGCGCCGTCGAGGGGCGCGCCGGTGTCGCGGCGGCGGCCGAACATGTTCTCCTGCTCGGTCAGCGACACGCGGTCCCAGAACTCGACGAGCATCCGGATCAGCCGCACGACCTGGTAGCTGCCGCCCTTGGTCCACGCCGGCTCGCCGCTGCCCTCGCCGAGCCAGACCAGCTTGTCGTACTCGGCGTCGGTCGGGTTCGAGATGCCGTCCTTGAAGCCCATGAGGTTGCGCGGAGTGCCGGAAGGCCGCGGCTGCGAGGCGAAGCCGTTGATCTTCCAGCGCAGCTGCATCCCGCCGCGGGTGGCGCGGGCGATGTCGCGCAGCGCGTGCAGCACGGTGTCGGTGTTGTCCGCCGAGAGCACGAGCGACAGGTCACCGTGGCACTGCGCGGCGTCGAGCGCGTCGTTGGGGAACATCGTCATCGGCTTGAGCTTCTTCGGCTTGAGCGCCGCGAGACCGTAGCGGTCGTCGAACAGCGACGAGCCGACGCCGAGCACCACGCCGAGGTTGCCCGCCGGCACGACCGGGCCCAGCACGCCGGAGTCGGCGGGCGGCGCGGTGATGCCGAGCGCCGCGGGGGCGCCGCCGGTGGTGAGGAAGCGGGCCCGGTCGGTGATCTCCTTGAACAGGTCCGTGAGCTCGGCCTTGTTGTCGGCCACGACGTCGAACGACGCCACCACGCTCTGCGCGGGCGGCCGACGCACGATCGCGGCCTGGCGGTCGCCGTGGAACGCGACGGAACCGGAGCCGGAGTCGGCGGCGCTCGCGGCGACCGAGCCGACCCCCACACCCGCGGCGGCGGTCAGGCCGGCACCGACGACGGTGCGGCGCAGGAACGTCCGGCGGGAGGACTCCCCCGGCTGGGCGGGCTTGGCGGTCACGAAACCCTCCTGGGTTCGGCGATGGCCGCGATCGGGGCGAGCCGCTCGGTGAGCTCGCTGACGTCGGCGTTGATCTTCTGGCGTTGTGGCGCGGTGAGCGCGGACACGGGCGTCCACGAACCGTCGGGCTTGCGGGCGCCGTCGAGGGTCGTTTCGGTCCGCTTCATCCAGCTGTCCACACCGGACAGTGCGGGGTAGCGCGGGGCGAGCACCGGGCGCAGGACGTCGAGCACGGTCTGCACGCCGTCGAGGTTCGCCCGCGTGGTGGCGAGGTTGGTGCCGCTGCCGTAGTCGGTCTTGGCGGTGAGCTCGAACTGCAGGGCGTTCTCCACGATCTCGTGGGCGCGCAGGCCGAGGTCGTTCGCGTCGACCTGGCTCTGGGGGAAGGCCGTGCGCAGGTCCTGCACGTCGGAGGACAGCTGGTCGACGACGCCGCCGAGCGAGCCCATGTCCTCGTTGTGCCAGAGGCCGTACTCGAGGCGGTGGAAGCCGGTGAAGTCCGGGTCGGAGGTGCCGCCGGGCAAGCCGGCGGTCGTGCCGTTGATGGCGCCGTCGGAGTCGCCGAAGGCGTCGTACGCGGCGCCGAGGCGCTCGTAGGTCAGGTGCGCGGTGAGCCAGGTGGACTCGGCGGCGCCGCGGTCGCCGCGGTGCACGGCGTCCTTGAGCGCGCCGACGTCGGTGACCAGTGTGTCGAGCCCCTGCGTCACCTTGGCCTCGTAGACCTTGAGCGGTTGCAGAAGGTCGTTCTGCGTCACCGCCGCGACACCCGGGCCGCGCTCGGCGCCGCCACTGACGGTCGTCGTCGGGCCCACGATCGCGGACGAGTCCTCCGGCAGGCACCGGAAGGCGTACAGCCCATTACCGAGTGTCACCGACATCGGCCTGGTCGTCCCGGTGCCGAGACCCTCGACCTCGCCGTAGATCACGCCGGTCTTCGGGTCGATCAGATCGACCTCCGACGTGACGGCGCCAGTGTTGTGAAGGTTGAAGATTTGCGGACCCGGCTTGGGGTCCGTCCAGCCCTGACCACAGGCGGAGCGGGAGATCTGGATCTCCGGATCCTGCGCGGACGCCCCGTCGGGCCAGACCGCGAAGGCGATTCCCACGGCAGCGGCGGCGACCACGACACCCGCGGCCCCCACCACCCAACGGGCACGTACAGACCCCGGCACGCGCACACTCCTGCCACTCGTTCGGACTACCGGGACGGAATTATGCGTGCGGAACGTGAAGAAACAGGGGTCGAGACCACCTCCCGCCCGGGAATTCACCAGGACTTCAACCAAAAACCCGATGAAATCGGATATAAGGACCAAAGCGCCGCACCGCCATAAGTCCCTTTCGGCACTTATGGCGGCTTTTGTATCTTGGACCTGTGTCTTCGACCCCGGCTCGCCCGCGCACGCCGCCACCGGACCGCCCAGCCGCCGCACCTCGGCCACGGGGTTGTCCGGCACCGCGAGCCGGGTGCGGACCTCCCGCCACACGCGCTCCCCGACCCAGCCCGCCGAAGATCTCCGAGCACCACAGCAAAAGACACCCGCCCAAAGCCGACCCACCTGCGAGATCGCGCCGGCGGGGGGGTTTTGGGTGGTTTGTTGGGCGCCCCCCCCGAGCACCCCGCCCCCCCCCCACCCCCCGGCA
>NZ_JBFBAE010000014.1:0-90582 GCF_040689465.1 Amycolatopsis sp. NPDC051373 | reverse complement strand
CGGATGTGGGTGGTTCGATCGGCCCCCGGCCGATCCGACCGCCCACATCCGGAAGCCGGCTCAAAGGCGATCTCGCACGCCCCGGCGAAGCCGGGGCCAAAGACATTGCGCGCGAGACTCCGTACGGCGATTTCCGTGCCATGGTGCGGGATCCGTCCGGCAACGTCTTCCAGCTCGCTGCGAGAAAGGCCTGAACGAAATGAAGAACGACGAGCTGCGGCGCCGCTTCGAAACGCTCACCACCGCGCACCTCACCGACGGCTGCATCCGCGCGCGGTTGCAGGTGCGCTGTGCGCCGGCGGGCACGCGGGCGGCGATCGGTGGGCGTGTGGCCGGGCGGGTGTTGCCGGCGCGGCACGCGGGCAGCGTCGACGTGTTCCTGGAGGCGCTGATGAGCGCCGCGGAGGGCGACGTACTGGTGGTGGACAACGGCGGGCGCCTCGACGAGAGCTGCGTCGGCGACCTCGTGGCGATCGAGGCCGCGACGGCGGGCGCGTCCGGCATCGTGATCTGGGGCCTGCACCGCGACACCGCCGACCTGCGCGCGATCGGGCTGCCCGTGTTCAGCCTCGGGTCCCTGCCGACCGGACCGCTCTCGCTCACCGACCGCGCCGCGAACGCGCTCGAGTCCGCGCGCGTCGGCGAGTGGGAGGTCACGTCGGACGACCTGGTGTTCGGCGACGACGACGGCGTGGTCTTCATGCCCGCCGCCGAGGCCGACGACGTGTTCCGCCTCGCGGAGTCCATTCGCGACACCGAGCGCCGCCAGGCCGAACTCATCCGCGGTGGCAAGACGTTGCGCGAGCAGGTGCGCTTCGCCGAGTTCCTGCGCGCCCGCGAGGCCAACCCCGCGCTGACCTTCCGCGAGCACCTGCGCGCCGTGGGCGGGGCCATTGAAGAGTGAGCGCCCGGTCGCCCTGGTCACCGGCGTCGGCCGACGCGCGGGCATCGGGGCGGCCATCGCCGAACGCCTCTCGACGGACGGTTGGCTCGTCGCGTGCACGCACTGGCAGGCCTACGACGCGCGCATGCCTTGGGGCGCGGATCCGGTGCGGGCCGGGGATTTCTCGGTCGAAGCGGACTTGGCCGATCCTGCGGCACCGGCTTTGCTGTTCGACCGCGTGGCTTCTTCTCTGGGCGAGGTGACGGCTTTGGTGCTGGCGCACTGCGAATCCGTCGACTCCGGTCTCCTCGACACGTCGCCCGAAAGCTTCGACCGGCACTTCGCGGTGAACACGCGCGCGAGCTGGCTGCTGATGCGCGAGTTCGCGGTGCGATTCGGCGGACCCCACGGCAACGGCCGCATCGTCGCCCTGACGAGCGACGCCGTGGTCCACAACGTCCCCTACGGCGCCAGCAAAGGCGCCCTCGACCGCCTGATCGTGGCCGCCGCCGCGGAACTCGGCCCCCGCGGCATCACCGCCAACGCCGTCAACCCCGGCCCGACCGACACCGGCTGGATGGACGGCCCCCTGCGCACCGCCCTTCGTGATCGCACACCGCTGGGCCGCCTCGGCACCCCGCGCGACTGCGCCAACCTGGTGTCCTTCCTCTGCGGCCCCGACGGCACCTGGGTCACCGGCCAGCTCCTCACCTCCAACGGCGGCTTCTCATGACCACCAAGCTCCTCGCCTACGTCTGGCTCTCCCGCGGCGCCACGGTCCTCCTCCTTCGCCGTGCGCCCGGCACGTTCCTCGGCGAGCACTGGGAGCTCCCCGGCGGCACCGCCGAGCCCGGCGAAGCCCCGGAGACCACCGCGGTCCGCGAGGTGGCCGAGGAAACGGGCCTGCACGTCCGCCTCCTCGGTGAACGCGCCCGCCTCTCGTGGCCCGACCTCGACGGCCGCCCGCTCACGATCCACGCCCGCGTCTACGACGCCGCCGAACCCACGCCGGGCACGGTGACCCTCAACCCCGCCGAACACGACGACTTCATCTGGGCGACAACCGAAGATGCCGCGGCACTCCGTCTGGCGCCCCACCTCCACCTGCTCGGATAGGGCGGCGGCTGGTCACCGGGTGCCGCTGGGGGTGGTGAAAAGCGGGCGAATCCGGGGAAGAAGAAGCCGGTTCACCGCCGGCCCGGAAGGGTCGCGATCGCGCTGAGATGGGTGTAGGCAGAGGTTGCGTCGAGACCGACGGTGCGTGGAGGTGTCGGGTGGGCACAGCTGAGCTACCGGGCCGAGATCCGGACACCCGGGTCTCAGTACTTCGCGAGGACGAGCGCACGCGGATCGTCCGGCTGTTCCTCCCTGATCACACCGTCGTCTGCAAACAGCCGCTCGGGCCGGACGCGCCGGGACGGCTGCGGCACGAGCGGGCGGTGCTGGAACAGCTCCGCGGGGTCCCGGGGGTGGCGCAGCTGGCGGACGCACCGCAGTACGCGGGGGCGATCGTGCTGGCGGACGTCGGCGGCACGAACCTGGCCGGCCTGTCGAAGCCGCTTCCCGTCGATGTCCTGGTCGACGTCGCGCTGGGCCTGGTCAGAGCCGTGGCGGCCATGCACCGCCGCGGCGTGCTGCACCGGGAAATCACCCCCGCGAACGTCGTGATCTCCCGCGACGGTGCTCCGTACCTGGTGGACTTCACGCTGGCCACTTCGCTCGCCGACGCCGGCCGTCCGTTCTCCGATCGCAGCGAGATCGTGGGGACTCTCGCGTACCTGGCGCCGGAACAGACCGGGCGGACCGGCCGTTCCGTCGACCAGCGGGCCGACCTGTACTCGCTGGGTGCGACGCTTTACGAACTGGCGACGGGGGCACCGCCGTTCGGCTCCGGCGATCCGCTTCGCCTCACCCACGACCACCTGGCGCAGGTCCCGGTGCCGCCGGACGAGGTGAACCCGGCTTTGCCGGCGGCCCTGCCCGAGATCATCCTTCATCTGCTCGAGAAGGAGCCGGACAGCCGGTACCAGACGGCGGAGGGCGTGGTCCACGACCTGGAGCGGCTGCGGGACGCCCGGGCGGGACCGGTCCGGGTCGGTGAACACGACTTCCCGCTCCGGCTGGTCGCGCCACCGAGACTGGTCGGGCGCGAAGCCGAGGTGGCCGTGCTCCACGCGGCGTTCGAGGACGCGCTGACGGGCCGGTGCCAGGGAGTCATGATCAACGGCGAGGCGGGGGTGGGCAAGACGGCGTTGGTCGACGAGCTGCGCCCGGCCGTGACGAGCCGGGGCGGCTGGTTCGTGGCGGGCAAGTTCGACCAGTACCGGAGGGATCTGGAGTTCGACGGGGTGCACCAGGCGTTCCGGGCGTTGGGAAGGCTGCTGCTGGCCGAGCCGGAGGGCGAGCTGACCGAGGTCCGGCAACGCATCTTCGCCGCAGCCGGCCCGAATGTGGGCCTGCTGACCGCTGTGGTGCCGGAGTTCGCCGCGCTGCTGAAGGTGCCGCCCGATCCCGGCGATCCGCTCACCGCGCAATCGCGGGCCCAGCACAACAGCGTCCAGATCCTGCGGGCGATCGCGTCGCCGGAACGACCGGTGGTGCTGCTCCTCGACGACCTGCAATGGGCCGGGCGAGTCCCACTCGGGTTCGTCGACCTCCTGCTCGACGAGGAACCGATCGCCGGCCTGCTGCTGGTGGGTGTGCGCCGCGACGACGACGTGGCTTCGGCAGAGCCACCGGCAGGGTCGGAAGACCGAGCCGGTGTGCGGTACCTGCGGCTGGGCAACCTGCCCAACCCGAGCCTGGTCGCCATGGTCGCCGAGATGCTGCACGCCGACGCCGTCGCGGCGGCGAGCCTGGTAGAGGTGATCGAGCCGCGCACGTCCGGCAACCCGTACGAAACCGTGCAGCTGCTCAACGCGCTGGGCCGCCACGGTGTTTTCACCGCGAACGCCTCGGGGTGGCGGTGGGATCCGGCGCGGCTGCGAGACCGGCTGGGTCCATCGGAGGCCGGCGACCTGCTGGCGGCGCGGATCGAGGCCGTGCCGCCGCGGACCCGGCGGCTGGTGGAGGCGATGGCCTGCCTGGGCGGGCAGGTCGAGGTCTCGGTGCTGCGGACTGCCACGGGCGAGCCGAACGGCGAGGTGGAGCGGCACTTGGCGCCGGCGCTGGACGAGGGACTTCTGGCCCTGGAGAGCGGGGCCCACGGCGCGGTGCGGTTCCGCCACGACCGCGTCCGCGAGGCGATTCTGTCCACGCTCGATCCGGAGCGGCGCCGGGCGCTGCACCTGGCCATGGCGCGACGGCTGGCCAGGGCGCCTGATCTGTTCGCGGCCGCCGCCGACCAGTACCTGCCGGTGATCGACGCGGTCGACGATCCCGCAGAGCGCAGGCAGGTGACGAAGCTGCTGCGGCGCGGCGCCGATTAGGCCGCGTTGACGGGTGACGATGTGCAGGTGAACGCGCTCCTCTCGGCGGCGTTGCGGCTGGTCGACCCCGCGGAGATCGCCGTGGTGGTCGAGCTGCGCACTGCTCGCCAAGCAGCTCTGTTCGGTTCCGGGCGCTTGGCAGAGGCCGACGCGGAGTACCGGGTGATCGAGCGGCTCTGCGAAAGAATGCCGGACCGCGCGGGCCCGACCGCGGTCCAGGTACGCGGCCTCACGCACCAAACCCGGTTCGCGGAGGCGATCGCGCTGAGCCTGGAGTCGCTGCGGGAGTGCGGCGTCGTCGTACCTTCGGGGGATCGGCTCCCCGCCGAAGTCGACCAGCGGTTCGAGCGCCTGTACCGGTGGGCGGCCGGCAGCGACCCAGCGGATGACCTGGCCCGGCCGGACCTTGCCGACGCCACCACGCTGGCCGTGACCCGCTTGATCGACGCGGCCCTGCCGGCCGCCTACTTCGTCGCCGACCCGGCCTTGATCGCCTGGCTGGGTCTTGAAGCCATCCGGATCTGGATCGAGCACGGGCCCGGCCCGAGCGTGATCGGCCCGGCAAGCCACGCCGCTTACCACGCGGGGGCGCAGCGCGGTGCCTACGAGGCCGGATACCGCGCGTTGCAGCGGATCGTGGCGCTGGGCGAGGCCCGCGGCTACGAGCCCGGCACCTCGCAGGCACGGCACATGTTCTCCGCTCTCAGCGGCTGGTTCGAGCCGATCGAGAACGGTGCCCGCGCGGCGCAGGAGGCCAGGACGGGGCTGATCGCGGGCGGTGACCTGGCCTACGCCGGATACACCTACCAGCTCTCCGTGCCGTACCTGGCGGAGTGCGCGTCGTCGCTGGAGAATTTCGTCGCGGAGGTCGACCGGGGGTTCGCCTTCCTGCGCCGGACCGGCAACGAGCAGACCGGCCAATGGCTCGACAGCTACCGGTGGCTGGCCGACGTGCTGCGCGGCGAGAGCCCGGCCGCGACCGACGACCCGATCCCTCTCGACCGCTTCTCCGACAATCCGCTGGCACTGTTCTACGCGCACCAGTGTCACGCGCTCGCGGCTGCCTGCTTCGGTGATCGAGTTCGCCTGGCAGAACACAGTGCGGCCGCCATGGCCCTTCTCCCGGCCGCCGCCGGCTTCTACTCCACCGCCGTGGCCCGCTTGCTGCGCGGGCTTGCCCTGGCCGACCAGGCCCGCGCGGCCACTGCCGACGAGCGCGGAGCTCCACTGTCCGAATTGGACGAGGTGATGCGGTGGCTGGCCGCGCGGGTCAGGGACGCACCGGAAAACTTCCTGCACCTGGTGCGGTTGCTCGAGGCCGAGCGGGCCTGGGCGGTCGACGACTTCCGCGGTGCCGTGCGGGCGTTCGACGCCGCCCGGCGCGAGGTCGTCCAGCGTCGGCGCCCCTGGCACCGGGCCCTGATCGCCGAGCGCGCGGCGCGCTTCCACTTGGCGCACGACATCGACCACACCGGCTTCGACCTGCTCGCGCAGGCCCGCGACGACTACGCCGCCTGGGGCGCGACCGCGAAGGTGGCGCAGCTCGACTGGGCCTACCCGGCTCTGCGATCAGGAGCCGGCGCGACGGCCAGTCTCGAGGAGGCCCGACCGGCGGGTGCCGTCCACGAGCGCTCCGCGGTCACCACGGGCACCCTCGACCTGCTCGGCGTCCTGTCCGCGTCGCGGGCGCTGAGCTCCGGGACGAGTATCGAACGCCTGCATTCGCGGGTCGTCGATGTGCTCAGCGCGATGACCGGTGCCACCGTCGTCCGCCTCGTGCTGTGGAGCGACGACCGGCGGGACTGGCTCCTGCCCGCCTCCGCTCCCCCGAACACAGCGACGGGCGCCGATCATGACCACGCGGTGCCGATGTCGGTGCTGCGCTACATCCGCCGGACGGAGGCACCACTCGTCGTCGACGACGTCACCCGCGACGACCGCTTCGCCCACGACCCGTGCTTCGCGGGCCTCACGCGCTGCTCCTTCCTCGCCGTGCCCGTCCTCAGCCGCGGCACTCCGCGGGCGGCGCTGCTGCTGGAAAACCGGCTGATCCGCGGCGCGTTCACCGCGGAGCGGCTCGACGCCGTCAAGCTCATCGCGGGCCAGCTCGCCGTTTCCCTCGACAACGCCCAGCTCTACGCCCAGCTCACCGCGTCGCGGGCGCGGATCGTCACGGCGGCCGACCAGGCACGCCGGCGCATCGAACGGGACCTGCACGACGGTGCTCAGCAACGGCTCGTCGCTCTCGCGTTACGGCTGCGCGCGACACAGGCGCAGGTGCCACCGGAACTCACCGAACTCGCCGCCGATCTCGGTGACCTCGCCGCCGAAGCCACCAGTCAGCTCAACGAGCTGCGCGAGATCGCGCGCGGTATCCACCCGGGGATCCTCGACACGGGAGGACTCCAGGCGGCCGTGCGCACGCTCGGCCGCCGCTCGCCCATCCCGGTCGACGTCGACCAGCAGCCGGCGCAGTCGCTCCCCAAGCACGTCGAGGTCAGCGCCTACTTCGTCGTCGCGGAGGCGCTGACCAACGCGGCCAAGCACTCACGAGCGTCTTCCGCCTCGGTGACCATTCGCCTCGACGCCGCGAAAGCCCTCTTGCTCGTCACGGTCCTCGATGACGGAGTCGGTGGCGCCGACTTCACCCGGGGCACCGGTTTGCTCGGCCTCAAAGACCGGGTCGAAGCGATCGGCGGCCGGATCGTCCTGCAGAGCCCGCTCGGAGCCGGGACCAGCCTGCACGCGGAACTTCCGCTCGCCGACCCCAGCCGATCCTCCGCGCTGGACGGTTGAGGCGCGGTCGCGGGCCAGGCGTTCGGCGAGGCGGCGCAGCAACGGCGCCGCGTTCGTCATGCAGCGCGCCGGGTCCGGTTCGAGGTCGGTGAGGGCGTGGACGGCGGTGAAGCCGGCCGCGCGCCACTCGGCCGGGGACAGCAGGCAGCGGCCCGCCACGGCAACCGTCGGGACGCCGGCGCCCGTGGCCGCGCGCAGGACGCCGACAGGGGCCTTGCCGTGCAAGGACTGCGTGTCCAGGGAACCCTCGCCGGTGATGACGAGACGGGCATCGCGAACCGCGGCGGAGAAGCCCAGGAGGTCGAGCAGCAAGGAAATACCCGGCCGCAGCCGAGCGCCCAACGCCGCCAGCGCCGCGAAGCCCACCCCGCCCGCCGCGCCGGCGCCCGCGGCCGAGGCGGACGAAGGACCCAGCACCGAAGCCCACTGGCGCAACCCGGCTTCCAGCACGGCAACATCCTCAGGGCTCGCACCCTTCTGCGGCCCATACACCGCCGCCGCACCCGAAGGCCCCAACAGCGGGTTGTCCACGTCGCAAGCCAGGTCGATGTCCACAGCGGACAGACCAGATAAGTCCACAGTAGACACCGAGGCCAACCCGATACCGCCAAGAGGCACCGCGGCGCCGGAAGAATCCAGCACCCGCGCCCCCAGCGCCGTCAGCATCCCGGCACCACCATCCGTGCCCGCACTCCCGCCGACACCCAGCACGATCCGCGACGCCCCGGCGGCCCGCGCCGCCGCGATCAGCTCGCCTGTGCCATAACTCGACGCCGTCAGTGGCGCCGGCAGCCCACCCGGCAACCGCTGCAAACCGGACGCCTCGGCCAGCTCCACGACGGCAACGTCACCCCGGAGCGCGAAGAACGCCGTGATCCGCCGCCCCGTCGGCCCAGACACGCGCACCGGCACCCGGCGGAACCCGGCGGCGACGGCGGCGGCCACCGTGCCGTCACCGCCGTCCGCCACCGGGAGCTCGACCACCGGCTCGTCGCGGGACACCTCACGCAAGCCGGCAGCGACCGCCGAAGCGACCTGCGCCGCCGTGAGCGAGCCCTTGAACTTGTCGGGCGCGACCAGCACCGTCATGACTGAGACCGGAACGCCCGCCAGTCACCGATCTCGGTGATGTCGCGCAGCTGCACGTGGGACGTCTGCGGCCGGCGCAGCAGCATCGCGAACGCCGAGCTCCCGTCCGCCAGCTCGATCACGCCCAGCTCCAGCTCGGGCGGTTCGGCCGGCAGCACCCGGTCCCGCAGCGCGTCCAGGGACACCTCGTACACCTCGCCCGCCACCGCACCGCCGCCGTGGGCGACCGGGACCAAAGCCGGGCACTGGCCGCCCACGGAGTAGAAGCGGTACTTCGGCGCGGTCGTCGTCGAGGCGACGAGAGGGGCGCCGTCGAGCAGGTGGTGCAGCGGTTCGCCGCGCATGGCGCCGCCGTTGAGGAACATCAGGGTCACAACGGTTCCTTTCCTCCGAGCTGCCACAGCTACAAGACAGCCTTGACGACGTCGATTCCGAAGTAGACGGTGAACACCAGTGCCAGCACCGTCAGGATCCAGCCGGCCTCGCGCCACTTGCCCTTGCACGTCTTGATGAGCACGAACGCGATGAGGCCCGCGCCCACACCGTTGGTGATGGAGTACGTGAACGGGATCAGCGCGACGGTGAGGAACACCGGGATCGTGTAATCACTGTCCTGCCAGGGGATGTTGCGGCACTGCGCCACCATCATCCCGCCGATCACCACGAGCGCCGGCGCCGCGGCCTGCGCGGGGACGATGCCGGCGATCGGCGTGAACAGCAGCGTCGCGGCGAACAGCGCGCCGGTGACCACGCTCGCGAGCCCGGTCCGCGCGCCCTCCCCCACGCCCGCCGCCGACTCGAGGAACACGGTGTTGGGCGAGGAACCCGAGAGCCCGCCGGCGATCGCGCCCGCGCCGTCGACGAACAGGATCCGGCCCATCCGCGGCACGCGGCCGTCCTTCGACAGCCCGGCCTCGGCCGACACACTGGTGATCGTGCCCATCGCGTCGAAGAAGCCGGACAGCACGAGCGTGAACAGGAAGATCGTGGCGGTCAGCGCACCCGCTGAAGCGAAGCCGCCGAACAGGTCGATGTGGCCCAGCAGTCCGAAATCAGGCACCGCCACCACGTGGCTCGGCAGCGTCGGGGTGGTCAGACCCCAGTTCCCCACGTGGAAACCGTCGTGCAGCACCACGGCGAGCACAGTGGACACCGCGATGCTGATCAGCACCGCGCCCGGGACTTTGCGCGACATCAGCACCGTCATCAGCAGCAGCCCGAAGCAGAACACCGCGATCGGCCAGCCGTCGAGGTGCCCGTCGAAACCGAGCCGAACGGGCACAGTGGACTCGGCCGAGTCCGGCGTCCGCGTGACGAACCCGGCGCTGACCAGGCCGACGAGCGCGATGTAGAGCCCGATGCCGACCGTGATCGCCATCTTGAGCGATGCCGGGATCGCGTTCATGATCCGTTCCCGGATCCCGCTCACGGCCATGATCACGATGCAGACGCCTTCGAGCACCACGAGTCCGAAGGCCTGGGGCCACGTCATCGCCGGCGCCATCTGGAACGCGACGATGCCGTTGATCCCGAGACCCGCGGCCAGCGCGAGCGGCGCGTTGCCGACGAGTCCCATGAGGATGGTCATCACCGCGGCCGCCAGCGCCGTGGCCGTGGTGACCTGGGCAGCGCTGAGCTTCGCGCCGGTGATGTCGGCGGAAGCGCCGAGGATGAGCGGGTTGAGCAGCACGATGTAGGCCATCGCGACGAACGTGGTGATGCCGCCGCGCACCTCGCGGCCCACGGTCGTGCGACGGGCGGTGATGTCGAAGAGCCGGTCCGTAATGGACTTACGAGCTGGTCCTGGAGCCGGGGTCACAGCGTCGTCGATGTGTACCTGGGTCATGCGTCGTCCCCTTGCCGGTGGGTGTGCTCCACCGCGCCCCGTGTTCGGACGGGACGCGGCGAGCCTGACGAGTTGCGTTTTTTGTGGTGCTCCGGTCAGCACCGGGATGTGCCCGGGGTACGGGCTTCCGGTGTCGGGCGCTTCTTTATCGGGCGCTTCTTTGTCGGGCACTGCGGGGCCGGACCGGGGAGAACCGCCGGCGCCGAGCGCCTAGTAGTCGACGCGGTCGGGCCGGTCCAGCCAGGCGTCGAACGGTGCGAAGCCGTCTTTGAGGGACAGCCGGGAAACGGGTACTTCCCAGGTTTCGCGGGGCTTGTCGAACAGTTCGTAGAACGCGCGGTCGTCGAAGCCGGCCTTGGCCGCGTCGTGGCGGTCGGCCGCGTAGACCACGCCGTCCACCCGCGCCCAGAGCGCGGACGAAAGGCACATCGGGCACGGTTCGCACGAGGACACGAGCACGCAGCCGGTGAGCTTGAACGTGCCGAGTGCCTGGCAGGCCGCGCGGATGGCGACCACCTCGGCGTGGGCCGTGGGGTCGAGCGAAGAGGTGACGCGGTTGACGCCGGTCGCGATGATGTCACGGCCCTTGGCGACGAGCGCGCCGAACGGGCCGCCGCCGTCGGCGACATTGCGGGTCGCGATGCGCACGCTCTCGAGGAGCCATTCGCGCTCGAGGTCGGCGTCGAGGGAGAGGGTCATTTCGCTTGCGCTCCAGACAGTTCTCGGAAATCAGGTTCCGGTGATGTGCTCGGGCCGAATCGGGACCCGGGGCAGTTCGAGGCCGGTCGCCGCGCGGATGGCGTTGGCGACCGCGGGCGTCGAGGAGATCGTGGGCGGTTCTCCGACGCCGCGCACGCCGTAGGGCGCGTGCGGGTCGGGCCGCTCCAGCACGTCGATGCGCATCGGCGGCATGTCCAGCACGGTCGGGATGAGGTAGTCGGTGAACGACGGGTTGCGCACCTTTCCGGCCACCACCTGGATCTCCTCCATCACGGCCAGGCCGAGACCCTGCGCGGACCCGCCCTGGATCTGGCCGAGCACCGCGTCGGGGTTCATGGCCTTGCCCACGTCCTGCGCGCAGTCGAGCTGCACGACCTTGACCAGACCCAGCTCCACGTCGACGTCCACCACGGCGCGGTGCGCGGAGAAACCGTACTGCACGTGGGCGTCGCCCTGGCCGGTCTCCGGGTCGAGCGGGTAGGTCTTGCGGTGGTGGAACTCCCGCGTCTCCTCGACGATATCCTCACCGAGAAGGTCCACAAGGGACACGACGACCTCACCGTCACCGGCCACGATCTTGCCGCCTGCCAGCGACATACCTTTCGCAGCACAGCCCAGCCGGCGTTCGGCCAGCGCGTACACGGCGTCGGCCACCGCACGGCACGCGTTGCGCACGGCACCACCGGTCACGTAGGTCTGCCGCGAAGCCGAGCTCGAACCCGCGTCGCCGACGCTCGTGTCGGCCGGGTGCACGGTCACCCGCGGCACGCCCAGCTCGGTGCGCGCGATCTGCTGCTGCAACGTGACGAGCCCCTGGCCCACCTCGGCCGCGGCCGTGTGCACCAGCGCCACCGGCTCGCCGCCGATCACCTGCAGCCGCACGCGGGCGGTGGAGTAGTCGTCGAGCCCTTCGGCGTAGGAGATGTTCTTGATGGTCACGCCGTAACCGACCCCGCGTACCACGCCTTCGCCGTGGGTCACATTGGACGCACCGCCGGGCAGGTCGCGGATGTCCGCGTTCTCACCACGTTCCGGTGGCAATGGCATGTCCTTCAGCCGCTGGATCAGCTCGGCCACGGGAGCCGGGAAGTCCACGAGCTGGCCGGTGACATTGGTGGAGCCCTCGCTCATCGCGTTGCGGATCCGCAGGTCGGCGGGGTCCATGCCGAGGGCCGTGGCGAGTTTGTCCATTTGGGACTCGTACGCGTACGTCGGCTGCGCCGCGCCGAGGCCGCGCATCGCGCCGCACGTCGGGTTGTT
Organism: Amycolatopsis sp. NPDC051373; assembly: GCF_040689465.1. Lineage (NCBI taxonomy): Bacteria > Bacillati > Actinomycetota > Actinomycetes > Pseudonocardiales > Pseudonocardiaceae > Amycolatopsis > Amycolatopsis sp. NPDC051373. The sequence continues at coordinate 78,560 of NZ_JBFBAE010000014.1, read as the reverse complement.
GCTGTACACACCCCAGCCCTCGATCTTCGCGTTGGGCACGTTGTACGGGCCGACACTCAGCGTCGTGCCGTTGCCGACCACCACCGGCGTCTTCGACGCGTAGGCACCGCCGTCGAAGTACATCCGGGCGCGCACGTAGACCAGATCGCCCTCGCGCGTGGCGCCGTGCTCGTAGTACATCTTCGCCGGATGCCGGTGCACGTGGCCGAAGAAGGACTCCTCGCGGTTGTAGACCATTTTCACGGGCCGGCCGGTGTGCAGCGCGAGCAGGCACGAGTGGATCTGCATCGACAGGTCCTCGCGCCCGCCGAACGCGCCGCCGACGCCGCTGAGCGTGAGCCGCACCTTCTCCAGCGGCAGGCCCAGCGCCCGCGCGGTCTGCTTCTGGTCCACGTGCAGCCACTGCGTGGCGAGGTAGAGGTCCACGCCGCCGTCGTCGTCGGGCACGGCGAGGCCGGACTCCGGGCCGAGGAAGGCCTGGTCCTGCATGCCGATCTCGTAGACGCCGGACACGACCACGTCGGCCTCCACGGCCGGGTCACCCTTCACGATGCGTTGGTAGCGCACGAGATTTCCGCCGGGGTGCAGCTTCGGCAGGGTCTCGTCGTGCGCGGCGCGCTCGGGATCGGTGACCGGTTCGAGCACCTCGTACTCGACCGCGATGTGCTTGAGCGCCTGCCGCGCGATCTCCGGGTGGTCGGCCGCGAGGATCGCCACCGGCTCACCCTGGTAGCGCACGCGGTCCTCGGCCAGCGCCGGCGTGTCCTGGTACTTGAGGCCGTAGAGGTTCTCGCCGGGCACGTCCTCGTGCGTCAGCACCGCGTGAACGCCGGGCTGCGCCAACGCGCGGGAGACGTCGAGGCGCACGATCCGCGCGTGCGGGTGCGGGCTGCGCAGCGTGGCGCCCCACAGCATGTCCTCGTGCCACAGGTCCGAGGAGTACGCGAACTCGCCGCGCACCTTGAGCGTGCCGTCGGGTCGCAGCGGGCTCGTGCCGATGCCGCCGGTGACGGTGTCGGCCAGCTCCTGCGGTGACCGGGCCGGGGCCGGGCGCGTCATGCGTGCTCCTTCCGCGCGGCCGCGAGCCGGACCGCGTCGAGGATCTTCTCGTACCCGGTGCAGCGGCAGAGGTTCCCGGCCAGCGCTTCGCGGATCTCGGCGTCGCTCGGGTTTTCGGTGCGCGCCACGAGATCGTGGGCAGTCACGAGGAGCCCGGGCGTGCAGAAGCCACATTGGACGGCTCCGCATTCCACAAAGGACTTCTGGATCGGGTCCAGGTTCTCACCGTCGGCGAGCCCTTCGACCGTGCGCACCTCGCGGCCCTCGGCCTGCCCGGCCGCGACCAGGCAGGCGCACGCCGGCACCCCGTCGAGGTATACCGTGCACGAGCCGCACTCGCCCTGCTCGCACGCGTTCTTCGAGCCGGCGAGGCCGAGCCGTTCGCGCAGCACGTAAAGCAGGCTTTCGCCTTCCCACACGTTGTCCGCCTGGCGTTTTTCGCCGTTGACGTTCACGTTCACGCGCATTCCGTGCGCCTCCCTCCGCAGTATTCGGTCCAGGCCCAGCCGAGCGTCCGGCGCGCCAGCACCGACAGCGCGTGGCTGCGGTAGTCGGCGCTGCCGCGCACGTCGTCGATCGGCGCGGCCGCGGCCGCCACCAGCTCGCCGAAGCGGCGTTTCACCGAGTCGGCGAGCGCTCGCGGGCGGTCCCACTGGTCGTCGGCCGCCAGCTCGCCCGCGAGGAACGCCTCGGCGTCGAATGCGCGGCGCGGTGTCGGGGCGGCCGAGCCGACGCCCGTGCCCACGCGGCGTTCGGCCGGGTGCACCGCGAGGCCGAAGGCGCAGACCGCAATCACCATCGCGTTGCGGGTCCCCACCTTGCTGAACTGCTGCGGCCCGCTCGCCGGTGCCAAGTGGACGGCCGTGATCAGCTCGTCTTTTTCGAGCACATTTCGCTTCACACCAACATAGAAGTCCTTCGCCGCCACGCGCCGGGTGCCGCGAGTGGACGCGATCTCCACTTGTGCGTCGGCCGCGAGCAGCGCCGGGTGCGAGTCACCCGCGGGCGAGGCCGCGCCGAGGTTGCCGCCGACGCTGCCGCGGTTGCGGATCTGCGGCGAGCCGACCGTGCGGGCCGCCATCGCGAGTCCCGGCAGCCGGCCGCCCAGCTCCGCGATGATCCGCGTGTACGGTGTCGCGGCAGCGATCCGGATATGGCCTTCCTCGACGTCGTGGCCGTAAAGCTCGCTGACGCGGTTGAGGTCGAGCAGCGCCGGCGGGCGGCGGTGGTCGAAGTTGATCTCCACCATCACGTCGGTGCCGCCCGCGATCGGCACGGCGTCGGGGTGGGCCGCCTTGGCCTCGAGGGCCTCGGCGAGCGTGGTCGGGCGCAGGAACTCCACTTCGGCCTCCGTCTCAGGACCAGGCCGGCCCGGCGGGCGGCGCGTCGTCGCGCAGCACGGTGCCCTCGATCAGCCCGTACGGCCGGTCGGCGGCGTGGAAGACCTCACCGGGGTTGTCGAGACCGAACGGCGACAGGTCGGTGAGGAAGTGGTGCTTGTTCGGCAGCGACAGCCGTACCTCCACGATCTCGGGCACGGTTTCGAGCACGCGCGACCCCATCGCGTACAGCGTCTGCTGCAGCGACTGGCTGTGCGTTCCGCCGAAGGCGTCGAGCAGCGAGGCCAGGGCCGTGTCGTACGCGCCGGCCCAGTCGACGTCTTCACGGGCGAAGCGCCAGCTCGCGTTGACAGCCGTGGCCAGGATGCGGTCCTTCGTTTCCGGCAGCGTCGTGTAGCCGTCGCGCGGGAAACCCCAGAACTCCGAGCCGGTGGTGTCGAGCACCGTGAGGTCCTCGACGCCGCCGAGCACCCAGGCCTGCGCGCCGTCGTAGTGCACGGTCGTGGTGCGCGTGCCGCCGCCCGAGCGGGCGAACGAGTGGTGGGCCGGCTGCCCGCCGACCGTCAGGCGCTGCCACGGGTACGACTCCACGTGCACGCGGGCGCCGTGGATGCTCTCCTGCGTGGTGACGAAGTGGCGCGCGAGGCGCAGCGCGTAGTCCTCGATCTCGCCGACGCCGTCGCGGGCGAACGCGAACACCGTGTTCTTCTGCGTGTCGGTGGCCAGCACCTTGTCGTTGGCGCCGGTGAGGTGGGTGTCGCTCATGTCGCCGGACAGCGAAACGCTGACGTTGAGGTCGGTGATCCGGTGCTCGTCGCCGTCGCGGTCGACGCGCACGACCCGGTTCTCCGCCTTTCCGTAGCGGTTGTCGCCCAGAACGATCGCCATGGTGTTCCTTCCCTTCGCTCGTCGGCCAGTACACACGCCGTGACGTGGCGCGGACCACGGCAGATCCACCGAAACCGGGTGGGCGTCGAGGGTGGTTTTTCGTAGGTTCCTCCAAACGACGGCGGCGCCGGCGTGTGCGCTACTTGAGCCTGGAAGGAGGTGCCGCGTGCGGCTGGGTGCGCTGCTGGACACGGCGGAGCTCGGGCTGACCCTGCTCACCGGTGAGTCGGCACTGGACCGCGAGTTCGGGCGCGTCTTCCAGGCGACGCTGCAGGATCCGACGCGGTACCTCAGCGGCGGGGAGATCGTGCTGTGCGGCATGCGCTGGCTGCCCGGGCCGGCCGAGGCCGAGGAGTTCGTGGGCGTGCTGGCGGCGGCGGGCGTGGTCGCGCTGGGTGCCGGGACGGCGGAGGTCGGAGGGCCCGTGCCCGAGCACCTCGTGGAGTCGTGCCGACGGGTCGGGCTGCCGCTGTTCGAGGTCCCGCTGTCGGTGTCCTTCGCGACCGTGACCGAGCGTGTGATCCTCGGCCTGGCCGCCGAGCGTTCCGCCCCCGCGCACGACTCGCACCGGCGGCTGGTCGCGGCCGTGACCAGCGGCGACGGCCTTCCCGCGCTGGTTTCCGCGGGCGCTGCCGAGCTTGGCGTGGACTGCTGGGTGCTGAGCGCGACCGGCCGGCTGATCGCCGGCACGGGCTCGCCACCTTCCGATGCGCGCCGGGCCGCCTTGGCGCGCCGGTTCCTCCGCGCGGAACGACTCCCGTTGACCGTCCCCGGCGACGACGGTCCCGTCACGCTGCTGGCCGCCGCCAGCCGCTCGGGCCACCGCGTGGCGAGCTGGTTCCTGGTGGCCTCCGGCGACATCGGACGCTGGGCTGTTTCCCGGCGCGAACTCGCTCTGGAGCTGGCTCCGTTGATCGGGCTGGAGCGTTCCCGCGTCGACGAGGCCAAGCGCATCGAGAACCGGGCGGCCGAGCCGCTGCTGCGGTTGGCCCTCTCCGACGACGCTTCCCCGGCTTCGTTGTCCGCGCGGCTCGCGGCGCTGGACTTCCCGCCGTCGGCGCACGTCGTGACCCTCTCCGCCGCAGTCGAGGGCGGCGGGCCAGGCCTCACCCAGGTGCTGGTGGAGGAGCTGCTCGCTTCGGCCCCCGCTCCCACGCTGGTGGCCACCGTCGACGGCGAGACCTTCGGGCTGTTCCCGGCTCACGACCGCCTGGGCCGCCTCGCCGAGACCCTGCGCGAGTCCGTCCGCGCGGTCGAACCGGCCCTCGGCTCCGCCCGCCTGTCCGTCGGCCTCAGCCGCGCGCCCGACGTGGCCGGCCTGCGCTCCGGCCTCCAGGAGGCGCGCCACGCCCGCACGCTGGCCGCCCTTTCGCCGGGCCGCGCGGCCGTGCTGGCGGGCGACGAGGTGGCCTCTCACCTGCTCCTGCTGGCCGCCGTGCCGGATGATTTGCGCCGATCTTTCGGCTCGAAGGTCCTCGGACCCGTGCTGGCGTACGACGCCGCGCACGGCTCGGAGCTTCTCCCGACTCTGAAGGCTTTCCTCGAGCACTCCGGCTCCTGGACTCAGACGTCGGGAGCGCTGCACCTGCACGTGAACACCCTGCGGTACCGGATCTCGCGCATCTCGGAGCTGACCGGCCGCGATCTGGGCCGGTTCGCGGACCGGGTGGATCTTTACCTGGCGGGGTGTTTCACGCAGGACTGGGGTTGGTCGTGATCAGCACTTCCCGCTCCCAGACGCGCTGGGTGTGCAACCGCCAGTAATGCTCGGCGACGACGTCCGGGTCGAACGCGGTGCCCTTCTCCACGGTGCCGCCGACGGTGACCGTGGCGAAGTGCAGCGTGGGGACTGCTCGGCGAACAGCGCCGTCACCGTGCGGAGGCCGGCTTTGCCCAGCGAGAGGCTGGTGTAGGCGGCTTGGGGCTCCGGCATCCCGCCGGTGGTGAGGAAGGTGCCGTGGCCGCGCTGGGCCATCTCGGGCGCGAGGTGCGCCGCGGCGGTATAGGCGCCGAGGACGTTGACGCGCCACAGCCTGAGGTGCTCCTCCGCGTCGAGCTCCCCTGGCGCGTTCCTGCGGATGGCGGCGGCGTTGTAGACCACGACGTCGGGCAGGCCTTGGTCTTCGGTCACCGCGTCGAGCGCGTGGCGCAGGGACTCCTCGTCGCCCACATCGGCGAGGTGGGTCACCGCGTCGACCCCGAGATCTTTCGGCTGCCGCGCCACAGCCGCCACCCCGAACCCTCCCGCGCGAACCGCCGCGCGACCGCCGCCCCGATCCCCGGCCCCGCCCCGATCACGACGATTCCCGCCATGAGTCGACCGTAGCCGTCCGGGGCGGTTCTCCTGCGTGCCGTCCAAAGAGTGACGGCGCTCCGCTGAACTGCCAGTATGGCCGCAGGGGGCGGTACTGGCAGGAGTGCAGGCGCTGGCGGCGACCATACGGACGGCACTCACCAAGCTGTCCACCGCCGGCCTGAAACAGCCCGCTCAGATGCTCGAAGAAGCCACCCAGGCGCTCAGCCAGACCGGCTCTCAACAGCCCGAATCGCGGAATGCCATCGCCTGCCACAACGCCGCTGCGCGGGACATCGACGGCGTGGTGGAGACGATCGGCCGAGTCACCGGCACGCTCACCGGCTACCTCGATCGCATCGGAGCACATGATCCGCCGTACGAAACCACTGGCCCGGCGGTCCGGCAACGCAGACGACAACTGCCGCCGAGCCGCCCGCCGCGGTCCCGGACGGTCAACGTCTCACACGCGAGCAGGCCGAAAGCTTGCAAGCCGAGTTGCCGCCGCTGGTAATCACCATGACCGGTCAGAAGACTCATGGCCGGAGGGTCGACGAACATGGCCAGGCGCATGAGATCGTCAGCGGGAACGACGCGGACGCGGCGGAAGCGGCGCGATTGCTGCGCGAAAAGGGCATCCCGCAGCGCGGCGACGAGACCACCACCGCCGACGTCGAGCAGAAGATCGCCGCCCGTATGGTGCGGGAGGGACGCAAACACGTGGACATCGTTCGGTGCCGCCCATGGCCGAATGCTCGGTTTCCGGCGGCACCGGCCGTGGCGTGTTCTTTCTGGGCGTTGGACAGGAGAAGGGCTTCGTCGTCTTCATGACGCCCCGAGCAGCGCAGACAGTGGGCAACCCTTCACTTGCCGGAAAGGTGCTCTACGACTACATGGCACACGTCCGAGAGATCCCGGCCCAGTACGAAGTGCCCATGGACCAGGCTCGGGCCGCGGCGCTGGCGTTCCTGGAACGAGAAGAGCTCCCGCCGAGCGTGTAGTTCGGAGTCAAGAAAAGCGCGACCGCAGGCCGGCGTTCGCCATGAGATGCGTAACCCGCTCAGAGTGCGCGAGGTTCCACAATGGACAATCGGCTACCGGTCGGCGGCCACGGACTCAAGCAAGCCGGACCACGCTTGCGGTCGGAGGCCGAGCTGCCCGCCGGTTCGGTCCTTCGTGTCACGGACGCCGACGTGGTCCTCCGCGAACCTCACCTCAACGCAGTCCGCGTGGTCCGGGCTCCAACTCGACTTGAACCAGGTTCCCATTTCCCGCTGCACCATCATTCCTGCTCCAATTCAGCCAACACCTGCGCGATGAGCTTTGTCGTCGCCGCGGGATCGATCGCCTTCTCTCGCACCGCTTCGACCTGCCGCCGGTACAGCTCGACGTCTTCGCCGGACTTCAGCATCACGCCTCTGCCGTGCAGGTCCAAGCTCACGATCGGCGGGGCCTCGGTCGACTCGATCAGGATGAATCCGCCGATCTGCAGGGGCGACCACCCGGCAGCGAACGGCACATGGTGCAGATCGATGTTCGGCAGCTCGGCCATCTCGAGGAGGTAGCGGAGCTGATCAGCCCAGATCCGGCGCCCGCCGTTCACCGTGCGGATCGCAGCCTCGCCGAGGAAGACGGCGAGATGGGCAGGATCGGGCCGAGTCACAACATCGCGCCGCCCGATGCGCGTGATGACTCGCTCATCGACCTCGTCTTCCGGAACGTTCGCCTCGACCATCTGGTTGCGGATCACGTCACGGGTCTGAAGCACACCGGGGAGGATCAGCGGCGCGATGTGCGTGATCTCGGTGGCAGTGCGCTCGGCGGCGAGAAGCTGGTTCAGCTGTTGCCGCCGCTCTGGCGGCGAGCCGGCCAACCACGGTTCGCCGGAATTCGCGCCATTGGCGAGATCCATGAGGTGAGCGGCATCGCCGCCATCGATCTCCAGCACTTCAATCAGCAGCGCGACATCAGCCGCCTTCGGGCGGCGCGTACCGGACTCCCATCGCGAGATCAGGCCCGAATCCGAGGCCTTCCTCCCCATCAACTCGGCGACCTGCCGGAGGGTGAGCTCACGACTTTCCCGCGCCGAACGCAATGCCCATCCGAGCGCAGTCTGCTGCTGATCGCTACCAGCCATGCAGCACATGCTAGTGCAGGCCACGGCACATCAAGGATTCACCCGTTCAGGCAATTGCCCGACCGTGCTGCACTCGCTGACACTTGCTACCACAAGGGTCAGCGCGAGTAGCATTGGCAGCAACGGACCAGATAGTAGCGGGGAGGCACCACCGTGGACGGCTTGGACTGGCGGTCGAGGTTGATCGCGCCGGCGCGGGCACTGGACGGGGGTCCCGCGCAGGTCGTGGTGGGGCGGGTAGCGCATGCGGGGACGTTCTTCGCGGCGGCGCAGATCGATACCGGAGCGCCCGTGCTGCTTCGGCCGCAGGCAGCGAACGAGCTGATCGCGAACATCCGCCAGGTCGTCGACCGGAACGCACAGGGGAAACCGTGAGAGAAGCAGAGCACGGCGCCAACGCGAAGACACCTGCGGGCGACGCGATCACCACCGGCGCGCGGCGATGAGCTGGGAGGTCGCGTTCGTCCTGGTGGCCATGGCTGTTCCGATCGTTTTCGTCGGTGTCGTGGCCGTCAGCGAGAACCGGCACAACCGGCGCGTCCAGCGTTCTCCCGAGTCGGTGCGCGCCATCTGCACGCGCCTCGAGCGCGAGGAAGCCGGCGTCGGCCGAGTCCACAGGAACGAACACCGAAACGAACACCGGAAGCAACCTCAGGAAGAACAACAGTGAAGACCGGAAACCGCGCCACCTCACCTGCCGTCGTCGCGCTCGGTGCAGAGCTGCGCGCCGCGCGGTTGCAGGCCCGCTTCGGCCTGCGTGAACTGGCGAACCGGGCCGGACTTTCGCCCGGTCACCTCACCAACTGGGAAGCCGGCTACCGCACGCCGCCACCGGACATGCTGTCCTTCCTGCTCGGCCTGCTCAAACTGCCCCAGGCCGAGTACACCAGGCTCCGAGACCTCGCCGCCAGCACCCACAGCACCATGCACGCGGTGCACCTGCGCGCCGGATCGACGCTCATGCTGCACGCGTATGAGCAGGCCGCGACGACCATCGCCGAGTGGTCGCCGACGTTACTGCCCTCTCACCTGCAGACCCGCGCCTACACCTGGGAGATGCTCGAACACACGACACCTCCCGGCGGCAGTCCGGAGAGTCGCCTCTTCGAGCTGAGCGCCGAGCCGGCTCCCGCCAAACACGGTGTGGCGACGAGGAAATCGATCGTCAGCCGGCGATCATTGCGGAACCCGGTGATCAGCCGGGAGACGTCGATCGTCCAGCACGAGCAGCTGCTCCGCACCCTCGCCCGCGAGCCTCAAGCGATCCGACTCCTGGCCGCCGAGCAGGAGGATCTGCCCGGGTTCACGATCTACACCACAAGTGGCCAGAGTCCGACTGTCGCGTTGCGGCATTCGCACACCACTGTGTACCTGACCTCGGAGGAAGCTGTTGCCGACTACGTCGAAAAGCTGGCGCACCTCGCCGGCGAAGCGCTCTCATCAGCGGAAACGGAGGCTTTTCTCGCCGACGGGTTGCGAGACCTTCGGGCGCGGTGACGACGGCGCGCGCGTGACGTGGACGACCAAACCTCAACTCACCGACCAGTTGGTTGGTAACCTCACCGGATGGCGCGCGACGCGGAACAGACCAAGCAGCGGCTGCTCGAAGCCGCGATCAGCGAGTTCGCCGCATACGGGATCGCGGGGGCGCGGGTGGATCGGGTGGCCGCGGCGGCGGGGTGCAACAAGGCGATGATCTACTCGTACTTCGGCAGCAAGGAGGGGCTGTTCGACGCCGCGTTCGATGAGCGGACGGGGGCGTTCTTCGAGGCGGTGCCCTTCGACGCCGGGGATCTCGCGGGGTACACCGGGCGGGCGTTCGACTACTTCGACGAGCATCCCGAAACGTTGCGGCTCTCGACGTGGTACCGGCTCGAGCGGTCGGAGGCCGAGCATCTCGCGGCCATCACCGAGGCCAACGACGTCCGGCTGCGGGAAATCGGGCGGGCGCAACACGAAGGCGAGATCTCCGGGCACTTTTCGCCCGTGCAGCTGCTCGTGCTGATCCAAGCGCTTTCCGCGGCGTGGCACAGCACCAACCCGGAACTGGGGCCGCACCTGCCGAGCGCCCGCGCGGGGAGGCGGCGGACGCTCGTCGACGCGGTTCAGGGATTGCTTGCGCTGAAATAGCCAGCGGGGCTTTTCCCGCGAATCAACGAAAAAACAACGGTGCCGGCCAGAACGAGAGAGGCCGCGACCGAGAGCGCCAGTAAGAACCAAGGCGCGGCTAAGGGCGGAATTCCCGCGAAGGCCTCGATACCGATCACCGCGGTGAGCACGGCGTCGGCGGCCACGGCGAGCCAGACGACGCGCAGGCGAGCCCGCTCGGGCAACGCCGTAAAGCGCAGCAGCCACGCCAGCCCGGGCAGCACGAGGATCGCGTGCATCGCCACGGCGTGCAGGGGTTTCAGAGAACCGGCGTTCGTGTAGGCCAGCTCAGGGGACCCGCCGCGCGCCTCGACGACACCGCGGGCGATCATCACCGCGCCCGTGGCGAGGGCGACCATCAGCACCAGCAGGCCGAAGCGCACGGCGACCAGCATGCTCGGCGCCATGCTGCCCGCCGAACGGAAAGCCGCGGCTGTGAAGCCCAAAGCCGTCACCACGATCACGCCGCCACCGGCCGCGAGCGACATCGACACCACCGTGTCGAAGCCGGTCTCGAAGTTGAAGTGCGACGGAACCCCTCGCCACGCCTGCATAGTCACGAGCACGACCTCCGCCACGCACGCCACGACGAACGCACCGAGCAACCCGGTCCGGGCCCGCGGCCGCAGCACGACGTACGACGTCGCCCACGCCACCGACGCCAGCGTGAGACCGAACGACAACCCGAACGTGACCGCCTTGCGCAGCGACACCGGACCGAGCCACGTGCCGCCGCTGGCCAGCAGCACCACCGCGTTCACGACGCCGCTCGCGAAGAGCACCGCCCCCACCACGTACGCGACGCGTTCCACGCGCCTGCCGTCCCGCCAGATGCGGCCCACGGCGTCCATCACCGGCTGAGTCATGACGTCAGTTTGGTGCTGTGACGACGTTTCGTCGTCCGCTTGGTGTCGACACCCGCGTACGCAGATTTACGTACGCCGTCCATTGTGAAAACGCGAAAAAAGAGCACGTAAAGAACACATTGCAATTCCGGGATAACGCGTGGGCGCCGCCACTCGGCAGGAGGATGCGACTGCCGTGAATGAGTTCTACTCTGAAGACATGTACATAGCCTTGCTCGCCTACACGGCGCCTCGAAACGAAGTCGACTACGCACTGGCAGAACACGCGGAGTGGTTGCGCACGCACTTCTCCCGCGGATTGTTCCTGGTTTCCGGAAAAGGGGACACCGAGCACGACCAGGTCATCCTCACCCGCCCGTGTGTGCGCGGCAAGCTGGACGCCGTGCTCGCCACCGACCCGCTCGTGGTCCAGCGCCTCGCGCACTACACCGTGATCGAATTCTCCGCCACTCGTACCGCCCACGAATTCCACGCCATCAACGAGGCACTCGCCTCCTGAAGTCGCCGGCCCGGGAGCAGGTGGCCTTCGGCGGTGTTGCCCGCCACCTGCCCGCCGTATCACCGTCGTGCGCTCGCCTATGATCGCGGCAACCGACGTTCCGGTACGGGAGAAGCCATGCACACGCCCGACCTCGTCTTCCGAGGCCGCCGCCTCACCAGCGATCGCGCGCTGGTGATGGCCATCATCAACCGCACCCCCGATTCGTTTTACGACAACGGTGCGACCTACCTCGAGACCCGCGCGCAGGACGCCGTCCGCCGCGCGTACGCCGAGGGCGCGGACCTCATCGACATCGGCGGCGTGCCGGCCGGCAAGGGCCCCGAGGTCACCACGGCGGAGGAGATCGCCCGTGTGGTGCCGACCGTCGAATGGGCGCGCGAGACGTTCCCGGACCTCGTGATCAGCGTCGACACCTACCGCGCCGAGGTCGCGGACGCCGTCTGCCGCGCCGGCGCCGACATCGTGAACGACAACTGGGCGGCCTTCGAGCCCGAGATCCTGGACGTCGCGGCCGAGCACGGCGCGGGGTACATCTGCTCCCACACCAACGGCCTCACGCCGCGCACCGAAGCCGCGAAGCCGCAGTACGACGACGTGGTCGGCGCCGTGATCGACGGCACCACCGAGCTCGCCAAGCGCGCGTTGGAGCGCGGAGTGCCGCGCGAAGGGATCATGATCGACCCCTGCATCGACTTCGGCAAGAACTCCTACCAGTCGCTGGAGCTGATGCGGCACACGCAGGCGCTCGTGGACACGGGCTGGCCGGTGCTGATGGCGCTGTCGAACAAGGACGTGATCGGCGAGACGCTCGACGTGCCCGTCGGCGAGCGCGTGATCGGCACGCTCGCGGCCACGGCTGTCGCGGCGCTGCACGGGGCCGCGATGTTCCGCGCCCACCAGGTCGTGGAGACGCGGCAGGTGGCGGAGATGGTGGCCAGCATCGTCGGCACGCGCCCGCCCGCGCACGTGGTGCGGTCGGTCTGATGCGCGAGATCTTCCCGAGCGCGCGAGACCTGGCCGAGGCCGACCTGGAGGCCCTCTACGCATACCCGGCGCCTGGCAAGTGGCTCGCGGTGAACTTCGTGTCGAGCGCCGACGGTGCCGTCACCGTCGACGGCCGCTCGGCCGCGTTGTCCACGCCCGCCGACCGCGTGATCTACCGGCTGGGCAATGACCTCGCCGACGTCGTGTTGGTCGGTGCGGGCACCGCCCTGCTCGAGGGCTTCGAGGGCATGCGCCCCGACGAGCACTCCGCCGACCGGCGCCGCCGCCACGGCCTGGCGCCGATCCCGCCGGTCGCCGTCGTGACCTCGGGCCGGTCGCTGCGCCCGGACGCGCCGGTGATCACGAACGCCTTGGTGCCCACCATCGTCATCACCCACGCCGGCACCGACCCCGACCTGCGCGCCGCCTGGACCGCCGCGGGCGCCGACGTGCTCGTGGCCGGCACGGACGCCGTCGACCTCAGCTCCGCCGTGTCGGCCCTCGTCGCCCGCGGCCTCACCCGCATCGACTGCGAGGGCGGCCCGCGCCTCTTCGCGTCTCTCCTGGCCGCCGACGCCGTCGACGAGCTCCGCCTGACGATCTCCCCCTTCCTCATCGCGGGCCTCGCCCCGCGCGCGGCTTTCGGCGACACCATCGACCCCGAGCGGCTCCAGCTGGCCTCGGTCCTCGAGGACGACGGGACGTTGATGCTGCGGTACCTGCTCCACTGAGGTCACGGGGCGGCGCGGGGCCGCCCGCGCCCGCGCCGCTGCACGACGGCATGGAACCGCCTTGAAGCCGGTCCTGCCGCGAGGCTTCGGCGCGGCGTCCCGGCGGTTCGGCGGGCGCCGCGGCCACCTGAAGTCGATCGTCGCCAAGCCACTCGCGGCGACCGGATCTCGGCTCCGTGTCGCCGCGGCCCAAGCCGCTCTCGAGTACCTGCTTCACTGACTCAGTCCACAGTGGAGCGAAAGTGCGGACTCACGCCAGCAGCTCGAAATCCGCCTTCCCCAACGAAGTTCCGTTCACCTGGATCTCCAGCGCGTGCGCGCCCGGGTGGTAGACGCGGGTGGTGATGACGCGGAACGAGTGGGTGCGGTCCAGGAGCAGCTCGGCGCCCGGGTCGAGGACGCGGGTGGTGAGCTTGAAGACCTTCGGCGTGGTGGTGCCGTTGGCTTTGCGGTGGTGTACGACGTAGTCGACGACCAGGTTCATCGACGAGTCGCCGGTGTTGCGCGGCGTTCCGGTGAAGCCCAGGTCGGCGCCGATGGACACCGAAGGCGCCGAGAGCACGAGACCGTCGAAGGCGATGCCGGACGGTGGCGCGAAGCCGAGGAGCGCCAGCGCACCCGGGTCGCCTTGTTTGATCAGGGTGCGCAGGCCGTGCCGGACGAGTTGCGCGGTCTGTTTGTCACCGGAAGCACCCACCCAGCGGCCGGCCGCGGCCACCGCCGCCTCGGGACGCGCGCGGCTCAGATCGTTGAGGTGGTTGGCGACCGAACGCCGCACGTACGCCGAAGAGTCGCGGTGCAGCGCGTCGAGGATCGGCGCCGTGACGCCCGGCCGGGCGGTGATCGCCCCCACCCGGCGCGCCCACGGCAGCAGCGGCCGCGTGCCCTCCGAGGCCAGGCGGCGGACGTGCTCCGACGGGTCGGAAGTCCAGGTCAGCACTTTCGGCAACGCCCGCTCGAGGTCCGCGTCGAGCAGCGGCCGGATGGCGAACTCCGCCGTCAGCCGCGGGGTCAACAAAGCCAGCAGATCCAACGCGGCGTCGAACGCGACCGGCCCGCCGTCCGCCAGAGCCCGCGCCGAAGCCGCCTCCGAGACGGGCCAGATCATCCAGCCGGAGAACGACTCGTCGGCCAGCGCCCGCTCCACGACGTCCGACAGCTCGCGGTAGCCGCCCGGCAGGTCGGCCAGCAGTGCGTCGCGCACCGCGTCCGTGCGTTGCCGCAACCCGAGCCCACCCAGGCGGACCCGGCCCAGCTCCCCGAACGCGACGCCGGGCGCGGCTGCCTTCATCGACGCGAGCAGGCCCCTGACGACCGCGTCGTTGAGCATCTCGTCGGCCAGCGGCATCCGCTTCTCCCCTCCGTCAAGCGCTACATTCGTTACATGCCCATCCAGAACACCAGCGCCAAGGACCGGCTGCTCCTGGCAGCGGCCCAGCTCCTCGACGCGGCGGCCGGCGGACCGGTGTCGACCCGCGCGATCTGCGAGCGGGCCGGCGTGCAGGCGCCGACGCTGTACCACCACTTCGGCAGCAAGCAGGGACTGCTCGACGCGGTGGTCAACTTCGGCTTCACCCAGTATGTGGAGAGCACCGACAAAAACCGCGCGGACGCCGATCCGGTCGAGCAGATCCGCGAAGGCTGGGACCGCCACGTGGACTACGGCCTGACCCACCCCGCCTTCTACGTGCTGCTCTACGGCCAGATCCAGCCCGGCGTCCCCTGCACCCTCACCTCCAGCGCCGAGGCGATGCTGCTGGAGCTGCTCACACGCGCCGCCCGCCAGGGTCGCCTGCGCGTGACCCCCGCCGAGGCCGCGCGGCAGATCGCGGCCGCCAACTCCGGCGTCACGCTCAGCCTCATCGCCCAGCCCGAAGACGGGCGCGACCTGGCGATGTCCCACCAGGTCCGCGATGCGCTGCTCGCCAGGCTGATCACCGACGAGGCCGCCGAAGCGCCGTCGAGCGTCGGCGCGCTGGCAGTCGCCCTCGCGACGGCACTGGACGGGAAGACCGAGCAGCTCACCCCCGTCGAGCAGACCATGCTGCGCGAGTGGCTGGACCGCCTGGCTTCGTGAGGCGGCCCAGGTCACCTGCGCGACCGCATTTCGCCCGAGTCATGTCCAGCGGCGCCACGGCGACGACGTCCGGCGGCAGAGTCCCGGTCAGGCCGTGGCCGGATCGGCGGCTTTGGCCGCCCGCTCGATTTCCGTCCGCCGGCTCTCCCAGAAGGCTGCATCCTGCCCCCGCCGGGCCATGCCTGCCGCATCCATCTCGACTTCGCCGTCCAACTGTTCGCGCAGGATGTCGGCGTGCCCGGCGTGCCGGCTGGTCTCCGTGAGCATGTGGACCAGGACGTTGAACAGCATCACGTCGGGACGTGGCCACCAGGGCACGTAGCCGGGCGAGCCGATGGCGAGCGCGGCGATTGTCGCGTCGGAGTGTTCCCGACAGGTGCTTGATCAGACCGAGCAGGTCGGTTCCGGTCGAGGTCAGGGGAGCATGCACCAACAGCCCCGCACCACGGCTCGCAACGACCTCTGCTGCCTGAACGTCCGCAAGGCTCAGGCCGGGTGGGGACATCGCGGCCAGGTCTACTGACCGCGGGCCACGCTGACGCCAACTCGACTGACCGCGGGTTAAACCCGGGCGATATATTTGCTACAGTCCTCTACATAACAAATGTAGAGGAGGATCCGGCATGCCCGCAGCACTCGGCCGGTACGGCGCGTGGATGAGCCCCGCCACCGACGACGAGACTCGCAAGAAAGTGGCCGTGGAAGCCGAGAAACTGGGCTACGCCACGGTGTGGTTCGGCATCGGCGCGAGCTCCGTCGAGGATCTGGCCTACTTCGAGGAAGTCCTCGACGCCACCGACCGGATCACCGTCGCCACCGCGATCGTCAACATGTGGACCAACGACGCCGGTCGTATCGCCGCCGCCTACCACCGCCTCGCCGAGCGCCACGGTGAGCGGTTCGTTCTCGGCGTCGGCGTCGGGCACCCGGAGTCGATCACGACGTACCAGAGTCCGTACCAGAAGATGGTCGCCTACCTGGACCAGCTCGACGCCGAAGGCGTGCCCGCCGAAGCCCGCGTGCTCGCGGCGCTGGGGGACCGTTCGCTCGAGCTCGCCGCCACGCGTACGCGCGGCGCGCACCCGTACCTCGTCGTGCCGAAGCACACCGAGCACGCGCGGGCGGTCCTCGGCCCGGGCGCGCTGCTGGCGCCGGAGCACAAGGTCGTGGTGGACGACGATCCCGTGGCCGCCCGCGCGATCGGCCGTCCGTTCGTGCACAAGCCCTACCTCGGCCTGCGCAACTACATGAACAACCTGCGCCGCCTCGGCTACACCGATGCCGACGTCTCCGGTGAGGGCAGCGACCGCCTCGTCGACGACCTCGTCCTCCACGGCACGCCCGCCGCGATCCACACGCGGCTGGCCGAACACCTGAACGCCGGTGCCGACCACGTCGGGGTCCACGTGCTGGGGCCCGACCCGTTGACGGGCTACCGCCGGCTCGCCGAAGTGCTCTTGTGAGCGAACTGCTGCACGGCCTCATCGGCCTTGTCGAACGCCGCCCGCGCCGCCGAGAGGTCCTCGGCCGCGCGGGCGGCTCGCGCTTCCGCGTCCGCCAGGCGTTCGCGCAGCTCGGCCAGGCGGGTGTCGGCCAGTTCGGCGATGCGTTCGGTACGGACCAGATTTCGTGAGGCTTCGGCTCGTTCGCGCGTGGCGGCGGAAGCCTTGCGCTGCCACTCTTCGCGAGCGACGCGTTCCCGTTCGCGGTCCGCATGGTCCTTTTCGGACTTCTCGCGCGCGGCTTTCTCGTCGGCCTGTTTGCGACGGGTGTTTTCCTTGGCCGGTGCGGTTTTCTTCTCCGGCGCGGGCTTCTTCTCCGGCGCGGGCTTCTTCTTCCGCGGACCCGACGCGGCGGGCAACGACAGCCACTGGTCCACATCCTGGTGCGCCACCGACGTCAGCCGCCCGGCCAGCACGAGCCGCGCGACGTCCGGGTCCGCCACGACCGTCTCCAGCGTCTCCTCCACCTCGCGCGCGACGGAGTCGCTCAGGTCCGGCGCGTCGCGCAAGACCTCGCGCACCAGCTCGGCCCGCCGCTGCGCGAGCTCCCGCAACTGCTCGCCGGCGAGGCTCGCGTGCGCGGCACGCAGGCGGTCGCCCAGCTCGGCCAGCTCCTCGAGCGCCGAGGAACCGTCGCGAGCCAGCCGGTTGACGAAGAAGGCCGCGGTCGTCGGCTTGCGCAGCGCCTGGATGCGGCGCGCGAGCTCGGCGTCGCCCGCTTGTTTGGCCGCACGGGCCGCTGCTGTGCGCGACGCGACGAAGTCCGCGGGCTCGCCCGCGTAGAGGTCGTCGGCGACGGTGTCGAAATCCGGTGCTGCCACCGCACCACGGAACCACACCGGTAGTCCGAACGCGACGTATCACGTACGGTGGACGCCTCGGCAAAGCCGAAAGCCGCAGGTCAAGCGAGACAGGTCCAGGGACGGTGCCCATGACGCCATCGGGCAGGCTCGCGCTGACGGCCAGCCCCCTGGTCGCCGGCGCGCTGCAGGCGCTCCAGCGCGTGACCGGGCTGCCGGTCGCGATGGGCGGGCCCGTGTCGGCGGGGTCGCGGACGCTCGTGATCGACCAGCTGCGCGGCACGGCCACGGGCTCGCTGCAGCACCTGCGCGTCGACACCGGCGCCGGGCTGGGCGGCAAGGCCGTGGCGCTCGGGCGGCCGTCGACGGTCATCGACTACCTCAACGCGCAGGGCATCACCCACAAGTACGACCGCGCCGTCGCGCCGGAGCAGCTGCGGGCGATGGTCGCGCTGCCGGTGCGCGTGGGCGCGTCGACGCGTGCGGTGCTGTACGCGGCAACGCGCGATTCGATCACCTTCGGCGACCGGATCCTACGCGCGGCGAGCGCGGTCGTCGCACGGTTGGAGCGCGACATCGAGGTGGAGGAAGAAGTCCGGCGGCGCGTCAGGACACCGCCGCCGGGTGAGCACCACGACCTGCACGCCGAGCTCCTCGCGATCGCCGGTTCGATGCACGACGACGAGGCCCGCGCGCGGCTGCTCGAAGTGTGCGAACGCCTGCGTCCGCCCGAGGCCCCGCCGGGCATCACGCTGTCGCCGCGCGAGCTCGACGTGCTGCGGCTCGTGCGCGAGGGCTGCACCAACGACGAGATCTCCGAGCGGCTCGGGCTGCTGCCCAACACGGTCAAGTCGTACCTCAAGCACGCCATGCGCAAGCTCGACGTCAGCAACCGGATCCAGGCGGTGAACCGGGCGCACGCGGCCGGCCTGTTCGGCTGAGCACCCCCTTTGTGGGGTGGCCGGGTGGTCACCGCGCGGGCATCATCGCCGCACGGGCAGCGCTGCCCGTTCGACGCGAAGGGATCGGCACGTGTTCTACGACCTCGCTGTCCGCGATTTCCTCGACCGCGCGGAAACGGTGTACCCGGACCGGATCGCGGTGGTGGACGAACCCGACCAGCCCGCGGCCTCGTGGGGCGCGATCACCTACCGCGAGCTGGCCCGGCGGGCCCGCGCGCAGGCCGCGAACCTCGACACGCTGGGCGTGCCCGTCGGCGGCCGCGTCGCGATCGTTTCGCACAACTCGGCGCGGCTGCTCACGTCGTTCTTCGGGGTTTCGGGCTGGGGCCGCATCCTGGTGCCGGTGAACTTCCGGCTCGCGCCGGCGGAGGTGCGCTACATCGTGGAGCACTCGGGCGCCGAGGTCGTGATGGTCGACCCGGAGCTGAAGCCGCTGCTGGACTCTGTCACCGCGAAGCACGTGTTCGTGCTCGGCGAGCACGACGAGCAGATCTTCGGCGGTGACGGCGAACCGCGGCCGTGGAAGCCCGATGAATCGGCCACCGCCACGCTCAACTACACCTCGGGCACCACCGCGCGGCCCAAGGGCGTGCAGCTGACGCACCGCAATCTCTGGCTCAACGCCACCACGTTCGCCTTGCACACCACGCTCAACGACAACGACGTGCTGCTGCACACCCTGCCGATGTTCCACTGCAACGGCTGGGGCATGCCCTATGGCGTCACCGGTCTCGGCGCGCGCCACATCGTGCTGCGCAAGGTCGACGGCACGGAGATCCTGCGCCGCGTGGAGGAACACGGCGTCACGATCATGTGTGCCGCCCCCGCCGTGGTCACCGCGGCCCTCGACGGCGCCGCCAAGTGGGACGGCGAGATCCCCGGCCGCGACCGCGTGCGAATTGTCGTGGCGGGCGCGCCGCCGCCGACCCGCACCATCGAACGCGTGCGCGCCGAGCTGGGCTGGGAGTTCATCCAGATCTACGGCCTCACCGAGACGTCGCCGCTGCTCACGGTCAACCGCTTCCGCTCGGAGTGGGAAGACCTCGACGCGCACGAGCAGGCGAAGCTCCTGGGCCGCGCGGGCGCGCCGGCGCTGGGCGTGCGCGTGTCGATCGACACCGACGGCGAGGTGCTCGTCCAGTCGAACATGAACCTCGACGGCTACTGGGAGAACCCGGACGAAACCGCCCGCGTGCAGGGGGGCAACTGGTTCCACACCGGCGACGGCGGCCGCTTCGAGGACGGTTACCTCTCCATCGCCGACCGCAAGAAGGACGTGATCATCACCGGCGGCGAGAACGTGTCGTCCATCGAGGTGGAAGACGCCCTGAACTCCCACCCGGCCGTGCGCGAGGCCGCCGTGATCGGCATCCCCGACACGAAGTGGGGCGAGCTCGTCACGGCCCTGGTCGTCACCGACGGCACCCCCGTGACGGCGGAGGACCTGATCACGCACTGCCGCCGGCACCTGGCCGGCTACAAGTGCCCGAAACGCGTGGACTTCCTCGACGAACTCCCCCGCACGGCGACCGGCAAGATCCAGAAGTTCAAGCTGCGCAAGCCGTTCTGGGAAGGCCAGGACCGGCAGGTGAACTAGCCACGCGGCTCGGCCGGCCGGTAGACGAGCTGCACCACCCCGTTGCCGAACACCTTCGACCGTTCCAGCGCGAAGTCCAGATGCGGACCGTCGTCCGGGAACAGGCGGCGGCCCGCGCCGACGACGACGGGGTGTTGCAGGAGGACCAGCTCGTCGACGAGGCGGCGGGCGAGCAGCCAGCGCACGAGCGTCGCGCTGCCGCTGGTGAGGATGGTGCCGCCGGGGGCGGCCTTGAGGTCGCGGATCGCGGGTTCGAGGTCGCGCGGCAGGAGGGTGCTGTGCTGCCGGCCGACGGCGGTGAGCGTGGTGGAGGCGACGTACTTGCGGACGTTGTTCATGAACTCCGCGCCGGGGTCGTCCGCGCGGCCGGGCCAGGCTTCGGCGAAGCCCTCGTACGTCACGCGGCCCAGCAGCATCGCGTCGGCGTCGGACAGGCCGGCGCCGACGATGCGTTCGAGCTCGGGCGTCCAGTGCGAAAGCGACCAGCGGTCCGGCGCTTCGACGACGCCGTCCAGCGACACGAACAACGTGGACACGATCTTGCGCATCGGAGGGCTCCTCGTTCGGGGAGCCCCACTATCCCGGAGACGACCGGGATCGCGCAGACAAACCGAACGATCAACCCACTTGCCGCACCAGGTCGAGCGCGCGGCCGAGCGTCGACAGCCGCGCGTCGAGCGAGTCGCCCGCCGGGTAGAGGCGGACCGTGTCGACGCCGGCGTCGCGCCAGACGCGCAGCCGTGTGCGGACCATGTCCTCGGTGCCGATGAGCGTGGTGCCCAGGACCATCTCGTCCGTCACCAGCGAAGCGGCGCCGTCGCGGTCGCCGGACTGCCAGCGGTCGCGGACCTCCGCGGCGACCTCGGCCCAGCCCTGGCGGCTGTAGGCGTCGTTGTAGAAGTTGGTGCTCGCGGAACCCATGCCACCCAGGGAAAACGCGAGCTCCTTCTTCCGAGAGCCAACCATGTCGCGCAGCTCGTCGTCATTCGCGGCGAACGCGACTTCCGCGCCCTGGCACACGTCGAGGTCGCCCCGCGCGCGGCCGGACTTCGCGAGGCCCGCGTCGAGGTGGCTGAAGTACGCCGAAGCGCCTTCGGGTACGAAGCTGGTGCCGAGCCAGCCGTCGGCGACCTCGCCGGTGAGTTCCAGCATCTTCGGCGACAGCGTGGCCAAATAGATGGGGATGTCCTCGTTGGGTTTCGACGACAGCCGCATCGGCCGCGCCTCACCTGGCAGCGGGATCTCGAAAGCCTTGCCGGAGAAGGAGATCTTCTTCCCCGCGAACGCGCTGCGCACGATCTCCACCGTCTCGCGCATTCGCGTGAGCGGCTTCGCGAACGCCACGCCGTGCAGGCCCTCCATCACCTGCGGCCCACTCGGTCCGAGGCCCAGGGAAAACCGGCCGCCGGACATGTCGGCGAGCGTCAGCGCCGCCTGCGCCACCGCGACCGGCGTGCGCACACCGACCTGCATGATCCCGGAGCCGAGCTGTAGCCGCGAAGTGCGCCCGGCCAGGAACCCGAGCACCGACGGCGCGTCGGAACCCCACGCCTCGGCGACCCAGCACACGTCGAGACCGAGTTTTTCGGCCTCCAGCACGAAATCCAGTGTGTCCGTCCAGCCGCCGGAGGCTTCGACCGTGGTCGCGGTGCGCATCAGCGCGCCGCCTCGACCCGGTCCTTGATCGCCGCGACGGTGGCGATCATCGCGGTCTCGAACTCGCGCATGCGCACGAAAACGATCTTCTGCTCCTTGTCCGGCATGCGGTCGATGGCGAAGGACAGACCCGATCGTGCCGGCCCCATCTGCATCCACTGGGTGAGCTTCGTGCCGCCGTTCTCGGGCTCGAGCGTGAATCGCCAGGTCGCCGTGGGCGTGTCCGCGTCCGCCACCGCCCACGCGAACACGCGCGGCTCCTCGCACTCGACGATGAACGACGTCGTCGACCACTCGCCGAGCGCGTCGTGCTTGCTGTAGCCCACGAAGGAGCCGCCGAGCTTCGGGCCGGTCGCGCCGTCGCACCACTCGACACGCTGGAGCTCAGCGCTCATCTCGGGCATGCGCTGCACGTCGGACACGAACGGCCACACCGTCTCGGGAGCGCCGTCGATCCAGGTGGCCGCCTCGGCCGTGGGCTTGTCCGCGTACCGCGCGCCGGTCCACTCCATCGTGGTGCGCCTCCTCAGCATCGACCGTCAAGGTGCCTCTGACCACGATAGTTTCGTAGTGAGACCCTCGTGTCAACGCGAGGTCGGCTCAGTGCGCGGCTTCCTGCTTGGCGAACCGCGCCTCGACATCGGGCCGGTGCGCGATCTTCTCGGGGAAGCCGGGGCCGCGGCGCATCCGCGTGTCCTCGGCCGTGAGCGGCTCGCCGCACTGCGCGCAGACGACTTCGGCGTGCGTGTCGTGGCCGCACGTCTCGTGGTGCGTCGTGATCGGCGGGCCGGCCTCGCCAGCGAGCCAGCGGTCCCCCCACGCCGTCATCGCGATGAGGACCCCGAAGAAGTCCTTGCCCTTGTCGGTGAGCACGTAGTCGTAGCGCACCGGCTCGGTCTGGTACGCCACCTTCTCCAGCAGACCCTCGTCGACCAGCCGGCGCAGCCGGTCGGCGAGGGTGTTGCGCGCGATGCCGAGCGCCTGCTGGAACTCGTCGAAGCGCGTGACGCCGTAGAACGCGTCGCGCAGCACGAGCGGCGTCCACCAGTCCCCGAGCAGGTCCATGGTCCGCGCGATGGAGCACGGCCACTGCGCGAAGGAAGTCCGTTTCATGGACGGGAGACTACGCCGTCTCAGTCTGAAACTCAGCTGTTGGAAGCTGTGATCAGGCGATTTCCACGCGGTGGCCGACGGTCACGTCCACGTGATCGGGCACCTCGTCGTGCTCGTCGCCGACCGAGAGCGTACCCGCGGGCTCCACGAGCAGCACGGCCGCGCCTTCCTTCGAAGACGGCTTGTGGAACGTCCCGCGCGGCACCACGAACACCGAGCCGCGCCCCACCGTGACCACGCGCTCGCCGGCGGGCTCACGCAGGCCGATCTGGATCTCGCCGTCGAGGACCAGGAAGAACTCGTCGGTGTTCTCGTGGACGTGCCACACGTGCTCGCCGGAGAAGCGGGCGAGGCGGACGTCGTAGTCGTTGATGTTCGCGACGATGCGCGGGCTCCACACGGCGTCGAAGCCGTCGAGCACGGTCTGCAGATCGATGGGCTGGTTCATGCGATCGATCGTGGTCCTGTCGCCGGGCGACCGGGAGTGCTAGGAATAGCACATGTCGCAAGGATCCTCGCACCGCGTGGTGATGGTCGTGGACGACGGCTCGAACCCGTTCGAGATGGGCGTCGCGACGGAGCTGTTCGGCCTGCGCCGCCCGGAGCTCGGACGGGAGTGGTACGAGTTCACGCTGGCCTCGGCGCGCGAGCGCGTGGGCATGCACCTGGGGATGTTCACGCTCTCGGGCATCGCGAGGCTCGACGCGGTCGACGAGGCGGACACGGTGATCGTGCCGAACCGGCCGGATCCGCAGGTGCCGGCGGAGGCCTCGGTGCTGTCCGCGATCCGGCGGGCCCACACGCGCGGCGCGCGGCTGATGAGCTTCTGCACGGGCGCGTTCACGCTGGCCGAGGCGGGCGTGCTGGACGGGCTGCGCGCGACGACGCACTGGCGGTGGGCGGCCGAGTTCACCGAGCGCTACCCCGACGTGCGGCTGGAGCCCGACGTCCTGTTCGTCGACGAGGGCACGGTGCTCACGGCGGCGGGCAGCGCTGCGGCAATGGACCTGGGTCTGTACGTGATCCAGCGCGACCACGGCGCGGAGATCGCCAACGCCGTGAGCCGCCGCCTGGTCTTCCCCGGTCACCGCGACGGTGGTCAGCAGCAGTTCGTGGAACGGCCGGTGCCCGTGGTGCCGGACGCGTCACTGGCACCGGTGCTGGAGTGGGCGCGCGGCAATCTCGACCGGGCGTTGACCATCGCGGACCTGGCCGGGCGGGCGGCGACCAGCCAGGCGACGCTTCACCGGCGGTTCCGCGGCGAGCTGGGCACGACGCCGCTGGCCTGGCTGACGACGGAGCGCGTCAGCCTCGCGTGCCGGCTGCTGGAACGCGGCGAGCTGCGGCTGGACCGCGTCGCCACCGAATGCGGGTTCGGGACGGCCGCCAACCTGCGGGCACAGCTGCGGCGGCACACGGGGCTGAGCCCGTCGGAGTACCGGCGGCGGTTCGGACCGGCGGCCTGATCAGCTCTCGAGCTCGCGCAGGGCAGCGGCGATCGCGTCGCGGTGGACGGCCGGCGGGTAGGTGGCGGGGTCGGCCGCGGTCAGGGCGTTGAGGCCTTCGACCAGGGCGATCAGGCGTTTCGCGGTCCGTTCGCGGCGCGGGTGGGCCCAGCGGGGGTGGCAGGCGCCGACGAGCCGCGTCACGCGGATGACGAACGAGCGGTTGTGCGCGCGGTGGCGGTCGGCCAGCTCGGGGTCCGCGAGGGCGGCGGCGAGGAAGCCGACCCAGACCCGGGCCTCGTCGGCGGCTTCCTCGGTGAGGGTGGCGGCGTGGCAGAGGACGTCGCGCAGCACGGCCGCGGGTGGGCCGCCGGCCGCTTCGGTGGCGTCGGCGCGTTCGGCGGTGCGCTGGTGCAGCAGGTCGCGGGCGTGCAGCAACAGAGCGCGCTTGGTCGGGAACGCGTGCATGACCAGGCCCGTGGTGCAGCCCGCGCGCTCGGCGACCGCGCGCACGGTGAGGCCGGGCAGCCCGTCCGCGGCCAGCACCCGCCACACTGCACCGGAGAGCAGCTCGCGCTGAGCGCCGACGTCACGCTGTCTTGGCATGCGGGCCTCCTTTCCGTAACATCGGTTACGGTAACACTTGTTCCGAAACCACGTGTGAAAATCCGGGGGTGCCGGTGGTCGAGATCCTGCGTTCCGAGTGGGACGCGCCGGAGGCGGTCGCGCTGCGGGCTGCGCAACGGGCCGAATTGGACGCTCGGTACGCGACCGGCGACCACGAAGCCGGCCCGGCGCCAACCGCCGAAAGTATGGCCGTTTTTGTCATCGCGTGGTCCGGCGGCACCGCGGTCGGCTGCGGTGGCCTGCGGTTCCTCGGGCCGGGCGAGGCGGAGATCAAACGCATGTACGTGGTGCCGGCCTCGCGCGGGACCGGCGTTTCGACGGCGTTGTTGCGGGTGCTTGAAGGGGAGGCCGCGTCGCACGGCATCACGCGGCTACTTCTGGAAACCGGTGTCCGCCAGCCGGACGCGATCCGCTTCTACCAGCGGGAAGGCTACGAATCGATCCCGGCGTTCGGCGCGTACAGCAGTGATCCACTGGCCCGATGCTTCGCGCGATTACTCCATTCGGCGCAGTCGTCAAAAAACCGATCCGCGCCTCCTGTTAAACCCCGGTGAAAATGTCTGATCGGCCAACTACGGATTTAGCGTGGATGGACGAGACCTCGCCGTCTCGACAGATTTGGCGCAGGCCCTCACAAAAGGCGGCCGTCTTCGGCTAGCTTGACCCAAGAGGGTTCGAAAGGCGAAACGGGGAGCGACGATGGCGAAACACCGCCCACGCCGGAGGTCTGTCCGCAGCAAGACGGCAGCCGCCCTCGCGGGTGGTGCGCTCGTGGTGCTGCCGACGTTGGCCGCGTCGGGTCTGCCCATTCCGCTCGCCGCCGCCCCGGCTCTCAGGGCCGCGGGCACCTCGCAGCCGCCGATGGCCGCGCCGTGGCTTCCGCCGAACATCGAGCTCCCGCCGGTCGCCGTGGACGGCAGCCTGCCGCAGCCGCCGACCCCGTTGCCCCTGACCGTGCCGGGCTTCCACGTGAGCACGGGTTCGGCCACGCCGTCCGGTCCACTGGGGATTCCGGGCAGCATGCTGAAGGCGTACCAGAACGCGGCCGACATCATGTCCCGCGAGCAGCCCGGCTGCCACCTCGACTGGCAGCTCATCGCGGCCATCGGGCGCATCGAGTCCAACCACGCGCGCGGCGGTTACGTCGACGCGCAGGGCAACACGCTCGAGCCGATCCTCGGGCCGGTGCTCGACGGTTCCGGCCCGTTCGCCGCCATCGGCGACACCGACGGCGGCAAGTACGACGGCAACGCGGTGTGGGACCGCGCCGTGGGCGCCACGCAGTTCATCCCGTCGACCTGGGCGGGCTACGCCTCCGACGGCAACGGCGACGGCGTGTCCAACCCGAACAACATCTACGACGAAACCCTCGCCACGGCGCGCTACCTGTGCTCCGGCGGCTTGGACCTCTCCAGCGACGCGATGCAGCGCGTGGCCGTGCGGCGCTACAACAACTCGCAGTCCTATGTGGACACGGTCATGGCCTACGCGGCGGCCTACCGCGGCGGCGTGTCGCAGCTGCCCGACAGCCAGGTCCCCATCGGCGCGCCACCGGGCCCGGGCGCCATCGCGGCCGCCGCCGGCAGTCCCCTCGGCAACCCGGCCCCGCCGCCGCCCCCGCTCGTCACACCGCCGGGCAGCCCCACGCAGCTCCCACCGTCGACCACAACGAGCTCGCCCACCACGACTCCGACGACCCCCAGCACCACCCCGTCGGACTCCGGCGACACTCCGCCGCCGTCCGACGGCTCGACCCCGCCGCCTTCGGACGGATCGACTCCGCCGCCCGCTGACAGCTCCACCCCACCGGCCGGCTCGACCCCTCCGTCCAGCTCGACGACGCCGACCACCACCACGTCGTCGTCCAGTTCGGACTCGCCGTCGTCCGGCTCGGACTCGTCCTCCTCCACCAGCTCGGACACCACCCCGCCCCCGGAGACGACGAGCACCACGCCGACCAGCTGATTCCCGTGGCGTGAGTGGTGAAACCGGGCTTCGCCGCTCACGCGTCCGGCTGCGTCACCGAAGCCCGGGCCTCGTCGTAGGCGTCGCGGGCTTCGGTGACAGCGGGGAGCCGGCGTTCGACCCAGCGGACCAGACCGCGGACCTGCTCGGCGGCCTCGCGGCCCATCGGGGTGAGCGAGTAGTCGACGCGGGGCGGGATGACGGGCTTGGCGTCGCGGTCGAGGAAGCCGTCGCGTTCGAGGGTTTGCAGCGTCTGCGCCAGCATTTTTTCACTCACGCCGCCGATTTCGCGGCGGAGCTCGCTGAAGCGGTACGAGCGTTCGAGCAGGGCGGCGAGCACGAGGATGCCCCAGCGGCTCGTCACGTGCTCCAGCACGATGCGCGACGGACAGGTCGCGCGGTTGACGTTGGGCGCCTCGGGCAGTGCTTCGGTCATGTCACCCTCCTCATTACTCGAACACCAGTACCTTACTCTGAAGTGGGTACTTCCCGAGAGAGAGTAACAGTCCTACGGTGAGTGGTGGAAGATCCACCGACCCGAAGGAAAAACATGAGCATCGTCATCACCGGAGCCACCGGGCTGCTGGGCCGGCAGGTCGTCGCCGACCTCCTCGCGGCCGGCGTGCCCGCGGGTGAAATCACGGCCGTGGCGCGCAGTGCGGAGAAGGCGGCCGACCTGGGTGTGCGCGTGCACATCGGCGACTACGACCGGCCGGAGACGCTGGCCGGGGCCTTCGCCGCCGGGGACCGCGTGCTGCTGGTGTCCGGCACGGAGCTGGGCAAGCGCGTCGGCCAGCACACCGCCGTCATCGACGCCGCGAAGGCCGCCGACGTCGCGCAGCTCGCGTACACAGGCGTCTTCGGCAGCCCGGACGCCGACTTCACCCTCGCCGACGACCACCGCGAGACCGAGCAGCGCATCCTCGACGCAGGGCTGCCGTACACATTCCTGCGCAACAACTGGTACTCCGAGATGGCCGTCGCCGACGTCCCCGGCTCGCTCGCCCGCGGAGCCGTCGTGAACAGCGTCCGCGCCGACGCCCGCATCGCCACCGCCCCGCGTGAGGACTACGCCACGGCCGCGGCCACGGTCCTGCGCACGGACGGCCACCTCGGCGTCGCCTACGAGCTCGGCGGCGACACCGCGTGGACGTTCGGCGAGTTCGCCGCGGAGCTCGCGCGCCTCGGCGGCCGCCCGGTGGTCCATACCACTATCCCCGGCGCGGAGTACGAAGCGATCCTCACCGGCGCCGGTGTGCCGGCGTTCATGGCGACGGTCCTGGTCGACGTCGACGACGCCATCTCCCGCGGCCGCCTCGCCGGCACCCCGGGCGAGCTGGCGAAGCTCCTCGGGCGCCCGCCGGCACCGATCACTGAGACGATCGCGAAGCTCCTCGGCTGAAGCCGCGCCGAGTACCATTCGGCGCGGCGGCGATCCCGGCGCCGCACAGACGGGCGATCGGATGCCTGGCACCCGGGAGTTCCCGGCATCCGCGCCCGTACCAAGCCCGGCCACGCACCTCATGAGCCCGGCCGAGAGCCCTCTCGAACCCGATCAACCGGGGCGCCCGGGCTAAGCTGCACGCGGTCCGAGCCCGAGGAGCGAACGTGTCCTGGAACCCCCAAGCGCTGCCCGATCTGTCCGGTCGGACCTACGCCGTGACGGGCGGGAACGCGGGGATCGGCTACTTCATCTCCGAACAGCTCGCCGGCGCCGGCGCGCACGTCGTGATCCTCGGGCGCACCCCGGCCCGGCTGGCGACCGCGGCCGACGCGATCAAGAACCACCACGGACAGGCCGAAATCAGCACGATCCGCCTGGATCTGGCCGACCTCGAGTCCGTCGCGGAAGCCGCCGATTCACTCAATCGGCTCGGGCGCGTGGACGGGCTGGTCGAGAACGCCGGCTCCACCTCCCCCGGCCGCCGACGCCGGACCACGCGTCAGGGCTTCGAACTCGCCGTCGGCACCAACCACCTCGGCCACTTCGCCCTCACCGCGCTCGCGATGCCGGTGCTCACCGCGTCCGACGCCCGCGTCGTGCCCATGGGCAGCCTGATCACCCGGCTGCAGCCGTTCGACCTCGACGACCTGCAGACCGAACGCAAGTACTCCGAGTTCCGCGCCTACGCCCAGTCCAAGCACGCCGTGCAGTCCTTCGGCTTCGAACTCGACCGGCGGCTGCGCGCGGCCGGCTCGAAGGTCACCTGCGTGGTGGCCCACCCCGGCTTCAGCCTCGGCAGCGCCAGCCCGCGCCGCGACGGCATCACCGACCCGAAGCCGCTGATGCGCCTGTTCGCGCCCCTCACGCAGGGCAAGGACCGCGGCGCCTGGCCCGCCGTCCGCGCCGCCGTCGACCCGGAAGCCACCGGGGGCCAGTTCTACGGCCCCGCCCGCGGCGGCGTCGGCCGCCCCGTGCCGAAGACGGCCGTCAAGGTCGACCTGGACCCCGAACGCGCGGGCAAGCTGTGGACCCTGTCGGAAAAGCTGACGGGTACGACGTTCGACGTCCGCTGATCAACCCGGCGGCTCAAGGCCCGAGTCGAGGGCGTCCATCGCCCGGTTCAGCAACGTCACCAGGCCCGGATCACTCCCCGGGTACCAGCTCTTGAACGCCGCCCGGTTGGCGGCGAACGCGACCTCCACCGTGAGCCGCACGTAGAGGTCGTCCACCGAGAGGCCCGTGCGCGAAGCGATCGCCTCGAGCGCGGCTTCCTCCACGAGCTTGTTGACGTGCGCGAGCCGGCCCCACAACTCGGGGTATTCGCGCAGCATCAGGGCCCGCTCGCCGAAGGTGGGGTCGGCGGAGGCCTCCGTGAAGCGCTCCGTGAAGACCGCGCGCAGGGTCGCGAGTGGACGTTCCGAGGCGGGCCGCGCGGCGACGCCCGACCGGACGCCGTCGGGGGTGAGCGCCAGGGAGAAAACCGCGGCTTCCTTGCTGTCGAAGTAGTTGAAGAACGTACGCGCCGAGACGCCGGCCTTGTCGCAGATCTGGTCGACGGTCACCTCGTGCGGCCCGCGCGATCGGTACAGCGCGACGGCCGCCGCGCGGATCGCCTGTCGCGTTGCTTCCTTCTTGCGCTCGCGAAGTCCCGCCCCTGTCATCTTTCTTACACTACTGCACTTTTGCAGTACTGCAATATAACGTGACCACCATGGCGGAAGAACTGGCCAACCCCTCGATCACTCGCACCCTCGCCGAGAACCTTTGGTTCCCCGTTGTCCTTTTTCTCGGCTTTGCCGTGGTCTACCTGGCCGCCTTCCACCGGCCGCAGCCGCACGAGGTGCCGGTGGCGGTCGCCGACCCGGTGGCCGCGACGCGGGTCCAAAGCCGGCTGGACGAGGTCAGCCCCGGCGGGTTCCACGTCGTCGCCGTGCCCGACGGGCAAGCGGCCCGCGAAGCCGTGCTGGGCCGCACCACCAGCGGGGCCTTCACCCCGGACGCAAAGCACCCGGTGCTCTACGTCGCCAAAGCCAACGGCTTCACCCTCCATTCCCTGCTCACCCAGACCTTCACGCCCCTGGCCAACGGGAAGCTCGCCGTTGTCGACCTCGCCCCGACCGTCGCCGGCGACCCGCTCGGCAACGGGCTGTTCTACCTGCTGATCTCGTGGGGCCTGCCGAGCTATTTCGTCGTGATGATGCTGCTGCGCGCGGTCGGGCTCAGCCGCCGCGCGCGGATGCTCACGTTCGTCGGCTGGGCCGCGTTCCTGTCGGTGGCGGGCTTCCTCATCGCCCACGCCATGGACGTCATCCCCGGCAACCCGGCCGCGATCCCGCTCGCGTTCCTGTCGAGCCTCGTGGTTTCCCTGGTCTCCCAAGGCCTCGTGCCGATCTTCAAGCAGTTCTTCCCCGGCGTCGCGGTCACGCTGTTCGTCATCCTCAGCTCCGCGTCCAGCGGCGGCATCATCCCGCCGCAGATGCAGCCCGCGCTGTTCCGCGCCCTGCACCCGATCCTGCCGATGGGCAACCTCAACGACGCACTGCGCGGCATCTTCTACTTCCACGGCACCGGCGTCGCCGGACACGTCCTGGTGCTGTGCGCCTGGCTCGCGCTCGGCATCGCCCTCAACGTGGGTCACGCCCTGTGGCTGCGCCGAAAGCACACGCAAGACGAAACACCGCCCGTGGAAGATCCCGTGCTCGAGATGCCGCGCCCCACGGCACTCCCGACCCACGGCCACCGCTTCGGCGAGCTCGTGCCCATGCTGATCGGCACCGTCCGCTCCACCACCGGCGATCGCGTCGCCGACGCGATCCTCACCGTCACCGACGGAAAAGGCCGGCAGCTCGTGCGGACCACCACCGACGACGAGGGTGCCTTCGCCGTCGGTGGGTTGCCCGAGCAGTTCGTGCACCTCGTGGTGACCGCGCCCGGCCGGCAGCCCACCGCACGGCGGACGTTCTTCCGCGAAGGCGTGTTCCGGCGCGAAGACTTCGTGCTCGCACCGGAGCCGGCGCTGCCCCAGGGGGAAGCCGCCTTCGCGCGTTCAGGTCGGCAATACTGATGTGATGAACGATCCCCAGTTCCGGTCCGATCTCTACCGGGGAACCGCGAATTACTACGACCGATTCCGCGTGCCGTATCCGCAGGATCTCCTCGATGATCTCACCGACCGATCCGGGACGAGTGGCGAGGACAGCCTCCTGGACCTCGCGTGCGGCCCTGGCCTGATCAGCTTTGCCCTGCACGACCGATTCCGGGACGTCTGGGCCGTCGACCAGGAGCCCGGCATGATCGATGTCGCGCGGAACAAGGCCGCGGCAGCCGGTATCAATACCATCCGTTTCATGACCTCGTCCGCCGAGGACTTGTCCGTGCCGGAGAACTCATTCGACCTGATTGCCATCGGTAACGCGTTTCACCGCATGCAGCGCGAGACCGTCGCCGCCCGCCTCATGCGGTGGCTTCGGCCGGGCCGGTGCGTGGCCTTGCTCTGGGGCGGAACGCCCTGGGACGGCCAAGCTCCTTGGCAACGAGCCATGTCGGAGACCATGGAGCGGTGGAGAGCCCGAGCGCAGGCCCATGACCGGATTCCGCCTCGCTATGACGAGAACCGGAAGCGAAGGCCGGACCTGGACATTCTGCGTGACGCCGGGTTCGAGCCGGCCGGCTCCCACCAGTTCCCCGCCACCTGGGAGTGGACACCCGACACGTTGATCGGATTCGCCTATTCCACGGCGGTTGTATCCCACGACGCGCTCGGCGACCTGGCCTCCGGCTTCGAAGAAGACCTCCGGCACGCAGTCCGCGCCTGTGAGCCTTCCGGGGTAATGCGCCAGAGCATCGAGTTCGCCTACGAACTGGCCCGCCGCCCGGCCTGACGTGAGGCGGTCCGGGCGGGCCCGCCGCTCACGCCGTCCAGCCACCGTCCACAGTGAGCGTCGAGCCGGTCGTGTACGAAGACGCGTCCGACGCCAGATACACCGCCGCACCACCGAGTTCCGGCGGCGAGGCCACCCGGTTCTGCGGGATGTTCGCCAGGATCCGCTCGCCCCACTTGCTCGTGACCAGGCCCTCGGACAGCTCGGTGTGGAAGTAGCCCGGCGCCAGCACGTTCACGCGCACGCCCTTCGGCGCCCACTCCACGGCGAGCACGCGCGACAACGCCTCAACACCACCCTTGCTCGCGGCGTAGGCGGCAATGCGGTCGAACCCGGTGCGCGCGTGCACCGACGACACCGTGATGATCGACCCCACCCCCTGCGTGAGCATCTGCCGCCCGGCCGCGCGGGCGCAGTAGTACGTGCCCGACAGGTTGACGTCGAGCACGTGCGCCCAGTCGTCGTCGCTGCCCTGCTCGCTGCGCCGGAACGTCGGGCTGATCCCGGCCGCGGTCACGCACACGTCCAACCGCCCGTGCGAAGCCACGATTCCCGATACCGCACTGTCCGCAAAGGACGGATCCGACACCGAACCCGCCAGCACCAGCGCACCACCGAGCTCCGCGGCCAACGACGTCAAGTCGTCCTCCGTCCGCGAGGTCACGGCCAGCGTCGCCCCGGCCGCGGCCAACGCCACCGCGATCGCCCGGCCCAGGCCCTTGCCCGCGCCCGTGACCCAGGCGACCTTGCCCGTCAGGTCGAACTCGTTCATCCGCGCAGGTTCCTCTTCAGCACCTTGCCCGAAGGCGTCCGCGGCAGCTCGTCGAGGAACACCAGATCCGCCGGCACCTTGAACTTCGCCAGCCGTTCGCGGCAGAACGCCACGAGCGCGTCACGGTCCCGCGTCGCGCCCGGGCGCAGCACGACGAACGCCTGCGGCACCTCGCCCCACCGCGGGTGGCCCATGCCGACCACCGCCGCCTCGACGACGTCGGGGTGCTCGTACAGCACGCGCTCCACCTCGGGCGTCGCGATGTTCTCGCCGCCGGACACGATCATGTCCTTCTTGCGGTCCTCGACGTAGAGGTACCCGTCCTCGTCGAGCCGCCCGACGTCGCCGGTGTGGAACCAGCCGTCGCGGAACGCCTTCGCCGTCGCGGCCTCGTCGCGCCAGTACCCGGTGCTCACCTTGGGCCCGCGCAACGCGATCTCGCCCAGCTCGCCGGCCGGCAGTGGCGCCCCGGACTCGTCGACGATCCGGACTTCCAGGTGTACCACCGGCCGCCCGACCGAACCCACCTTGGCCAGCATGTGCTCGGGGTCGTTGAAGGTGTCGCCCGACACGGTCTCGGTGAGCCCGTACGCGTCGGAGAACCACGCCTTCGGGAACGCGGCGAGGATCTTCTCCACCAGTGGCACCGGCATCTTCTCCCCACCGCCGATGATGAACCGGATCGACGACGTGTCGCGCTCCATGATGTCGGGCAGCTGCAGGATCGCGTTCATCATCGACGGCGCCAGCCAGATGTTGCTCGGCCGCTCGCGTTCGATCGTGTCCACGACCTCGGCCGCGTCGAACTTTCGCAGCACGATCAGCGAACCGCCCGCGTGCAACGTGCCGACGCCGGGCAGGTCGAACCCGCCGACGTGGTACAGCGGCCCGCAGACCAACGTCACGTCCTCGGCGGTGATGCCGAACTCGACGAGGTGGCCGAGGTTCTTCCACGCCAGGTTGCCGTGCGTGATCTGCACGCCCTTCGGCCGTGACGTCGTGCCTGACGTGTACATCAGCCGCTGCAGGTCGTCCGCGCCGACCGACGCCGGCGTCACCGAACGGCCGAGGTTCGAGCCCACCAGGTCTTGGTACGACGTCCAGCCCGAAGCACTTCCACTCAGCAACAGCCGCTGCTTCAGACCCGGCAACGGCAAAGTGTTGACCGACGACCGGAATTCCGGCTCCGTCAGCAGTGCGACCGCACCCGAGTGCTCGAGGATGTAGCGCCATTCCTCGGGCGAGAGCCGGTAGTTGAGCGGCAGGAACGCGGCCCCGATCCGGTTCACCGCGAAGACCGCCTCCAGGAACTCGAGGTGGTTGTACAGCAGCAGCCCGACGACGTCACCGCGGCCGATGCCCAGCTCCGTGAGCCCGGACGCCAGCGCGTCGACCCGGGTGAGCAGCTCGCGGTTGGTCAAGGACCGCGAACCCTGGCTGAGCACCACTTTGTCCGGGTAACGGCCGGTGTTGTGGTCGAGGATCGTGGCGAAGTTCGACATCAGCGCTCCTGTGCGTGGAAGCTGTGCAGCTCGCCCCCGGCCGATCCCCAGTGGATGGTGCTGATCATGCCACCGTCGGCGACCAGGTCGGTGCCGGTGACGTAGTCCGCGCCCGGCCCAGCCAGGAACGCCACCACTCGCGCGATGTCGTCCGGC
Organism: Amycolatopsis sp. NPDC051373; assembly: GCF_040689465.1. Classification (NCBI taxonomy): domain Bacteria; kingdom Bacillati; phylum Actinomycetota; class Actinomycetes; order Pseudonocardiales; family Pseudonocardiaceae; genus Amycolatopsis; species Amycolatopsis sp. NPDC051373. The sequence goes on along the minus strand of NZ_JBFBAE010000014.1, from coordinate 44,113 downwards.
TCCCCGATGCGGCCCAGCGGCGTGTTGGCCACCGTCGCCGCGCGGATGTTCTCGTTGCCCAGTGTGTCGCGGTTCAGCCCGCTGCGGACGACGCCGGGACTCACGGAGTTGATGCGGATCCCGTCCACGGCCAGCTCCGCGGCCAGCTGCTTGGTCAACGCCAGCACCCCGCCCTTCGCCGCCGTATAGGAGGAAAAGCCGTACCCGGTGTGCCCGGCGATCGACGCGATCTGCACGATCGAACCGCCGCCACCCGCGGCCATCGCCGGAATCACCTGCTTGAGCAGGATGAAGTACCCGGTGAGGTTCACGTCGAGCACCCGCCGCCATTCGCCCACAGTGGACTCCAGCAGCTTCTTGCGGATGATGATCCCCGCCGCGTTCACCAGTACCTTCGGCGGACCGAACCGTTCGACGGCCTGGCTCACCGCGTCGGCCACAGCCTCTTCGTCGGTGACGTCGACCGCGAACGCCGCCGCGGCCACGGAAAGTTCCTTCGCGGTGCGCTCGGCCGCCGCGCCGTCGGAGTCGAGCAACACGAGAGGCCGGCCGTCCTCGGCCAGCCGCAGCGCGCAGGCGCGGCCGATCCCGGAGCCCGCCCCGGTCACGACCGCGCAACCTGATTTGTCCACAGTGGACCTCCTTCCGCAGGGCGCTCAGCCCATCGCGTAACCCCCGTTGACGTCGACCACCGCACCCGTCATGTAGCTCGCCGCGGGCGAGGCCAGGAAAGCCGCCACGCGCGCGATCTCCTCGGGCCGAGCCAAGCGGCCGAGCGGGTTGTAGTCGTCGGAATACCCCTTGCCCACGATCATGTCCGTGTCCACCACGCCCGGGGCCACGGCGTTGGCGACGATCCCGTTGCGGGCCTCGGTTTTCGCGAGCCACTTCACCACCGCGTGGACCGCGCCCTTGCTGGCCACGTAGTGCGGGCCGGCGAGCACGCCGCCGACCTTGCCCGCCACCGAGCCGATGCAGACGACCCGCGCGTCGTGACCGCGCAGGAACGGCAGCGCGCCGCCGATGCACCACAGCGTGCCCTTGACGTTGACGCCGAGCACCGCGTCCACTTCGGACTCCGACAGCTCGTCGAGCCGCATCGTCTCGCCGTAGACGGCCGCACACGTCACCAAGGCGTCGAGCCGCTTGCCGGGACCCGCCGCCTCGGCCATGGCCGAGGCGACGGCGGTGCGGTCGGTGACGTCGAGGACCAGGCCGGCGGCGGAACCGCCGGCCTCGGTGATCTCGGCGACGGTCGCGGCGGGATCCCGGGCATCGAGCACCGTGACGTGGGCCCCGGCGAGCGCGAGCTCGACTGCGATCCGGCTGCCGATCCCGCGCGCCGCACCGGTCACGACCACGCGCGCCCCGGCCAGGGATGCCGGACCGCGCGGGTCGAGAACTCCGTGGCTCACGCCGACTTCTGCTCGTGCGCCGCCAGTTCCTCCATCAGCACGGGGACCCCGAGGGTGCAGGTGTGGATCCCGAGTACGCTCGTGAGCTCCAGCACCTCCATGATCTCCTCCTTGGTGGCCCCGTAGCCGAGGGCGTTGCGGATGTGCTGGCGCAGCCCGGGCTCGTAGAGGTGCGTGGTGGAGGCGTCGATCGCGGTGTAGATCAGCTCCTTGACCTTCGGCTCCAACACCCCCTTGCGCCACGGCACGGCGGAGAAGTTCAAGTACGCCTCGAAGAAGTCCGGGTCGAGGCTCAGCAGTCCTTCCCAGAACGTGTTCCAGTACCCGCGTTCGGCGAGGAAGGTCTCCCTGAGCTTGTTCTGCCGGTCGACGTCCGTCCCGTTCTCGGACAACGGTTCCTCCCTACTTCGCGGCCAGCTCGGCGCGGCGCTTGGCGGTGGCTTCCTGGTCGATCTTGAGGTTCTCCGGGTCACCGTGCGGGTCGCCGGAGATCACCACGCCGTAGTCGCGGTACGCGCCCTCGATGGTCACGTACTCGTCGCGCACGTCGCGGCACACTCGCTCGGGATCGCGCTGCAGCGGTGAACCCCAGCCGCCACCGCCGTTGGTGAGGTAGCGGAACACCGCGTTGGGCTTGGTGTGCCACACCGGGGTGCTGGCGAAGTAGAAGTACTCGCCGTTCGGGTCCACGGTCTTGGTCTTCGGGTCGAGCATCCCGGCGACCGGCGTCGCGCCCGAGTAGACCTCGGGTTCGGTGCCGATGAGGTCCTTGTCCTTGGTGACGTTCTTGTAGTCCGGGTGGAACACCCAGGTCGCGCCGAGCGCGCCGGCCTCACCGCCGTAGACCCCGACCCCGCTCGCGGTCTTGGTGTGCAGCGGGCTCGACCAGTGTTCGGCGTCCGTCAGGTACAGCGTGTCCTTGAGCACGGCCGCGCCACCGCGGTTGTCGCCCGCGCCGCCGCTGTCCGGCGCGTACTCCTTGCGCAGCACCACGGCCGGCAGCTCGGACTCGATGGCTTCCGTGGCCGGGTCGAGGTTGTTGGCCTGGTAGACCACGGAGTAGCTGTCCGCGTCGCCCGCTTCGGTCGCGCCCCAGGGCCCGTGCTCGCCGCCGCACTGCGCGGTGGTGACCCACGGGGTGCCGTCGGGCAGCACGCCGTTGGCGTTGTGGATGTTCAGCGAGCCGTAGTCGCCGCCGACGGCCTTGCGGCCCAGCGCCTTCTCCAGCGCGCGGAACACCGCGAGCAGGACCGGCCCGGTGCTTTCCCAGTACAGGAACACCGCGCCGTCCGGTGGCGTGGCGCTGATGAACGTGCCGGCCGGCAGCACGATGTCGATCGGCCGGTACGCACCGGAGGTGAACGGCGTGGCCGGATCGATGAGGAACTTCAACGCGACCCCGACGGCGGTCTTCGTGTCGAGGATGCCGGCGTTGATCGACGTGCGCGCCTGTGGCGAGGTGCCCGAGAAGTCGAGCTCCATCCGGTCGGCGGCCTTGCTGATCTTCAGCCGGATCTTGTACTCGACGGTGTCGTCGACACCGTCGCAGTCGATGCCTTCCTCGGCCTCGTAGACGCCGTCGGGCAGCTCGGCCAGCGCGGTGCTCATGGACTCGGCCGACACGTCGGTGGAGTAGCGGATCGCGCCGAGGTACGCGTCGACGCCGTAGCGTTCCACGCTCTCGTTGATCAGCTTCTCGCCCAGCAGGAGGTTCTGGTAGATCGTCTTGATGTCGGGCAGCAGCAGTGCGCAGTAACGGGCGTTGTCGAAGATCAGGTTGAACGCCGACTTCACCGGCTTGTCTTTCTTGTACAGCTGCATCGGCGCGATCACGAGGCCGTTTTCGTACACGTTGCGCTTGGTGCCGGAGAAGCCCGCCGGGATCACGCCGCCCATGTCGAGCTGGTGCGCGCGCAGCGTGACGAGCGAGATCAGCTTGCCCTCGTGGAACACCGGGCGGATGAAGCAGATGTCGTTCACGTGGTTGCCCGCGCGGTACGGGTCGTTGCAGATCACCACGTCACCCGGTTCGAGGTTCTCCGGGCCGTACTCCTCGATGGTGTTGCGCACGGCCTCGGACATGGTGCCGAGGAACATCGCGAGGCTGTTGCTCACCGAGGACATCGGGTAGTTCTGTTCCGGCGGGCCGGAGATCGTCGCCGCGAAGTCGTACCAGTCGCGCAGGATGAGCGAGAACGCGTTGTTGAGCAGGCCGGTGCACATGTGCTGCACGATGTAGCGCATGCGGCTCGACAGGACCGACGCGGTGAAGCGGTCGGAGCCGTACAGCTCGGCGAACTGGGCGTCGTCGAGGTCCTTCAGAGAGGTCATGGTTCACGCCTTCCGGATGCGCAGCTCGCCGTAGGTCCCGACGGTCGCGACCTGACCCGGGACGAGGAACGTGGTGGACAGCGGTTCGCGGACGACCGCGGGGCCGGGGACCTGGTCGCCGACGCGGAGGTCGGCGCGCTGGTACTCGCCGGCGTCGAGGACGTCGTCGGTGAGGTAGCGGATCTTCAGTGTGCGCGTCGGCTGCAAGGTGTCGCCCGACGCGCGCTCCGGGATCTTCGGGTACTCGACCTTGTCGGCCTTCGCGACGGCCTGGACGCGGTAGGTGACGCCCTGCACGGGCAGTGCCTCGAACTTGTTGCCCGAGCGCTCGGCGTAGGCCTCGTGGAAGTTCGCGACCATCGTGGCGACGGCCTCCGCGTCGATCGTGCCCGCGGGCACGCCGATGAACGGCGTTTCCCACGTCTGGCCGGCGAGGCGCCCGTCGAAGCTGCGGACGAACTCGATGTTGTCGCGGTCCTTCTCCTGCAGGCGTTCGCGCAGCCGCTCTTCCATGGAGTGGTAGACCTTGTCGACCTGCTCGGCCGCCTCGGCGGTCAGCAGTGTGTAGGCGCTGCGGCTGTCGGCGTAGACGAGGTCGGAGCTGACGAGGCCCAGCGCGGAGAACAGGCCCGGGTGCGGCGGCACGATGACCTCGGCCGCGTGCACCAGGTCGAGCACCGCGGGCAGCAGCATTGGGCCGGCCGCACCGTAGGCGACGAGGCTGTAGTCGCGCGGGTCGACGCCGTGCTGAATGGCGATGTTCACGACGCCCTCGGCGATGTTGTTCACGCCGATGTTGAACGCGTAGCTCACGCGCTGCTCGAACAACAGCTTCGAGTCGAGCGCCTCGAAGGCTTGCCGGGAGAGATCGGGGTCGAGCTTCATCCGGCCGCCGGCGAACCCGTCGGGGTCGATGATGCCCATCAGCAGGCAGGTGTCGGTGGTCGTCGGCTGCCGACCGCCGAGGCCGTAGCAAGCCGGGCCGGGGTCGGCGCCCGCGCTTCCCGGGCCGACCTTGAGCTCACCGGCCGGGTTGATCGTGACGAGGCTGCCGCCGCCGGCGCCGATGCTGGAGACCTCGTTGGACAGTGCGTTCACGATCAGGTCGTGTTCGAGTTCGAACGTCGTGTTCACGAACGGCTTGCCGTCGCTGACCATGCTGATGTCGCACGAGGTGCCGCCGACGTCCGCGCACAACAGGTTTCCGGCGCCGATCAGGCCGCCGAAGTGGGCGCTGGACACGGTTCCCGCCGCGGGGCCGGCGAACACGATGCGGAACGGATGTTCCATCGCGACGTCGGAACGCACGAGCTGCGCGGCGCAGTCGGCGAAGTTGAGGTCACCGGTGAAGCCGAGGTCGCGCAGGCCGGCGTCGAGGCGCTTGGTGTAGGCGTCGTAAGTCAGGCGCATGAAGACGTCGATGACCGTGGTCGACGCGCGCGCGAACTCCTTGGCCAGTGGGGAGACCTCGCTGGAGATCGACACCGGGATGTCGCCGAGCTCCTCGTGCACGAGCTGGCGCAAGCGTTCTTCGTGATGGTTGTTCACGTATGCGTTGATGAGGCAGATGGCCACGCCTTCGACGCCGCACTTGCGCAGCACCGCGAGCTCTTCGCGCACGTGGTCCTCGTCGAGCTGGATCAGGATGCCGCCGTCGGCGGTCAGCCGCTCGCGGATGCCGCGCCGGAGGTACCGGGGCACGAGCGGCCGGTTCGCGTCGCCGTAGGAGCGGCGCCACGCGGGGTTCGTCAGGCCTTCGACCGGGCGCCAGGTGCGGCCGATGTCGAGGATGTCCCGGTGTCCCAGCGTGGTCAGGAAAGCGATCTTCGGCAGCCGCCGCGTGATGATCGCGTTGAGGCCGTGGGTGCTGGCGTGGTTGAAGACCGCGGACGCGCTCACGCCGACCTCTTCGGCACCGCGCAGCACACCGCGTTCGGTGGTGCGCACGTCCGTGGCGACCTTGACGGTCTTGATCTCGCCATCGGCGATCGCCACCACGTCCGTGAACGTGCCGCCGACGTCTACTCCGATCATGGAACTACCCGCCTTTCGGTGATTCGTGGTCAGTAAACGTCGAGGCCGTCGGAGGTGAGAACGATGGGGCCGAGCAGCGGGCCGGTTTCACGGCTCACCGATTCGAGCGTTTTCTGGTGCTTGACGACGGTGAACCAACCGCCTTCCGAGAGCACCGGGTAGCGGCGGAAGTCCGCTGCGGTGGAACCGGGGAAATCCCGTTCGAGGTTCACGCCGAGTGCCTGCAGATCGGCGTCGGTGACCTCTTCCCGGGCTACCGAAAGTCCTTCGGGGACGGATGATTCGACTGCGTCCATGGGCCATCACTCCGGTGTGTTGTGCCGCTGCCGAGTTTCGTGTACCAATCGGTCTAAGAAACCGTGATGGGAAGCACTGTAGGACCCTGATCGCGGCCTGACAAGCCCGGACCGGGTGAGGTGAGGAGCTTCAGTGATGACGGAACGGCTACACGTCGAAACCACCGGCCGGGTCGCGACGGTCCGCCTGGACCACCCGCCCCTCAACGCCTTCGACACCGAGATGCGCCACGCGCTGGCCGACACCGCGGCGCGCTTGGCGGACTCCGACGACGTCCACGCGGTGGTGCTCCACGGCGGCTCGCGGGTCTTCGCGGCGGGCGCGGACATCAAGCAGCTGGCCGGGTTCTCGTTCGAGGAGGTGCTCGGCTGGAACCGCGCGCTGCAGAAGGCGTTCACGCGGTTCGCCGAACTCCCGATGCCGGTTGTCGCGGCCGTCAACGGCTACGCCCTCGGCGGCGGCATGGAACTCGCGCTCGCGGCCGACTACCGCGTCGCCGCTCCCGACGCGGTGTTCGGCCAGCCGGAGGTGCTGCTCGGCATCATCCCGGGATCCGGCGGCACGCAACGGCTGGCGCGCTTGATCGGCCCGTCGCGGGCGAAGGAGCTGCTGATGACCGGACGGCGGGTGCGTGCTCCGGAAGCGCTCTCCCTGGGGCTCGTGGATCGGATCGCCGACGATCCTCTTGCCGCGGCTCTGGAGTACGCGCAGGCGCTCGCGGCGGGACCCCGGTTCGCGATCCAGGCGGTGAAGGAGGCCGTGGACCACGGACTCGATTCGTCGATCGCCGCGGGCCTGGCCCTGGAACGCTCGCTCATCGCCGGCCTGTTCGCCACGCGCGACCGCGACACCGGCATGGCGTCGTTCCTGCGCGACGGGCCGGGCAAGGCCACGTTCGACCGTGACGCCTAGAGTGGTGTGTCTGCCAGCAGCGGAGGGGAAAAATGCCGAGACCACCGGGACACGGCCCCGGCTACGAGGTCAAGCGCCAGGAGATCATCGACCAGGCCGCCGCGCTGTTCGCCAAGCAGGGCTACGCCGCCACCGGGATCGCCGAGATCGGTCAGGTCGCGGGCCTCGCGAAGGGCGCGCTGTACTACTACATCGGGTCCAAGGAGAACCTCCTGGTCGAGATCCAGGACCGCGTACTGCGCCCGCTGCTCACCGCCGCCCGCCGCATCGCCACCCTCGACGAGGACCCGGTCCTGCGGCTGCGCCTGCTGTCCGAGACGCTGCTCGACATCATCCTCGAGCGCCTCGACCACATCTGGGTGTACGAACACGACTACCGCCACCTGCGCGGCGCCAACCGCGCCCGCCTGCTGCGCCAGCGCCGCGAGTTCGAACGCATCGTGCTGGATCTGCTGGCCGCTGCGATGGACACCGGCGCGTTCCGCCGGCTGGACCCGCGGCTGGCCATGCTGCAGTTCCTGAACCTGCACAACCACACCTACCAGTGGGCCCGGCCGGACGGACCGTGGGACGCGGCGTTCCTGTCGCGGGAGTACTGCGCGACGTTGATCTCGGGGTTCTGCAGTCCGGGTTACGACGTGGCTGACCTGGAGGAACGGGTGGCCGCGTTCAGAGCGCGGGTGCCGGCCTGACCCGCTCGATTCGCTCGGTCACGCGCGGACGGGTGCCTCCTCGTCCGGCCCCGTGATCTGCAGGGCCTCGCGGACCTGCTGACGCAGCCCGAGCAGGAGCACGCCCAGGTAGCGCTGGTTCTTCACGGCCGCACCCAGATCGCGCAGGCCCAGCGCGTAGTCGTGGCTCTGGCGGAACTCGAGGTAGACCTCGTCGGCCGCGGCAGCGAGCGCAGCCGGGCCGAAGATCATCAGACCGGACAGCACCTGCTGCACCTGCTCGTCGAGTGCGCGCAGCTCGTCGAGGCCGGCCGGCTCGTGGCCGGCCTCGCGCGCCGCGACCGGCTTCTCCAGCGCGCGCTCCCAGTCGCGGAAGGCGGCGAGCACCGCGATGTGCACGTCGAAGCGCTTCTCTCGCCAGTGGGCGTCGAGGTCGCGCTGGCGTTCCCGCGCCCAGCGCTGGTCCTCGCGCACGGCTTCCCGCGCCCACCGGCGCTCCTCGCGCCAGACGTTGATCAGCTGACCACTCACCACCCCCAGGATGCCGAGCACCGCGACGACGATCGGGACCCACACCGAGACCTGGCCGGACTCCATGCGGGCAGCGTAGTCACGCGCGAGCCGATTCCCGGACGGCGGCGGCGATCCGTTCCTTCGACGGCAACCACACCCGCTCCAGCGAAGGCGCATAAGGCGCCGGCGTCCCGGCCGCACCTACGCGGATCACGGGCGCGTCCAGCGTCCAGAAGCCTTCTCGCGCGGCCACGGCGGCCAGCTCGGCGCCCACGCCGAAGTCGCCGACCGCCTGGTGCGCCACCACCAGCCGCCCGGTCTTGGCCAGCGACTGCAGGACCGTGGCGGTGTCCAGCGGTGCGATGGTCCGCAGGTCGATCACCTCGACGCTGATCCCCTCGGCCGCCAGCTCCGCGGCCACGTCGACACAGTCGTGCACCAGCTTCGAGTACGACACCAGCGTCACGTCCGTTCCCGGCCGGCGGATGGCGGCGCAACCCAGCGGCACCAGGTGCGTGGGCGGCGGCTGCGGTCCCTTCCGCCCGTACATCAGGCGGTTCTCGACGAACACCACCGGATTCGGATCGCGAATGGCGGCCCGCAGGAGGCCATACGTGTCCGCCGGGGTCGACGGCATCACCACGGTCAGGCCGGGAATGTGCGCGAGCAGCGCCTCCAGGCTCTGCGAATGCTGGCTCCCCGACGACTTCCCCGCGCCGAACTGCGTGCGCACGACCATGGGCAGGCTGACGGCGCCGCCGGTCATGAACCGGAGCTTCGCGGCCTGGTTCATGAGCTGGTCGAGGCACACGCCGACGAAGTCGAAGTACATCAGCTCCACCACGGGGCGCAGGCCGGCCATCGCGGCGCCCACGCCGGCGCCGATGATGGCGCTTTCCGAGATCGGCGTGTCGCGTACGCGGCCGGGGTACTTCTCGGCGAGTCCCCTGGTCAGGCCGAAGACGTTGCCGCCGGCGCCGACGTCGATACCCGCCAGGAACACGGACTCGTCGTGGGACAGCTCGTACTCCAGCGCGCCGCGGATCGCGTCCATGGTCCGGAAGATCTCGCCCGTCGCCTCAGCCGGCTCCGGCACGGGCTCGCGTGGCACGCCGACGTAGTGGTGCAACGTGTCCGGCGACGGTTCCTCCGCGGCGCGCGCGGCCTCGACCGCCGCCTCGATCCGGGCGTCCACCTCGGAATCGATCGGGGCGACGTCCGTGCCCAGTTCACGCAGCCGCGCCGCCAGGCGCACCAGCGGGTCGCGTTCCTTCCACTCCGCCAGCTCTTCGGGCTCCCGGTACTTCTCCGGGTCGCCCTCGTAGTGGCCGTGCCAGCGGTACGTGTCGGCCTCGACCAGCACGGGCCCGCCGCCCTCACGCAGCTCGCGCACCAAGCCGTCGACGAGCGAGGCGACGGCGGCGACGTCGTTGCCGTCCACGTGGTGGTAATCCATCGCGTACCCCGGCGCGCGGTCAGCGAGCGACGCGCGCGTCTGGGTGGCGATCGGCGAGAACTCGGCGTACTTGTTGTTCTCGCAGAAGAAGATGACCGGAAGCCGCCACACCGAAGCGAGGTTCGCCGCTTCGTGGAACATGCCCTGGGCCACGGCGCCGTCGCCGAAGAACGCCAGCACCACACCGCCCTGAGCACGCAGCTGCGCGGCCGTACCCGCGCCGACGGCGATCGGCAGCCCCGCCGCGACGATTCCGTTGGCCCCGAAGATCCCCTTGCGCGGGTCCGCGATGTGCATCGACCCGCCGCGGCCCCGGCACGTGCCGGTCTCCTTGCCCATCAGCTCCGCGAACATGCCCTCGACGTCGAGGCCTTTCGCGATGCAGTGGCCGTGCCCGCGATGGGTGGAGGTGATCACGTCGCGGTCGTCCAGCGGCCGGCACGCGCCGACCGCCGAGGCTTCCTGCCCGATTGACAGGTGCAGGAAGCCGGGGATCTCGTTGTTCCGGTACAGCCTCGACGCCCGGTCCTCGAACTGCCGGATCAGCCGCATCCGCCGGTACATCTCGGTCAATGCGCTCGGGTCACCGTCGAATGCCGTTGCCAGGTCGCTCACCCGGGTGGAAGTCATCACGCTCCTGCCCTTGCCGTTCACCGGTTTCCTCCCCGGCCCTTGACATCGCGCCGGGAACCACGATTCTTGTACCGACTGTTCGAAAAAACAACTCCAGTTCGGAGGTGGTCGCGTGCACGCGCTGCGCTGGCACGCCAAGGGCGAGCTCCGCCTCGACGACGTGCCGGAACCGCCGGCACCGGCGCCGGGTCAAGCGGTGATCGCCGTGTCGTACTGCGGGATCTGCGGCACCGACCTGCACGAGTTCGCGCACGGCCCCAATCTCATCCGCACGGGGCCACACCCGTTGACGGGCCTCGAACCGCCGTTCACCCTGGGCCACGAGATGAGCGGCACGGTCGTGGCGCTCGGTTCCGACGTGCCCGGTGTGAACGTCGGCACACGCGTGGCCGTCGACCCGTGCCTGCGCTGCGGCGTGTGCCGCTGGTGCACCCACGGCGAGTACCACATCTGCGCCAAGGGCGGCTCGATCGGCCTCGCCGCCGACGGTGGGTTCGCGTCGAAGGTCACCGTGCCCGTCGAGGGCCTCGTGCCGGTCCCCGACGGCGTCTCCGACGAGCTCGCCGCCCTGGCCGAGCCGCTCGCCGTGGGCCTGCACGCGATCCGCCGCGCGGGTGTCCAGCCGGGTGATCACGTCCTCCTGCTCGGCGCCGGCCCGATCGGGATCGCCGCGCTGCTGGCCGCGAAGCTCGCGGGCGCCGCGGGCCTGTACGTGAGCGAGCCCGTGCCCGACCGTGCGCGCAAGGCCGCCGAGATCGGCGCGACCGAGGTCTACGACCCGGCGAAGACCGATGTGCGGCGCGAAGTCTTCCTGCGCACCGGGCGCGTCGGGCCCGACGTGGTGGTGGAGGCGACCGGCCGTCCGGACCTGGTGGAGCTGGCCGTGAGCACCGTGCGCCGAGGTGGGCGCGCGGTGCTGTGCGGGATCAGCGGCGCCAGCGCGTCCTTGCCGATCACGCAGATCGTGCCGTTCGAGCGCACGGTGCTCGGCTCGCTGGGCTACAACTTCGACATCCCCCGCGTGCTCGACCTCATGGCCACCGGCCGGCTCGACGCGACGCCGATGCTCACCGGGGTGCGGCCGCTCTCGGCCGGGCGCGACGCGTTCGCCGAGCTCGAAGCCGACCGCGGCAGCCACCTCAAGATCCTGCTGAAGCCCGAGGAGCACTGATGGACTTCGACCTGCCCGAGGAAACCGTCGCGCTGAAGCAGCTCTGCCGGGATTTCGCCGCGAAGGAAATCGCGCCGTACGCCGCCGATTGGTCCGAGCGCAGCCACTTCCCCACGAAGGTGTTCCACGACTTGGGCAAGCTCGGGCTGATGGGCATGCTCGTGGACGAGAAGTACGGCGGCACCGACGCCGGCTTCGTGTCCTATGTTGCCGCGATGGAGGAGCTGGGCGCGGCCGACCAGTCGATCGCGTCGGCGTGGAACGCGCACTCGACGATCGCCACGCTGCCGCTCGCCACGTTCGGCACCCACGAGCAGAAGGAACGGTGGCTGCGGCCGCTCGCCTCGGGAGAGGCGATCGGTGCCTTCGGCCTCACCGAACCCACGGCCGGCTCGGACGCGGCCGGCATCCGCACGCGCGCGCGACAAGCCGACGGTGGCTGGCTGCTCGACGGCACGAAGATGTTCATCAGCAACGCCGGCACCGAGATGAGCCTCGGCGTCACCGTGCTGGCCCTGACCGGCGAGAACGACGGCGGCGCGAAGCGCTACGGCACCTTCTTCATCCCCGAAGGCACACCCGGCTACACCAAGGGGCAGCCGCTGAAGAAACTCGGCTGGCACGCGCTCGACACGCGTGAGCTCGTGTTCTCCGGCTGCTGGGTGCCCGACGACCACCTGATCGGCGAGGAGGGCAACGGCTTGCGCCAGTTCCTGGAAGTCCTCGACGGCGGGCGCATCAGTGTGGCCGCGCTGTCGTTGTCGCTGGCGCAGAAGGCCCTCGACCTCGCGGTGCGCCACGCGGGCGAACGCGAGCAGTTCGGCCAGCCGCTCACACGGTTCCAGGCCGTGGGGCACAAACTCGCGGACATGGCCACGGAGATCGCGGCGGCGCGCTGGCTCGTGTACAACGCGGCGTGGCTCGGCGACCAGGGCCGGCCGTTCAGCACGGCGGCGGCGATGGCGAAGCTCTACGCGTCGGAGGTCGCGAACCGCGCGGCCAGCCAGAGCGTGCAGATCCACGGCGGCTACGGCTTCATCCGCGAGTCAACCATCTCGCGCTTCTACGCCGACGCGAAGATCCTCGAAATCGGCGAAGGCACAAGTGAGGTGCAGCGCAACGTCATCGCCCGGGCTCTGGCCCGCGGCACCGCTTGACCTGCAGCTCGATGCCGTCGAGCAGCCGGTCGAGGCCGAACTCCCAAGCCTCGGCCGCCTGCTCGCCCGCGCCCTGGTCGAAGCCGCCGCCGAGCCAAGCCCGGTTCATCGCCGGGTGCGCGGTGAGGTCGAAGTACTTGCCCCAGAAGGAAGAACGCTGGTCCCACCACGCGTCGTTCGACTGGCCGGTGCTGCGTTCGAGGTGGATGCTCTCGGCTTCGAGCGCCGCGTTGGCGTCCACGTAGGCCGTGATGCTGTTCGCGGCGGCCACGGTTTCGCGTGGCGCGAGCCCCAGACCGTCCACGGTGGACAGTACGTACTCCTGTCCGGCGAGCTGACCCGGGCCGAGCGCGGGCCGCACGCGCGACATCTCGCGCAGCCACGGGTGGCGGCGGTGGGCTTCGCGCGTGCGCTCGGAGTAGAGCCGGATCTGCGCGCGCCAATCACCCGTCCGTGGCTGCCCGGGGCCGGGCAGGCCGCGCTCGACGAGGACGTCGTCCACCATCAGGTCGACGAGCTCGGTCTTGCCGGGCACGTACGTGTAGAGCGTCATGGTCCCGGCGCCGAGCTCCTTGGCGACGCGGTGCATCGACGTGGCCACGAGCCCGTCGGCGTCGGCGACCGTGATGGCCGCGGCCACGATCTGCCCGACGGTGAGCGTCGGCCGGCGCCCACGCGCGGGTTCGGCTGCGGACGTGGAACGTTCGCGCCACAGCAACGCGAGCGTGCGGTCGATCTGCTCAGCCTCCGCGGCGCGTTCGTCGCTGTTCTGCTCGACGGTCATCGTCGCAGCCCCTCCCCTGCCCCGGCGCTGATCGGTTGCCGGGGATCCTACCTGCCGGTTCGGGACCTTCGACCCATCCGCGAGGCTCCGGGCGCGGCTACGCTGGGTGGGGATCGGAGGTGTTGGAGTGACCGAGCGCAAACCCCCCGGCGTGTCCTTCGGCTCGTGGGTCGACCGCCTGATCAACGCCGCCCAGTCGCGCGGCGAGTTCGACGACCTGCCCGGCGCCGGCAAGCCGCTGCCACCCGCCACGGGGCGCGACGCCGCCACGGACTGGGCCTTGCGCCGCGCCCGCGAAGGCGACCTGGACACGGGCTCGTTCCTGCCGCCGTCACTCGCGATCCCGCGCGAGATCCAGGACCTGCCGGCGAAACTCGCGTCGGTGCGCACCGAGAAGCGCGTGCGCGAGATCGTGGAAGACCTCAACGAACGCATCCGCGAAACGCACCGCCGGCCGCAGGAAGGCCCGCCGCTGCGCGCGATGCCGTTGGACGTCGACGAAACCGTGGAGAGCTGGCGCGTCACCCGGTGATCGCCGAGAGAGGCGCCAGCGGCAGCGTGATCGAAGACGCGGGCGTCTTCACCTGGTAGATGCCGCCGAGCAGGCGGGGGAGCTGGGTGAGCGTCGGGGTGAGGTGCGGGGTGTCGGCCGTCGTCAGCACCACACGGATCCGGTGCCCGGCCGCGAGCTGCGCGAAGGTGGGGAACACCTCCACGTCGTAACGCGTGATTTCGTTGGGCACCAGCCATTTCTCCGACTGGCGCGTGTACGGGTGGTAGGGCATCAGGAGCTTCCCGTCGGGGCTGTACCAGCTGCGCGACGAGTCGGTTTCCCGCTGCGAACCGACCAGCGCGCCTTCGGTGAGCGGCTTGGACGAACCGTCCGGGCCGACGTCGGTCACGGTCACCACCCACATCGTGTCCAGGGTGTTGGCCTGCGCGGAGATCGACGCGGTGATCGGCCCGGCGAGCACGCTCGGCTGCGTCAGCGGCGCGGACGTATAGACGAGCGAGCCTGGACCGTGTTCGCGGTCGAGGTTCGTGGTGTCACACGCCAGGTTCGGCAGAAATCCGCCCAGCCACTGGGCGGTGGATCGCGTGCAGGTGCTCGACGTCGGCGTCCAGGTGATCCAGTCGGTGCCGCTGCCCGAGGGCGGGCTGGTCGAAAGCGTGCCGTCGTTGGCCGCGCGCGGTGCGGTGCCGGTGCGGCCGGCGCCGAAGTAGTAGGTGGTGGCTTGTGCGCCGGCGAACGGGTACGTCGTGGTGTCGACCCAGTTGTCAGTGCCGAACACGTTGGTGTGCAAGGGTTTCGTGGTGTCGGTGATCCCGGTGTCGACGCCCTTGAGCCAGTGGTCGTACCAGGCCAGCTCGATCGGGTGCAGGTCGATGTCACCGGTCGGATCGTGGTACCACGGGCCCATCATGAGCTGGTAGCGGCTGGTCGCCGTCTGGCCGGCGGCCATCGGAGCGTTCACCGGACGGCCGGCCCACGCGTTCTCCCGTGCTCGGCTCGCGCAACCGACGCAGTCCGGCTCGGCCACAGGACTCGACCGACCTGGTCGGCCAGCTCAGCGACTCGGCCAGCTCAGCGACTCGGCGGCTCGGCGACCCGACCCACCGAAACAGCCCTAACAGCCCATTGGGCCGTTAGCCCCCGAGTCCGGCTACTCTGGGTAGACCATGTCGAAGGGATGGCGACCGTGATGCGTCGGGTTCGTCGGGCGGCCGCCCTGGTTGTTGCGTTGCTGTTGTTGTTCGGGGAGCCCTGGTCGGTGTTCGTGTTGTTGCCGGGGTGGCCGGTGGCGGGGACCGTCGCGGGGACGGTGGTGTTCGCGGGCGCGATGGTGGCGTTTCCGGTGCTGATGTTCCAGGGCCACGGGCCGAGGCAGAGCGATGCCGCGGCGCGGACTGGGGACGTCATGTTGGGCACCATCTGGGTGCTGTTCACGTGGAGCGTCCTCGGGCACGTGTTGCGGCTGGCGCTGCTGGCGGCGGGTGTCGACGACCCCGCGCGGCCGCGGATTGTGGCGGCGGCGAGCCTGGCGGTGTCGGTGGTGCTGCTCGTGGTCGGCAACCGGGCCGCGATGCGGGTGCCGCCGGTGAAGGAAGTGGACGTGGTGATCCCGCGGCTGGGCGCGGGCGTCGACGGGCTGCGCATCGCGGTCATCACCGACACGCACTACGGTCCCCTCGACCGCACCAAGTGGTCGGAGAAGCTGGTCGCCGAGGTGAACCGGCTGCAGGCCGACGTCGTCTGCCACGCGGGCGACCTCGCCGACGGATCGGTCGCCAAGCGCCGCAAGCAGGTCGACCCGCTGGGCGGCGTGCAGGCCGGCCTCGGCCGTTTCTACATCACCGGCAACCACGAGTACTTCGGCGAAGCCCAGGCCTGGCTCGACCACATGGCGAGCCTCGGCTGGGACACCCTCCACAACCGCAGCACCCTCGTCGAGCGCGGCGGCGACCGCATCCTCTTCGCCGGCATCGACGACCCCACCGGCGCGGCCTCCGGGCTGCCCGGCCACGGCCCCGACCTGCCCGCCGCCCTCGCCGGCGCGGACCCCGACGTCCCCGTCGTCCTCCTCGCCCACCAGCCCAAGCAGGTCAAACAGGCCCGCGAAGCCGGCGTCGACCTGCAGATCTCGGGGCACACCCACGGCGGCCAGATCTGGCCGTTCCACCTGCTCGTCCGGCTCGACCAACCCACGCTCTCCGGCCTGACGCCCCACGGGCCCCGCACCCAGCTGTACAACAGCCGCGGCTCCGGGTTTTGGGGGCCGCCGTTCCGCGTGTTCGCGCCGAACGAGATCAGCCTTCTCACGCTCCGTCGCGCCGCCTGACCTGGACACCACCAACCCTCGACCGCCCGGCCTGACGCGAGCAACGCCGGGCCGGGCGAGCGCTTCGGCGCGACCAGCGGCCGAGCGGGCCCGCCTCGCCGAATCCAAGTAGGCCCCACGCCAGATCCGAACAGCGCAGACCCGCCCGGCCTGAGGCGAGCTAAGCCAGGCTGGGCGAGACCTTCGGCGCGATCCGGCGATCCGCCGAACCACATGACCAACGCCATCGCCGACCCCGATCGCCCTCACCTGAGCAGCGCCAGGGCGGGCGAGGACTCCGGCTCAACCCAGCGACGCGCCGCCCGAACAGCACCGCGGCTCCGTGCCTCAACCCGGCCACCGGACCAGGCCTGAGCACCGCCAACTCCCGGCCGGCCGGGCGAGGGCTTCGACCCGACCGGCGATAATCGCGTCGCCTGGCCCGTCCGCCTTCTCCGGCCCCGACCTGGGCACCACCGACCGGTCCGGCTCTCGCAACGCCATGCCGACAAAATGTTTTGGCGTCGCCCGGCGACCCGTCGCAGCCTCTGGTCGGTCCGCCTCTCTCCCACCTCGCCCTGGCCAGCACGCCACCGACTGGCCTGGCTCTCGCACCCCATGCCGGCCACGTCTTTGACGCGGCCCGGCAACCCGACGCGCCGCCCGATCGGCTTGCCCCCCGCCCACCTCGGCACGGCCCGGCAACCCGACGCGCCGCCCGATCGGCTTGCCCCTCGCCCACCTCGACCCGGCCGCTGCGCCTGACCTGGGCACCACCGACCGGCCTGGCCCTCGCAACCCCATGCCAGCCAAGTCTTTCGGCACGGCCCGGCAACCCGACGCGCCGCCTGATCGGTCTGCCCCCCGCCCCTCGCCCACCTCGACCCGGCCACTGCGCCCGACCTGAGCACCGCCGAGCCCGACCCCACTCGAGCGGGCGGCGGGCGTTCCGGCGTGCGACAAGCGATCTCGCCACCCCTCAGCTCTGCCGGGTCCTCGAATGACCGCACCGACGCCCACCCCACCGACTAATATTTTTGTCTTGACAATCAAAACCATCGGTGACAGCCTTCTCCACACCAGACCAACCAAGGAGTCCACCACCCGAGGGAAGCTCGCCATGACCACCACCGCACCGAGACCGACCACCCGCCAGAGCAGCACAAACACCACCCGCGCCCTCCTCAACGCCGGCATCGCCGCCGGGCCGGTCTACCTCGTGACCGCCCTCGCCCAGGCCCTGGCCCGCCCCGGGTTCGACCCCGCGCGAACCGACGTCAGCCTCCTCGCCATCGGGCCCGACGGCTGGATCCAAATAGCCAACTTCGTCGTCACCGGACTGCTCGTCATCGCCTGCGCCATCGGGCTCAAGAGCCGGCTGATCGCCACCTTCGGCGCCGGCCTCGTCGCCGCCGGGATCTTTGTGGCCGACCCCGCCGGCGCGGCGATCAGCTGGCACGGAGCGCTCCACATCGTCACCGCCGGAATCGGTTTCCTCGCCTTCACCGCCGCGTGCCTCGCCCGCAAATCCGCCTACTCCCGCATCACCGGCATCGCGTTCCTCGCCGGGTTCGCGGGCGTCGCGACCGGGTCGACCAACCCCGTGGTCGTCATCGGTTTTTGGGTGGCCGTCGCATTGGCGTTCACCTGGCTCGCCGTGACAGCGGTCCACACCAAGCGCACCATCAACCACTGAAGGAGGCAAAACCCATGCCCACCACCACGTCCGCCGACGGCACCACCCTCGGCTACACCCGCCTCGGCACCGGGCCGTCGCTCGTGCTCGTCGACGGGGCGATGTGTTACCGCGGCTCGACGCCCAACGACGCCATCGCGAAGGAACTCGCCGCCCGCTTCACCGTCTTCACGTTCGACCGCCGCGGCCGGGGTGAAAGCGGGAACACGCTGCCCTACGACGTGGAGCGCGAAGTGGAAGACGTCGCGGCCATCGTCAAGGAGGCGGGTGGAGAAGCCGGCCTCTTCGGGATCTCCTCGGGAGCCGTGCTCGCGCTCGAAGCGGCGCACCGCGGGGTGCCGACGAGCAAACTCGCCGTGTACGAGCCGCCGTTCGTCGTCGACGGGTCGCGCAAGCCCCTCAAAGCCGACTACACCGAGAAGCTCGAGCAGGCCGTCGCAACAGACGACCGCGCGGAAGCCGTCCGCCTCTTCATGCGCATCGGGATCGAGCTGCCCGCGCCCATGGTCGCGATGATGCGCCTCATGCCCGCGTGGCCGAAGCTCAAGCGCGTCGCCCACACGCTCCCCTACGACAACGCCCTGATGGACGGCAACCAGGCCGGCGAGCCGCTCCCCGAGGGACGCTGGTCGGGCATCACCGCGCCGACCCTCGTCATCGACGGTGGCAAGAGTCCCCGGTGGATGCGCACCGGCGTGGCCCAGCTGGCCCAGACGCTGCCGGGCGCCACCTACCGCACCCTCGCGGGCCAGACCCACCTCGTGAAGGCCAAGGCTCTCGCCCCCGTGCTTGCGGAGTTCTTCACACCTCGCTGACACCGCGAACGGCCGTACGGCAAGCTGACCGGGTGGCCACGCGAGCGCTGATCTTCGACTTCGACGGAACGCTGGCCGACACGGAAGCCGCGGTGCTGCAGTCGTGGCAGGAGATGTTCCGCGACCACGGCACGGAGCTCCCGCTGGAGGTCTGGCACACCGTGATCGGCACGCAGAACACGGCCGCCACGATGTTCAAGCTGCTGGCCGAGCGCGTCGCGCACATCGACCCCGAGCAGCTGCGCCCGGGGATGCGCGCCCGCGTCCACCAGCTGCTGGAAGCCGAAGGCCCGCGCGAGGGCGTGCTCGGCTATCTCGACGAGGCCGCGAGCCGGAACCTCAAGCTCGGCGTCGCGTCCAGCTCGTCGGGCACCTGGGTCCACGGCCAGCTCGCCCGCCTCGGCCTCGCCGAACGGTTCGGCTCCGTCGAGACCGGCGACCGCCACGCCGCCAAACCGCGCCCCGACACCTACCTCGCCGCGCTGGCCACGCTCGACGTCCCGGCGGAGCAAGCCATCGCCTTCGAGGACTCGCCCCACGGTGTGAGCGCCGCCAAGGCCGCGGGCATCCCGACGGTCGCCGTGCCGAACGCCATCACCACTGTGCTCGACTTCGGCCACGCCGACCTGGTGCTGCCGTCGTTCACGGCCAAGCCGCTGGCCGAGGTCCTCGACCTCTTAGGCTAGATCACTTCGGACAGCCGGTCGAGGAACGCCCGCTGCCCCTTCACGAGCTTCACCCGCGCGGCGTCCAGCCCGAACCACTCGACGCGGTCCACCTCCGGGAACTCCTGCTTGCGCCCCGAGCGCGGCGGCCACTCCAGCTCGAACGTCCCCGGCACGACCGCCGCCGGGTCCAGGTCCGCCTCCACGGCCCACGCCGTGACGACCTTCCCCGACTGCCGCACGTCACCCATCGCGAACCACTCGCCGTCGGGCGCGGGCAGGCCGAGCTCCTCCGCGAACTCGCGCCGCGCGGCGGCCACCGGCTCCTCGCCGTCCTCCAGCTCGCCCTTGGGCAGCGACCACGCGGCCTCGTCCTTCTTCGCCCAGAACGGCCCGCCCATGTGCGCGAGCAGCACCTCGACCTCGTCGCGCCGGCGGAAGAGCAGCAGCCCGGCGCTGTGTTTGGCAGCCATCGCGACAGTCTGCCGGAACCCGCCCGAAAAAGTTTCCGCACCCGTGTCGATCCGCGTCGAGCCCGCTCGACGCATCGGCAAAAGGGAAAAACACTCGGAGGGAACCGGAAATGACCACCATCACCCGCACCCAGGCCACCCCGTCCACCGTGTCGACCACGAAGCCGCAGCTCGTCGAGCGCGTCCGCCCGATCGTGCTGGCCCTGTTCCGGGTCGTCACGTCGGCCCTGTTCCTGATCCACGGCCTGGCCGGCTTCGGCTTCTTCGGCGGCATCGACGGCCAGGGTGGGGCCGTGCCGTTCGGCAGCTTCCCCGGCTTCTGGGCCAGCGCGATCGAGGTCGTCGGCGCCGTGCTGATCCTGCTGGGTGTGGCGACACGACCGGCCGCGATCGTGCTGTCCGGCGTGATGGCCTACGCCTACTTCACCGTCCACGCGCCGATGGGCCTGCTGCCGATGCAGAACATGGGCGAGCCGGCCGCGCTGTACTCGTGGATCTTCCTGACGATCGCCTTCACCGGTCCGGGCGCGTTCGCCCTGGGCAACCTGGGCAACCTTCGCAACCGAGCCAAGAAAGCCCGTCAGTAGCCCGCGGCCGCCAGGTCGTTGTACTTCATCACGTGCTCCATGAGGATCGTCAGCACCTGCTTGGTGGACTCCCGCTCACGGGCGTCGCACAGCAACAGGGGAACGTCCGGGTCGAGGTCCAACGCGGCCCGGACCTCTTCCGTGCCGTATCGGTAGGCGCCGTCGAAGCAGTTCACGCCGACCACGAACGGAAGGCCCCGGCGCTCGAAGAAGTCCACCGCGGCGAAGCACGAATCGAGCCGCCGCGTGTCCGCCAGCACCACGGCGCCCAGCGCGCCCTCGGCCAGCTCGTCCCACATGAACCAGAACCGGTCCTGCCCGGGCGTGCCGAACAAGTACAGGATCAGCTCGGGGTTGATCGTGATGCGGCCGAAGTCCAGCGCGACGGTGGTGGTGGTCTTCTGCTCCACGCCCGAGAGGTCGTCGACGCCTTCGGAAGCGGCGGTGATCACCTCTTCCGTACGCAGCGGGGGGACCTCGCTGACCGACCCGACCATCGTGGTCTTGCCGACCCCGAACCCACCGGCGATCAGCACTTTGACCGCGGTCGCGGTCAGCGCGCGCCGGGGTTCAGAGTTTCCGGATGCCATCGAGAACCGCCTGGAGTACGTGTTTGTTCGGAGCTTCGGTCGGGGGTGCCGCGGTGCGGAACAGCACGAGGTTCGACTCGATCAGATCACTCAGCAGAACCTTCACCACCGGCAGGGGCAGATCCACCCGCGCGGCCACCTCGGCGACCGACGTCGGTTTCTGGCACAGGCTCAGGATCTGCGCGTACTCCGGCTCGATCGCGGCCACCTCGCGTGCGGTCCGCATGGCGACCACGAGCGTGATCAGGTCCAGCCCGAGCGTGTCCGAGCGGGTGCGCCCGCCCGTGACGGCGTACGAGCGGACCAGCGGCCCGGCCTCGTCGTCGAACCAGGACTCGTGCCGGCCGCTCATGGCGAGGTCCGCTGGACCACTCCGGCTCGCGGTGCCGCCGTGAGCACCGCGCCGACCCGCTTGACCATCAGGTTCATCTCGTACGCCACGAGCCCCATGTCCGCGTCGGCGCTCGCCAGCAGCGCGAGGCACGCCCCGCGGCCGGCCGCCGTCACGAAGAGGAACGCGTGATCCATCTCCACCATCGTCTGCCGCACGTTGCCGCCGCCGAAGTGGCGCCCGGTGCCCCTCGCGAGGCTCTGGAACGCCGAGGCGACGGCCGACAGGTGCTCACCGTCCTCTTCGGACAGGTTGCTCGACCGGCCGATCAGCAGCCCGTCGGAAGAAAGCACCACTGCCCGCTCGGCACCGGCGACCCGCTTGACGAGGTCGTCGAGCAACCAGTCGAGCTCGTTGACGCCGTTGTTGGCCATCAGTCGCGATCTCCGTACCTGTTGTCGTCGTAATCGACTTCCGTCTCCCGGGCGCGCCGGGTGCCCTGCTGGAACGCCGTGAGGCGGTTGCGGGCGAGTTCCGGCGTGTCCTCCCGGGCGTCCTGGAGCTCGTGCGCCGGACTGTCCTCGCGCAGCTGGGGCACGAGGTTCTGCTGACGCCGGCGCTGGGGCAGCGGCGGACGACCGGGTGCTTCCGGCCGGTACGGCTGCTGGGGGCGGCCGTTCTCCGGCGCCGGCCGCGGCTCGTGCGCGGGCCACGCCGGCTGGGGCGGGCGAGGCGGCCGGGCGGCGCGCGGCGGAGCGGGCTGCTCGGCCGGCGGCGCAGGCGGTTCGTACCCGGGCTGTTCCACCGCCGCGACCGGAGCCGCTTCGGGGCGCAACCGCGCCGCCCGCCGGCCGACGCGGCTCATGCGCACCGGGTCCTTCACCGGCTGCTCGGGCACCGGCACCGGGGCCTGCTCCTCGGCGACCTCCGGCGTCGCTTCGGCCAGCTGGGCCAGCAGATCCCGTCGCACCAGCACGATCGCGCGCGTGCCGCCGTAGGCCGACTCCCGCAGGTGCACGGAGATGCCGTGGCGCGAAGCGAGCCGCGCGACCACGAACAGGCCCAGCCGGGGCTCGTCCGACAGCGCCATGATCCCGAAGTCCGGCGGGTCGGCGAGCATCGCGTTGAACTCGTCCGCCTGCTCCTTCTCCAGCCCGAGGCCCTGGTCCTCGACCTCGATCACCACGCCCTTGCCGACGACGTTGCCGCGCAGCTCGACGCGCGCCTCGGGCGGCGAGAACGACGTCGCGTTGTCGATCAGCTCCGCCAGCAGGTGCACGAGGTCGCCGACCACCGGACCGCGCACGGCGATCGACGGCAGCGCGGCCGTCTTCACGCGCGAGAAGTCTTCGGTCTCGGCCGCCGCGCCCCGCACCAGCTCCGCCAGGCCGACGGGGTTGCGCCACTGCCGGCCGGGCTGGCCGCCGCCGAGGATGATCAGGTTTTCGGCGTTGCGGCGGGCGCGCGTGGAGAGGTGGTCGAGCTGGAAGAGCGTGTCCAGCTGGTCCGGGTCCTCCTGCTTGCGCTCGGCCGCGTCGAGCACCTTCAGCTGCCGGTGCACGATGACCTGGCTGCGGTGGGCGATGTTGAGGAACACCGTCTTGGTGCCCTCCCTCGTCTTCGCCTCTTCGACGGCCGCGGCGATGGCCGCCTGCTGCGCTTTGTTGAACGCCTCGGCGACCTCCCCGATCTCGTCGTCACCGTGGTCGAGGAAGTGCCCGCCCTCCTCGAGGTCCACGGGCTCGCCCGCGCGCACGCGCTCCACGAGTTCCGGCAGCCGGACCTCGGCCGCGTCGAGCGTGTCCTCCCGCAGCCGCGCGAGGCGCGCGATGAACCGGCGCGAGAGGCGCAGCGCGATGAGCACCACGATGATCGCGATGAGCAGCGCGGCGGCGCCGGCGATGATCGAGTTGGTGAGCGTGGTGTCGGCGTCGGCGATCGCCGCGTTGGTGGCGGCCGAGCTCTGCGTCACGAACATCGTCATCAACGTGGTGGCGACCTGGTGCGCGGCGTCGCGCCACTGCTGCTGCGGCACGGGCAGCTGCTTTTCGCCCGCCAGGAACGCGTTCTCGACCTGCGTGACGGTGCGCCAGTCCGGTCCGGCCACGAGCTTGTCGTAGCTCGCGCGCACCTGCGGCAGCATCTGCGGCACGGACTGTTCCAGCTGCGCGTGGTACGCGCCGATCTGCCCGATGTACGCGCGTTGCTCGTCACCGCTCAGACCGCCCGAAGCGAGCCCGGCCGCCGACAGGGCATCGCTGCGCTGCATCTCCTCGGCGGCGTTGAAGATCGGAATCGCCGACAGGCGCGCGAAGGCGTTCTCCGCACCGCGCGCGGCCTGCGCGAGCCCGGCGACGCCCTGCGTGAACTGGTCGATGATCTGGTTGTAGAAGGTGAACGTCTGCAGCAGCGGCAACTGCCCCGCGTCCACCTGCTGACGCACCTGCGGCACCTTCGAGTACAGCCCGGCGAACGTGGCGATGTTCTGCTTCACGCTCGCGGGCACGGTGTCGTCGTCGGCGAAGTTGCCCTCGAGGATCGAGCTGATCTGCGCGGCCGCCGCGTCGGTCTTCGGCCGCGCGGCCTGCAGCGCCTGACGCGCGTCGGTCTGTCCGGCCAGCAGGCTCATCGACAGCTGCCGCTCCTGCTCGGCGGCGAGGATGAACGGGATGCCCGGGCCTTCCGAACTGCGGATCTTCTGCGCGTAATCCCGCGCCTGCAGGGCGTCGGTGATCAGGTAACCGGCGAGCGCGACGCCGACGAGCAAGAGAGCGAGACTCGGAATCAACGCGATCGCGAGCACGCGTGATCGAATCGACGAGCCGCGGCTGCGACGAACAGAATTCTGCTTCACCGTGGTCCGTTTTCCTTCCGGCAGTACAAGGTATTCGGGTCTCCCAGGGTTTTCTCACCCGGTTCCGACCAGCCGGATCAACTCACCGTGGTCCATCGCCCGCGACGACGTTAGGCAGGCCGGGCAAGCACGTCAAGTCTGGACGCGAATTTCGATCACGTTCCCGTGAGCGTCTCACAACCCTTGCCAGTGCTTGGGAAATCCGCCACGGCAGACGTGAGCTTGGTCGCAGCAGTAATGGGCCGGACGGCGGTGCCACCGTGACCTGCGGCGCGCTATCGGCGCGGTGAACGGCGTGTGAGGAACACCGAATTCATCGGTGAGGTCGATCACCGAACGCGCGGACAGTCCGTGACGGCGACCTTACGCGCGGCCCCGGACTCCACGCGAGGACGAAAAGGCGTGAAATGGACTACACCGGCCACGGAATCGCTGTTCACACCGGCGCGATTACCACTTTTCAGCGCCGAACGCCGTTCGGACGCGAGTCGCCGTCGCGGTGCAGGATCAAGCGCGGCACGTCGGGCCAGTCGGGGTCGTCTTCGTGGTCGGCCCGGCGAGCGGAGCCGCCGCGCCGGCCCCGGCGGAGGAGGTCGTGCAGCATCTCCCGGCACGCCCAGCCGAGCACGGCCACGGAGCAGACCAGCACCAGCACGAGCACCGACTCCACCGGGAAGCGCACGAACAGGTCGCCGAATTCGGCGAGCAGAATTCCGAGGATTACCCCGACCAGGAGTGTGCCGACATACGAAATCGGCACCTCACGAACCCGTGCACCGGCCATCGCCGCCCCCTTCGCCCGGCAACCGCGCCGACGTTTCCCCGTGCCGCACGAGCACGGGATCGCGCCGGTCCGCAGTGCGCCCACCAGCGGAAAAGCAGGGTCCGATCATAGCGGGCAACCACGCGGAACTGTCTCGGTCGCTCACCCGAAGGGGCTATGCGTGGATCCATTCAGCCGCGAAAACCGCGATTTTCCGTGAATTCAGTTCGCCTTTCGTTCAGCGCGGCTCATGCAACGCCGTGACCGCGCGCAGCACTTCCGCGTACCGCGTGTAGAGCGGCGCGAGCCCGAACCGCAGCACGTCGGGCGGACGGAAATCGCCGAGCACGCCGCGTTCGTGCAACGCCGCCATGGTCCGTGGCGCGTCCCGCACCCGCACCGAAATCTGGTGGCCGCGCGCGTGGTCGCGCGGCGTCGGCACGTCGGCGCCGGGCAGTAGTTCGTCGAGGCAGCGCAGGAAGAAATCGCCCAGTGCCAAGCCTTTCGCGCGCAACACGGCGAGATCGACGTCCTCCCACACGTCCAGCGCGGCGTCGAGCGCGAGCAGCGACAGGATGCCCGGAGTGCCCGCGCGCGCCCGCGAAATCCCCGCGCCCGCGCGGTAGCCGGCCTCCATCGCGAACGGGTCGGCGTGCCCGGCCCAGCCCGCAAGCGGTTGGTCGAACGACTCCTGCAGCCGGTTCGCGACGTAGACGAACGCGGGCGCGCCCGGCCCGCCGTTGAGGAACTTGTAGGTGCAGCCCACCGCGTAGTCGACCTCGTGCTCGTCGAGCCGCACCTCGATCGCGCCGACGCTGTGGCAGAGGTCCCAGACCACGGCGGCGCCGGCAGCGTGCGCGGCGGCGGTGATCGCGCCCATGTCGTGCAGCCGGCCGGACACGTAGTCGACGTGGTTCACGAGCACCGCCGCCGTCGCCTCACCGCACGCGGCAGGCAGCTCGGCGACCGGCACGCGCCGCACGGCGTGTCCGGTGAGGCGCCCGACCTGCTCGGTGACGTAGCCGTCGGTCGGGAACGTCGCGGCGTCGAGCAGGATCTCGCCGCGGCCCGGGTTCGCGCGCACGGCGGCGACGAGCACCTTGAACAGGTCGACGCTCGTCGAGTCGGCGACCACGACCTGCCCGGGCGCCGCGCCGACGAGCGGCGCGATGCGCCTCCCGACCCGCTCCGGCGCGTCCCACCAGCCGTCGGTCCACGACCGGATCAGCCGGCCACCCCACTGCTCGCGGACCACCTCGGCGAGCCGCTGCGCGACGTGCCTCGGCGGTGCGCCGAGGGAATTGCCGTCGAAGTACGCGACGGCCGGGTCGAGGTCGAACTCCGCGCGCTTGGCGGCCAGGGGGTCGGCGGCGTCGAGCTCCGCCGCTTCTTCGGCGAGGCTCATGCCGGGAACTCGTCGGCGAGGGTGCTCCAGAACATCAGCTCGTAGCTCTGGAACAGCCGGGCGTACGTCCGCGCGCGATCCGCGTCGAGCCGCCCGGCGTCGAGCCCGGCCTGGATCGCGGCGAGCGCCTGCTCTTCGACTTCCGGGACGTCGGCGGCGAAGAAGTCGAAGAACGCGCACGCGTCCTCGGAGAAGCCACCGTCCTCAAAACAGTAGTGCTCACGCATCCCCGCGGCGATGGCGGCGCAGTACCGGCCCCACGCGGCGAAGTTCGCGAAGATCGCGACGGTGACTTCAGCCGCTTCGCCGTTCAGCGCCAGCCACGCGAAGTACGCCGGATATGCCTGACAACCCGCACGCGGCAACTCGGTCCCAGGATCATCTCCGACCGCGGCCGCCATCGCGTCGAGCTTGCCCAGCGCGAGCTGCTCCCCCGGCGCGAGGCCGCCGAAGAACTCACGCGCCCGCGGTTCGTCGGCGCGGGCGGCCAGCGCGTGGAAGCTGCGCCAGTCGCTGCGCACGATCCACCGCTCCTCGGCGGCGATCGCGGCGAACACCTCGCGCGGCGCACGGCCGGACACGACGAGCGGCACGAGCCGGTTGTCGTCGTCGCGCGGCGCGAGCTCGCGCTGGATCGCACTCAGCAGTTCACGAGCGGACTGATCACGAGCGGGCACGGGCTCTCCTTCGGCAGGGGCTTCCATTCAAGCAGGATCCGCTGAAGTGGATCTTTTCCTCGAGGCGTGAGGAATAGACCGTTTTGCGTAGTTCACGGTCAGGTCCACGCAGGCACGCGGAGTGGCCGCGATTCTCTATCCACACCGGCCGGGAGCCCCTACAGTGGTCGGTCATCCACACCACTGGAGGAGGGCCAGCGTTGACCACCCCGCAGTCCGCAGCCGCACAGGCCGAAGGTCAGACGATCCCCCGCCTGCTGCACCGCAACGCCACCGAGTACGGCGAACACCCCGCCGTCACCTCGCTCGACCTCGAGGGTCACCCGACGCTGAACTGGAGCGAGTTCCGCACCGCGATCGCCGAGTTCTCGCGCGGCCTGGCCGGGCTCGGCCTCGGCAAGCGCGACCGCATGCTGATCATGGCCGCGAGCAGTCCCGACCACCTGGTCGCCGACCTCGCCGCCGTGCACCTGGCCGCGATCCCGTGCACCGCGTACGCGACGTTGAGCCCGGACCAGATCCGCTACGTCGCCCGCCACAGCGCCGCGCCCGTGGTCGTCCTCGGCGGCACGGGTGAGCTCGATCGTTGGCTGCCGGTGCTCGACGATCTCCCCGCGCTGCGCCACGTCGTCGTGATGGACGCGGCCGCCATCCCGGCCGGCGACGAACGGTTCGTTTCCTTCGCCGAGGTGCGCGAGGCCGGACGCGCGGCACTCGCCGAAGACCCCGCCGCGTTCGAAGCCGCGTGGCAGGCGATCCAGCCGGACGACCCGCTCGCGATGATCTACACCTCCGGCACCACCGGCGACCCCAAGGGTGTCGTGCTGTCGCACCGCAACGCCGTCCACGAAGGACTCGCGGTGCAGAACCTGCACGACGCGCCCATGCACGCCAAGAACATCGCCTACCTGCCGCTGGCGCACATCGCCGAGCGCGAGCTGTCGATCTACCTGCCGCTGCTGTGGGCGGGCCACGTGCACACCGTCGCCGACGCCGCCGGAGTCGTCGCCGCGCTCGGGCAGGTGCACCCGGAGAGCTTCTTCGGCGTACCGCGCGTGTGGGAAAAGATGGTGGCGGGCATGAAGAACATGCTCGGCGGCGTACCCGAGGACCGGCGCGAGGCGCTGCTCTCGGCCAACGCCCTGCTGCAGGAGGGCTACAAGCTGCGCTCCGACGGCAAGGAGGTGCCGGCCGAGCTCGCCGAGCGCATCGCGAAGACCGACGAAGCCGTGCTCGCCCCCGTGCGCGCGCTGCTCGGTCTGGACAAGGTGCTCGTCGCCTCCAGTGGCGCGGCGGCCCTGCCGGTGGAGGTCCTGTACTTCATCGCCGGCCTGGGCGTGGAGATCCAGGAGGTCTGGGGCCTGTCCGAGACGACCGGCGCGGCCACGTCGAACAGCGCCGGCGGCTTCCGCGCGGGCACCGTCGGCAAGCCGCTCGAGGGCGTCGAGGTGAAGGTGGCCGAAGACGGCGAGCTGCTCGTGCGCGGCCCCATCGTGTTCCTCGGCTACCTGCAGGAAGACGGCTCCATCGCCGACGCCACCGACGCCGACGGCTGGTACGCCACCGGCGACATCGGCACCATCGACGAAGACGGTTTCGTGCGGATCACCGACCGCAAGAAGGAACTGATCATCACCTCGAGCGGCAAGAACATCGCCCCCACCCGCATCGAGGGCCTGCTCAAGGAGCACCCGCTCATCGGCCAGGCCGTCGCGATCGGCGACGACCGCCCGTATGTCACCGCCCTCATCGTGCTCGACGACGAGATCGCCCCCGGCTGGGCCGCGGCGAACGGCATCGAGGCGTCCGGCATCGACGAGCTGGCCACCCACGACCAGGTGCTCGCCGAGATCGAACGCGCGGTGGAATCCGCCAACAGCCGCCTGGCGCGCATCGAGCAGATCAAGCGCTACCACCTGATCACGCAGGCGTGGACCCCCGAAACCGGTGAGCTCACGCCCACGCTGAAGCTCAAGCGCCGCGTCATCAACGAGCGCTACGACGCCGCGATCAAGGACCTCTACACCGCTGTCACCCCGGCGTCCTGATCGCCGACCCCGGGCGGTTCGGATGAGCCCCGCCCGGGGTGGGCCGTCAGGCGATCCGGCTGCTGTCCGTCCACTTGCGAAGCCGCGGCGGCACCCGCTTCTCGAGCCCGTAGTTCTCCAGGTGCGCCGAAAACACCTCGTCGAAGGCGTTCTGCACCGTCTCCGTGTCCCACACCTGCCGCTCGAGGATCGGCTGCTTCAGGAACGGCTGTCCCATCACGTGCAGCTGCGGCCCGTTGCACCGGATCATCTGCCCGGTGATCCCCGCCGACCCATCCCCGAGCAGGAACAACACCACCGGCGCGATCCGGGACGGCGTCCGCTCGGGCGGACAAGCCCGCAACGCCCGCTCCGACTTCCACACCATCCGCGTGTGCGCCACCGGGCACACCGCGTTGGCGCGGATCCCGTGCTCTTCCAGGTCCAGGGCCCACGAATACGTCAACGAAGCAACCGCGCCCTTCGAAGCCGCGTACACGCCGAGCTTGCGCTGCCCCAGCGAAGCGCCCGACGAAATATTCACGATGGACCCGCGAATCCCCCCGGCGACCATCGCCTTGATCGCCGCCAGGCCCGTGTACATCACGCCCAGGACGTTGACCTCGACCAGCTCCCTGGCCTGCTCGACGTTGTCGTCCCACGGCAGGGCCTCGTAGTTGAGCCCGGCGTTGTTGACCAGGCCGTTGATCCGCCCGAACTCGCCGACGCACAGGTCCACGATCGCCTGGGCCTGCGCCGGGTCGGCCACGCTGTGTCCACTCGCGACGGCCCGGCCGCCGCGCTGCCGGATCGTCTCGGCCGTGCGCTCGGCGAGCCCGGCGTCGACGTCGTTGACCACCACGGCCCCGCCCGCGCGGGCCACGTGCACGGCGAACGCCTCGCCGAGTCCCCGGCCGGCGCCTGTGACGACCACGGCCTTGTCCTGCATGAGCCTGTCCATAACCATCTCCCCGCTGCCAGGCACCGGAGGGGCGAGGGGTCGCTCCACCGGGCTCTTTTCCAGTGTTGGGCCATTCCGCACGGGGAACAGGGCGACGGCGGCGAACGGTGGGCGTCATGCGACGAGCGAGTCACGCACGATCAGTGCTCCGGTACCTCCGGACTGGTCACCACCGACCGAAATCAGGGTCCGCCCGGCGTGGTCCGGGCCCCCTTGAACAGCCCGACCGCGGAGAACGATCGTTCTACTGTTCGCCCGCGCGTAATCAGCGGCATACTGATTGTTGTCCCGCTGCCCGGACCTGTGACTCCCTCGGGGTCGCCGTCACAGCCCAGGCAGAATGCCCACCGGACACGTTCACCCGATCGGGGAGGGGGAAGTGGTCACCCTGTGACGACCCACGCCACGCCACGGCTGACGGCGCCACTGCGGAACGTCGAGTACCGCGTTCTGTGGGCGGCCGAGGCCATCTCGAGCGCGGGCGACCAGCTGGCGAAGGTGGCGCTCGCCATCCTCGTCTACGACCGCACCGGCTCGGCCCTCTGGGCCGCCGTCGTCTACGCCCTCACGTTCCTCCCCGCCCTGGCGGGCGGGCTCGGGCTGTCCTTCCTCGCCGACCGCTACCGGCGCCGCGCGGTGCTGAGCGTGAGTGCGGCGGTGCAGGCGATGCTCGTGGGGCTGATGAGCCTGCCGGGCATGCCGCTGGCCGTACTGTGCGGCCTGCTCGTGGCCGTGCAGTTGGCCGCGTCACCCGCCAACGCCGCGCAGAACGCGATCACGCGCGAAGTGTTCACCGACGACGAGATCTACCTGCGCAGCCAGGACCTGCGCGGGATCACCACCAACACGGTGATGCTGCTGGGGCTCGCGGGCGGCGGCCTCCTGGTGACATTCGTGGGCACGTCGTGGGCGCTGGCGATCGACGCCGTGAGTTTTGCCGTTGCCTCGCTCATCGTGCGCGTGTGGGTGCACGATCGCCCGGCCGCGGGCGGCGAGCAGTCGACGTGGTTCGGGGCCACGCGGTTCGTGTTCGGGCAGCGCAGGCTGCGGGTTCTGATCGCGCTGTCGTGGCTGGTCGGGCTCGCGGTGGTCCCCGAAGGGCTCGCGGCTCCGCTGGCGCAGCAGCTCGGCGCGTCGTCCGCGGCCGTCGGCTGGCTGCTGGCTGCCGACCCGCTGGGGTTCGTGGCCGGTGCCTACTTGCTCTCGAAGTTCGCGTCCGCCCAGGTCAGGCTGCGGCTGCTGGGCATCCTCGCGACGACGTCGCTGGCCCTGCTCGCATTGTTCCTGCTCCAGCCGAACCTTGCACTGGCTCTCGTGCTCCTCGCACTGGCGGGTGCGATGGGCGCGTACATCATCACGGTCACCGCGACGTTCGCCACCTGGGTGCCGAACGAGCTGCGCGGCGGCGCCGGCGGGCTCTACCGCACCGGGCTGCGGGTCGCGCAGGGAGTCGGGGTCGCGCTGGGCGGGGTGGTCGCCCAGGTGACCGGGTCCGCGGTCACCGCCATCGCGCTCGCCGGTCTGCTCGGCGTGGCGCTGGCCATCCCCACCGCCTTCTCATGGACCCGGGTGCGGCACGCGGTCGCAGCCGGTACCGGGCTCTGAGTCGTGGCCGGCTCGTTCACCGGCCGGGGCGATCCGGTTCTGACCTCCGGATCGAAGTCTGGGGGTGCGTCTTGTTCTCAGGCTTCGCGGTCACGCATCGCGACTCTCCTCTGCTCACGCTGTCACGAACTCTTGGTTGCCGGTCACCGGAATCACGCCTCGCGGTCACGCACGGTCGGACACCTCCTCGAACAGAGAGCACTGAGCACACTGACAATTTCCGGGAAAACAGACAAGAACGATTCAGGCCTCGCGGTCGCGCATCGGGAAAACACCTCCTCGAGGGCACAGCTCAGCGACTGGCGTTGCAATTCGCATTCAGGATTCACCAGCCATCGGGGGAAGGCACCTCAGGGTAAGAGGCACACGGTTGGACGGAACACGAATTCAGCCCTCGCGGAGGGCCCACCGCCGGGGAGTCGGTGAGTGCGATGATACCGGTAAGCGATAACAGCACCACAGTGGATACCACCAGACGCGAACCACCCGAGAGACCGGAGGAGGCCGAGCCCGATGCCCGAGAACGCACGCGCGCACGGTGAACCCACGGACTCCAATCGCGGGGTACCCACACCCTCCCATGATCACGCACCGAAGTTCCAGGATTCTTCCGGGCATGCGCAAGGGGATGCACGCAGTGATGCACAAAAAGCAACCGCGCGGTCGCAGGGTGTCGGCCAACGGCTCGGTGAGTTGATTTCCGGCAATCCCGTGCGGTCGTGGGATCTGTGGACGAAGCCGCGCCCGATGATCGTTTTCCTGCTTTCCTGGGAAGCGCTTGCCATCGGCCTGCTGACGTTCGGGATCGTCACCGGCCGTCCCGCCACCGCCCTGGACTGGGCCCGGTTCGGCATCCTCGCCGTGTGCGCCACGGTGCACATCCAGCTCACGCGCCGGCAGGAGGAGCGGCGGCGCAACCGCGTGACGGCCGTCCACATCGACCTGTCGGGGATCTGGGTGTTCCCTGGCGCGCTGCTGCTGCCGATCCCCTTGACACTGCTGCTGATCGTCATCGTCCGCGGGCAGCGGTGGTTCAACTCGCGGCGGCCTCCGCACAAGTTCGTATTCACCTCGTTCACGCACGCCGTGTCGGCCTTGGCGGCACACCAGCTGTACCAGACCTTCGCCTCAGCGGAGCTGGAGAACCTCACGCCGAACAACTCGCTGAAGCTCTTCGGCATCCTCATGCTGGTCGGCTTCTGCTACGCGGCGCTGCAGGCGATCGTCATCGGCAGCCTGCTCGCACTGGGCGGAACTTCCGCCCCGACGCTGAGCAACGTGCTGGGCACCAAGGATGACAACCTGCTGGAGCTCTCGACCATCGGTCTCGGCACGATCGCCACGATCCTGCTGGTGAACTTCCCGCCGGCGATCGTGATCCTGGTGCTCATCACCGTGCTGGGCAACCGGCTCGCCGAGATCAACCAGCTGCAGTCCGAGGCGCGCACGGACCCGAAGACCGGCATCTTCAACGTGCGCGGGTGGTCCGAATCAGCCGACCGCGCCTTGACGCGAGCCGCTCGCGGCAACGAAATGCTGGCGCTGCTGATGATCGACCTGGACCATTTCAAGTGGATCAACGACACCTACGGCCACCCCGCGGGCGACGACGTCCTGCGCACCGTGGCCCAGACCTTGGACGACATCACGCGCCCCAGGGACATCATCGGCCGCTTCGGCGGCGAGGAATTCCTGATCCTGCTGCCGGACGTGGACCAAACGGCCGCCAAGGTCGCGGCCGAACGGATCCGTCTCGCGATCGCCGAACAGCAGATCGTGACCACCGACAAACGCGGCGGACGCGCCCGCATCACCGGTCGGACCACGTCGATCGGAGTGGCGTTGCTCGGGCCGAACGGATCGACGGTGGAACAGTTGCTGCACGCGGCCGACGCCGCCGTGTATGCCGCGAAGGAAGGGGGCCGGAATCAAGTCCGGTTCGCCGACGCGGATCCGCCGCCGCGCGTGGCCTGAGCGAAATCGCCGCCCGGCCAATTGCGATTAATCGCGTTGGGTGAACGGGCCCCGAAAACGGACAGCCAATTAAGCAGGGCTTGCTCTCCGTGACCGGAAGTCGCGAAAAGGGGACTGTGATGCAATTCACCACCCCCTGAAATGTGGTGCCCGGCCCGGACCCGGGGAGATCCCCACCCCTTCCGGGGGTCATCCCCATGCCGCCGCCCGGGTGGGACTGGCACCCTTGAGCGCATGCCCGCCACCGACGACCGGCCTCCGGCCGCCGCTCGCGCCCGCCGTCCGTGGTCGACGTCGGGCTGGCTGCTGCTGGTGCTCTTCGTCGTGTTCGGCTTCGGGCTCATCGCCTCGCGCCCGGCGTCGCCGCCGGACCAGGGACCGCCGACGGGCGACGTACTGGCCGCGCAGAACGCCATCGCCGCGCTGACCCACCCCGGCCCGCAGCCCACCGCGCTCGCGCTCCTGCCCAAGGACTTCACCGCAGTCAGCGGCGTGACGCCGGGTGCGCTGGCCGCACGCGACGGGACCGTTCGCGCCGTCCACGTCGACGGCGGGTGCTCCACCCCGTGGGGCGACGACAACACCAAGTGGGACTACGCGGTGCCGTGCAAGGCCCACGACCTGGGCTACGACCTGCTGCGCTACGCGGACAAGAAGGGCCACCCGCTCGACCAGAGCGTGCGGGCCTCGCTCGACGCTCGGCTGTCGCAGGACATGCACCACGCGTGCGTGGTGAACCCGATGGGCTCGCCGGGCACCTGCCAGGTCGTCGCCACGCTCTACTCCGCCGGGCTCGTCGTGAACTCGTGGCACCAGCGGTGGGGACCTCCGGTCGCCGACCCGATCGGGCCGATGGTCGCCGGCGTCCTCGTGATCGGCTGCCTGCTCGTGTTCCGGCTGCGCGGCTGGCACACGGCCCGGCGCGCCACCCCCCGACCCGCTCGCGCCGCGACTGGTCCCCCCACCCGCTGGGCCGTGCTCGGCGCTGCCTCGGCCGTGCTGCTCGTGCTCGGCGAATCGGCGACGGCGCTGGCCGACTGGGCGGGCGCGCCCGAGTCCGCGTGGTGGCCGCTGACGTGGCTCGCGCAGCTCACGCCGCTGCTGTTCTTCGCGGGCGGCTACGCGAACGTCACCGGCTGGCCGGCCGAACGCGACCGCGGCTACCGCCACTACCTCGCCGAGCGCGCGAGCCCGCTGCTGCGCCCCGCGTTGATCTTCGCCGTGGTCGCCCTGCTCGTCCCGCTGGCGCTGGAGCTGCTCGGCATTCCCGCAGGCACGAACGCGACGGTCATGCGGATCGCGCTGCACCCGCTGTGGCTGCTGGGCGTGTACCTGCTGACGGTCGTCTGCGCGCCCGCACTGCTCGCGCTGCACCGCCGCGCCGGGTTGTGGTCGGTGGCCGGCCTGCTGGCGCTCGTCGTCGCGGGCGAGGCCACCGCGGCCTGGTCCGGCTCGCCGCTGCCCGGTTACGGCGCCACCCTGGCGCTCGCGCTGCTGGCCCAGCAGATCGCGTTCGCCCACGCCGACGGGGTGCGGCTCCCCCGGCCGGTGCTGGCGGGCGCCGCCGTGGCCGGAGTGGGCGCTCTGGCCGTGGCCACCTTCGCGCTCGGCGCGTCGCCGATCCTGCTGGGCAGCCCGGGCGCGCCGGCCGCGTTGTCAGCGCCGCCGTGGGAGGTCCTGCTGCTCGGCGTGACCCAGCTCGGCTTGGCGGGCGTGCTCGGTGGACGGCTGGTGCGCGTCGCGGCGTGGCCGCGGGTCAGCCGCGCGGCCGGGTTCGTGCTGCGGGCGCCGATGAGCCTGTACCTGGCGTTCCTGGCGGCGATGCTGCTGCTCGTCGCCGTCGTCTACCTGCCGGGCCCGATCGCCGACGGGCTGAGCTGGCTCGTGAAACCGCGCACCGCCATGGCGATCGCGCTACTGCTCGTGCCGGCGGGGTGCGTGTTCTGGTGGTTCGAACGCCACCCGCGCGGCCACGGCGAACCCGCGCCGCCCCCGCCGAGACCGCGCACGGCCACCGGCTGGCGGCCGGTGCTGCTCACGAGAGCGGCCGCCGCGCTCGGCATCGGCTACGCGACACTCGGTGTCTTCGGGCTCGCGCTGGCCCGCTTCGGCGACGTCGCCGCCGACGCCGATTTCCTCGGCCTGCACCTCGACCCCGTGCAGAGCCTCGTGCACCTGCTTCTCGGCGTGCTCCTGCTGCACACCGTCCGCACGGGCGCCACCGCGTCGGCGGGCACGTGGTTCGTCTGCGCACTCGCCTGCGGCCCGCCGCTGATGGTCTCGTCGGCCGGCACGCCGACCGTGGTCCTGCACGCCGCGACGGCGGTGTTTGCGCTGGTCGCGGCCGTTTCGTGCCTGGTTCCCCGGCGCCGCGCTGCGAGCGCGACTTCTTGACGAGAAACTCGAAGCGCGACACGCACACAACCGGCCAGGCGAACGCGCCCGACTTGGCGGACCATGGGTGGTGCAGGCCACACCGGCCGGGGGAGGTGCGAACCCGCCGCAACCCCGTCCCGGCACCATGCGTCTTCAAGGTCCGGGAGACCCGGACAGTGGCAGGCAGACGGACGAGCAGAAGGAGCGGACCGCGTGGATCACCCGCCTCGGAACGGGCAAGGCGACCGACGCCCCGCCCGCCCCTGGCAGGACCCGCCGGGGCGCGCGAGCGGACGCCGGGTGCCACCGCCCGCGCGTGATCGCGCTGGGCCGCGCGGCCCCCGCGACGCCGAGCACCGCCCGTCGCGTCCGGCGCAGCGCCGGTCCGGTCCGCCGCCGCGGCGCTCTGGCCGGCGAGGCTCGCACCGCGGCGCGAAGATCACCCTCGCCGTGGTGTCGCTGCTGGTCATGGCCTTCACCGGCTACGCGTGGGCGTCGCTGCAGGGCCTGGTCAACGGCCTCAACTACGCCGACGTGATCAACCCGCAATCGGGCGGCGACCAGCCCGCCGACGGCGCGCGCGACATCCTCCTGGTCGGCCTCGACAGCCGCACCGACGCGCAGGGCAACCCGCTCTCCCCGCAGCTGCTCGCCCAGCTGCGCGCGGGCGTGGCCGACGGCGAGCTCAACACCGACTCACTGATCTTCGTGCACATCCCGAACGACGGCAGCAAGGCCGTCGCGATCTCGCTGCCGCGCGACTCGTACGTGAACATCCCCGGCTTCGGCGAGCACAAGATCAACTCCGCGTACCCCCGCGCGATGCTGCAGGCGCGCAAGGACCTGCAGCAGCAAGGCGTGACGGACCCGAAGGAGCTCGACGTCAAGGCCAACCAGGCCGGCGCGAAGGAGCTGATCACCACCGTCGAGGCGCTCACCGGCTCGACGATCGACAACTACGCGGCGATCAACCTGCTCGGCTTCAGCGAGATCACGCAGGCCATCGGCGGCGTCGACGTGTGCCTCAACAACAGCGTCGACGACTCCTACTCCGGCGCGAAGTTCACCAAGGGCGTGCACACGATCTCCGGGGTGCAGGCACTGGAGTTCGTCCGGCAGCGCCACGGCCTGCCGCGCGGCGACCTCGACCGGGTGGTGCGCCAGCAGGTGTTCATGGCCGGCATGGCGCGCAAGGTGCTCTCGGCCGGCACGCTCACCGACCCGGGCAAGCTCAACGCGCTCATCGAAGCCATCAAGAAGTCGGTGGTCCTCAACCAGAACTGGGACATCTTCAGCTTCGCCCAGCAGATGAAGGGCCTCACCGGCGGGCAGCTCGAGTTCCGCACGATCCCGGTGGAGGACGTCGCGTACAAGTCGCCCAGCGACGGTGACGCCATCAAGGTCGACCCGCAGGCCGTGAAGAAGTTCGTGCAGGGCCTCGCCGGTCCGCAGCCCGGCCAACAGCCTGGTCAAGAACAGGCGCCCCAGACCAACGACGCGAACAAGGGCATCACCGTCGACGTCCGCAACGCCTCGGGCCGCACGGGCCTGGCCGCGAGCGTGTCGAAGCAGCTCACCGGCAAGGGCTTCACCGCGGGCGACACGGCCAACGCGACCTCACGCAAGACCACCGTGATCTGGGTGCCCTCCGGCGGCGAGGACTCCGGCAACGCCGTGGCCGACGCGCTCGGCACCAAGGCGACGGTGCAGGAGGACAAGAGCGTCGGCGCCGGTCACGTGATGGTGTTCCTCGGCTCGGACTACCAGCCGAGCGCCGACAACGCCGGCTCCGGTGCGCCGGCCGGCGCGGCCCACGCGCCCGCGTCGACCCCGGCACCCCCGCCGGCCGCCGGCGACGACCAGAAGCCGATCACGGCCGATGGCGTTCCCTGCGTCAACTGACCTGTTCAGCGCACCGCGGTTCGTCCGTTCGGAGCAGTCTGCGAAATCGTCACCAAAGACTTGCCCGAAACCGCGTAAGGAAAAGCGCACTGCCCACTTTCATACACGTGAGACGCGCACGCGTTCGCAGTCACGAGAGCGAACGCCCGCGTGTGGGAGCGTGAGCAGGGCAGGGGACGAGGAAGTGGTGATCGACGCTGAGCACTACCAGCGGATACTCGGTGACGAGCTCCGCAAGCTCCGGCGCAGGCGAGGCTGGACGCGCAAGGAGCTGAACACGCATCTGCAGAGTGAGATCTCCCTGCAGACGCTGGCGACGTACGAGCTGGGCACGCGGCAGTGTTCCGTGGTGCGCCTGGTCGAGCTGTGCGTCGCGATGGACGAGCTGCCCCAGGACCTGCTGGCCAAGGTGCACCGGCGCGTGTTCGTGGAAGAGCCCGGACGCGTGCGGGTGGACCTGCGGCGAGTGGTGGCCGAGGCCTCGCCCGAACTGCTGCCCCTGCGCCGCTGGGCCGAGGACCGGCTGCGCCGTGGCGATCCGGGAGCCGGCGCGACCACGGTGAGCTCGGGCCCGGCCGAGGTGTCGCTCGACCTGGCCGCGCTCGAGCGGATGGCCGAGCTGTGCGACCTGCAGGTCGTCGACCTGATCAGCCACCTGCGCAAACTCGCACCCGCCTGAGCCACGGGCGGAGCTGACCCGGGCCGTTTCGCCGGTCCCGGCCGGGGGCTTTCGCGTTGTCGAGGGTCGCGAAAGCCCCCGCCCCCTCATCCCTGACCCGAGCACGCCCACCGCCGTCCGTGGGCTTGTTCGGCGCGCCTTCCTGCCCTCCCCACAAGCTACGAAGGGGACTTTCGCGCCTCCTCCCCTGCCGCGAAAGTCCCCTTCGTACCCCTTGCGCCCTGCGTTGTCAGCCGAGCAGTTCGTAGTCCTCCCGGCGAACCGTGCGCGTGTCGAGCCAGTACCGCCACGTGAAGCCAGGCCAGATCGTGCGGTTCACGCCCTTCGCGTCGAGGTACCAGCTCTTGCAGCCGCCCTGCGTCCAGATCCCCTTCGCGAGCTTGCGCTGCACGTCGGTGTTGAACGCCTCCTGCACCTGTGGCCGCGGGTCGATCGCGCGGTCGCCCGCCAGGCGCAGCGCCTGCGCGATGTAGGAGATCTGGGACTCGATCATGAACACCACGGAGTTGTGGCCGAGTCCGGTGTTGGGGCCGAGCAGGAAGAACAGGTTCGGGAACCCGTTGACGGTGATGCCGAGGTGCGTGCGCATCCCCTCGGCCGCCCACTCC
This sequence comes from Amycolatopsis sp. NPDC051373, assembly GCF_040689465.1. Lineage (NCBI taxonomy): Bacteria > Bacillati > Actinomycetota > Actinomycetes > Pseudonocardiales > Pseudonocardiaceae > Amycolatopsis > Amycolatopsis sp. NPDC051373. Next base: position 4,932 of record NZ_JBFBAE010000014.1, on the reverse strand, counting down.
TTGGCGAGGTTGCGCCCGTCGCGCCCGACTATCTCGAGCGTGTCGAACGCGTCGGTGACGTGGAAGCCGGTGCCGTAGATGATCACGTCGACCTCGTGCTCCACACCGGCGGCGTCGACCACGCTGTGCTCGCGGACCTCGGCGACGCCTTCGGTGACCACGTCGACGTTGTCCCTGGCCAGGGCCGGGTAGTAGTCGTTGGAGATCAGCACGCGCTTGCAGCCCATGGTGTAGTCGGGCGTCAGCTTCGCGCGCAGAGCCGGGTCGGCCACGGCCTGGTCGATGTTGCGCTTGGCGATGCGCTGGCCGAGCTGCATCACCCACGGCTGGCCGTTGAAGCCGACGGCGCGGGCCTCGAGCATCCAGTAGAGGACGTCGCGGTAGGCGCGTTGCGCGAGCGGGACCGCCTTGAACAGGCCGCGGACCCAGCCGGGCATGTCGTGGTCGGCCTTCGGCATCACCCACGGCGGGGTGCGCTGGAAGAGCGTCAGGTTCTCGACCTGCCCGACGATCTGGGGCACGAACTGCACCGCGCTCGCGCCCGTGCCGACCACCGCGACGCGCTTGCCGGTGAGGTCCACGTCGTGGTCCCACTGCGCGGAGTGGAACGCCGGACCGGCGAAATTCTCGATGCCGGGCAGGCGCGGGATCTGCGGGCGGTGCAGCGCGCCGACGCCCGCGACCAGGGCCTTGGCGACGAACTCGTCGCCCGACTTGGTGGTGACGTGCCAGCGGTTCTCATCGGCGTCCCAGCGCGCGCCGGTCATCTCCTGGCCGAAGCGCAAGAAGCGGCGCAGGCCGTACTTCTCCGTGACGCCGCGCAGGTAGCTCCAGATCTCGGGCTGCGGCGAGTAGGCGCGCGACCAGCCGGGGTTCTGCTCGAAGGAGAACGAGTACATGTGCGACGGGATGTCGCAGGCGCAGCCGGGATAGCTGTTGTCGCGCCAGGTCCCGCCGACGTCGTCGGCCTTCTCGAGGATCACGAAGTCTTCGCGGCCGTCCTTGCGCAGCTGGATGGCCATGCCCAGGCCGGAGAACCCGGTCCCGACCACGATCACCCCGGTCTCGGTGCGGTTGCCCATGCGCCCTCCCGTTTGGTGTTACTCAAAGTCCATCCTACTTGGAGTAGGTTACCGGCGGTAGAGTGTTCTCGTGACCACCGCGAAACGCAAGCGCGTGCCCCGGGCCGAGCGCGAACGGCAGATGATCGAGGTCGCCGAACGGGTGTTCACCGAGCGCGGCTACGGCGCGGCGTCGATGGACGAGATCGCCGAGCTCGTGGGCGTGTCGAAGCCGATGCTGTACGAGTACTTCCACTCCAAGGAAGGCCTGCTGCTGGCGTGCATCCGGCAGTCGCGGGCGGCGCTGCGCGAGGTGACCGAACAGGCGACGGTCGGCGCGGTTTCCGCCGAGGACGCGCTGCGTCGCGGGCTGCTGGCGTTCTTCGTCTTCATCCGCGAGCGCCGGGAGGCCTGGTCGCTGCTGCGGCACGAGATGGCACTGATCGGCACGCCGGCGGCCGACGAGATCGAGCAGACACGACGGCAGCAGACGGACCTGATCGCGGCGTTGATGAGCGGCCACTTCGACGACTCGGACGAACTGCGCGCCGAAGCGTCGGCCGAGTTCGTGGTCGGCGCGTGCGAGCGTCTCGCGATCTGGTGCGAGCGCTTCCCGGACGTGACCCCCGAGATGGCGACCGACTACGCCATGGACATGCTCTGGTCCGGACTGTCACCACGCGCCCGCTGAGGTGCGCGTGAAAATGCACGCGCATTAGGCCATTCGGTCGTCACTCAGTGCGAATCCCCTCCCGTGTCTTGTGACACAGAGTTTCTTTACGGTATCGAGAACCCTGTAGAAAGACTGATGGACAGTCGCGGGTTGCGCGGGGGCGCAGAAATCGCGTCATGAGCGTGCGGTGGCCGAGTCTCGGCCAGTGACGCATGCTGATGGCGAGAGGGGTGAGGTAGTGGTGGAGACGATCACAGCGACGTACGCGCACGAAAACGACGACTGGACGATCACCGTCAGCGGCCGCGGCGAGGCACGGACCGCGAAGGCGCCGGGCATCATCGCCGCGCGTGACCGCGCGGACCAGCTCGTCGACGAGCTCGCCCCGGACGGGCGACCCACGGTCGTGCACCTGCTCAACGGGAGCGCCCTGGAGTTCACCAGCTCCTACATGACCGCGCGGCTCACCCTGCCGGACATCGAGCCGCTGGAGGTGCCGCCGTCGGGGTCTTCGAAGCCGGCTGCTGCCGCCGCTTCGGCCTCTGCTGGTGCTTCCGCCTCTGCTGGTACTTCCGCCTCTGCTGGTACTTCCGCCTCTGCTGGTGCTCCCGCTGCGGCCAAGCCTCAGCTTCCGCCGAGCAAGCAGCTGTCGAAGGAAGTCGAGGACCGCAAGGCCGAGGAGACGCCCGCCGTCCCCACCTCGAAGCCGACGGTCTCCCCACGCGCCTGACACCGCCGTTCCGGTACGCCGGGCCAGTTGTCGCTTTGTCGATCTTTCATACGTGAATACGTCTGAGCGGACCCGTCTCCGGGCCCGCTCAGACGTATCGGTGGATCAGCGGAACAGCTTGCGCACCAGCAGCGCCACGATCAACGCCCCCACGCCGATGAGCGGGTACTTGACCTTGGGGTCGTCCAGCTTCGCGCGGATGCCGTTCTTGGCCTGGGCCGCGAGCTTCTGGGGATTGGCCTTGGTGCCCAGCTGGTCGAGCGTCGCCGCCAGCGCCGTCCTGGCCTGCTCGATCTCACGCTCGATGGTCTCGGGGTCGCGAGCCACGTGCCCTCCTCGCCGCGTCGGACTGTAGGCGCCCACGTTAGAGGACGACACCCCCATCACGGCCACTGGCCACGCCGAGCCACCCCGAACGTGGCGCGCGCTACGATTCTCCAGGCTTTCCCGGGGCCGTAGCCCAATTGGCAGAGGCACACGGTTTAGGTCCGTGCCAGTGAGAGTTCGAGTCTCTCCGGCCCCACTCACCCGAAGCATCGGTAGCCCCTTCGAGCGCCTTGATCTGCGGTTTCACGGCTCGAAGGGGCTGCCGATCGGAACGCGCGAAGCGTGACACGACGCGAACAGCGCATCGGGCGAGTCCCCCTGGATCCGGGAGCTCGCCGACCGCCGCCCGCAGGAGCGGGCTGGAGACTCCGTCGGCATGGCTGTGCTCGACCCACGGCATTGGCGTCGGATGTCGTGCTGGACTCCTGAGTCCTACTGCGAGCGCAGCACCCAGATGTCGGTGTCGTTCACCGCGACGAGGTCCGTATCGCCGTCACCGTCCACATCGGCCGTGAGGGTGTCCTTCGTGCCGGCGAACGAGCCCGCGTACCACGCTTCGGGCGCGGAATAGCCCGTGCCGGTGGAGCGCATGACCTGCACATCGGTGTCGTTGACGGCGATGAGGTCTGCCTTGCCGTCGGCGTCGATGTCCCCGGTGAAGGTCTTCTCGGTGCCGGAGAACGGCGTGGTCGACCACTGCTGCGGCGGGGTGACGTGCCAGCGGGTCTCCGTGGTGGCGGGCACCACGCGCATACCGCTCGAGTCGACGAGGATGCAATCGGCCAGGCCGTCACCGGTCGCGTCCGCCGCCAGCGTCGCCTTCTCACCGCGGAGGGTGTCCGGGCCCCACGTTGTCAACGGGTTCAGCATCTTCGTGCCGTCCGAGACTGCCGCCAATAGCGGGACCCCCGCGAACAAGCCGATCACGTCGGTGTCCCCGTCGCCCTCCAGGTCCACCGCCAGGCTCCCCTGGTCGCCGGCGATGGTGTTGTTCAGCCATTGCGTGGGCGGCGAGAACCGTTCCACGCCGTCGGTGCCGATGATCGACCTCGACACGAAGATGCCCTGTATGTGCGGGCTCGAATGCGTGTGCGGCCGGACCGTGATGGCGTCCGCGCGGCCGTCGTTGTCCACGTCGCCGAGGAAGTATCCGTAGTACGGGCTGTCGTCGAGGCTATTCGCGCACAGGCTCCAATCCTGCTGCGGCTGGAAGCCCGAGCCGGTCGACAGCTTCACGTAGCACGCGTTCTGGAAGGTGTTGAAGCCGGCGAGGTCGTCCTTGCCGTCGCCGTTGACGTCTCCGGCTCTGACCGCGATTTGCGCGGTGAACGGTCCGGTCGACCACAGCTCCGGTACGCCGGACGCCTCCGCCGGCGCGGTGACTGTCAAGGACAGCAGACCGGCGACACCAGCCATCACAAGTGCTCGAGCTCGCATCACGTCTCCCCTTCGTGTCGGCTTTGCCGTATTCACGTCGCGCGAGCAGCCGGGAAACGTTACGGCGGCACACCACAGCACTTGCTGGGGCGGGACTCCGGTATCAGAAACGATCGTTCGCGGAACACTCACCGAGGCCTGGCGGGTAGGTCGAGAAATGCCAGCAGCCGCAGGACTCCGGCCAGGTGGTCGAGGTCGTGCCAGAGCGCGATCACGTCGTCTGGTCCGCGCTGGGCCGCGGCTGTCACTTCGGCAAAGTCGTCGCTGCTCTGGCCGCAGTCGAGGTGCGCTTCGGGACCTTGGTGGATGTCGAACGCGGCGGCCAGGTCCACGTTCCAGTAGTAGTCGACGGGCACATCAGCCAGGTTGATCGCATCGCCGAATCGGCGCTGTATCTCGTCCAGCAGCAGAGAACAGGTCCGGCGAAGGTCGGCGAGCTTGAGTACTGGGTTTCTCTGCGTCACGCGCATCATCGTTCTCCTCACCCAGGCGATCACCGCGTCCAGACGGCAAGGTCGTGTCGACAGAGGGGTGACCCCGACTGCGAAGGGGTCGAACCACCGGAAGCACCACCAGGCCAAAGTAGGAACCGAAGTTGATCGCCGTTACTCTCGCGGCATGAGCGAGGAGATGAAGCTCGCGGAGGCACTGGCGCTGCGTGCTGACGCGGCGAAGCGGATCGAGCAGCTGCGCACGCGGGTCGT